>JACPRY010000014.1 GCA_016193565.1 Armatimonadota bacterium
GTGCAGCCGCCTACGCCGGCCTGGGGGAGCATGCTGGCGGACAGCCGCGCGTACCTGCGGTATTATCCCCACCTAACTGTGGTGCCGGGCGTCATGATTACCCTCACGGTCATCGCCTTCAACCTTGTAGGTGACGGGTTGCGGGACGCCTTGGACCCGCGGTTGGGCAAAGACCGCTAGCTACCCAAGGGTCGGGCTGACTAGGGCGGCGCGTGCCTACCTCGGCGAGGCTGCCGGTCGTGGGAAGAGGCCAAAAGAGGGAGCAGGACCGCGAAAACAGGCACAAGTTTGAGATAGGTGAGAGAACAATCTATGCACAATGCAATTACAGACGTACCGAGTATCAAGGTTGGGCAAGTGGCACACACTTCGGGGATGACGGGCGTCACGGTCATCTTGGTCGAGCAGGGGGCGATCTGTGCTGCCGACGTGCGCGGCTCTAATCCCGGTACCCTCCACACTGACGCCATGGATCCTTTGATGGCCAACCGTTCCGTGCAGGCCGTGTGCTTTGCGGGAGGCTCTCTGTGGGGGCTCGCTGCTGCCTTCGGTGTCATGCGCTATCTGGAGGAGCGCGGCCTGGGGGTCGAGACGAGAGCAGCTCGCATCCCTGTGGTCCCCGCTGCCGTGGTGTACGATCTGACGGTGGGAGACCCCAAGGCCCGACCTTCGCCGGAGGAGGGCTACCGTGCCGCCCGGACCGCATGCCCCGGCCCTGTGCGCCAGGGCAACGTGGGAGCCGGCACTGGCGCCACCACCGGCAAAGGAACCCGCGGCATCCCCCTTAAAGCCGGCGTCGGAACTGCTAGCGTTGCGCTTCCGGGCGGTGTGGTTGTGGGTGCCCTTGCCGTAGTGAACTCGGTAGGTGACGTGGTGCACCCGAGTACCGGGGAGCTTTACGCCACTCATGGCGGCTTCGATTCCGTACCGCCGTTGCCTGAGCTGGGCACCGGGCTAGGGGGTTCGCCCTCATTGGAGGGAGAGAATACAACTTTGGGTGTGGTCGCGACGAACGCGCGTTTGGACAAGACGCAACTCCGGAAGGTAGCCCAGGTAGCACACAACGCTCTTGCCAGGGCGATTCGGCCCATTCACACCACGCGGGACGGCGATACCATCTTTGCATTAGCGGTACAAGAGGGGGCAGCGAAGGCGCCAGGCATCTGGTGGGGAGAAGCTGTCGATATTGTTGCTACCGCTGCCGAGGACGCCCTGTTGCGGGCGGTGGTGGCTGCCCTGCTACATGCGGAGTCCGTCCCCGGGTTCCCCAGCTACAAGGACTGGCGCGCTTCTAGACAAACCGGTGGCGCTATCCCAAACGACACCGGGTGATGGAGGCGTTGCGACGCGTGGGAAGTCCATTCTGACGGTGGGCACCGCCCAAGAGATCATGGAGCTACAGGGCCCCCCGGAGCAGGGTGGTTGATCTGACCCAAACTTGGACACTTCCAGAATCCCCCAATGCAGGAGGAGGCGGGATGTTGGAGTCCGTCAAGAAGAAGGTATGGCAAGAGGTTGAAAAGGCGTGGCCCCGGCAACTCGCGCACCTTCAAGCGCTGGTCCGGGAGCCCAGCATCTTGGGTAGCGAAGCCGGAGTGCAACGCCTCATGCAGGCTACCTTTCGGGAGATGGGGTTGGAAGTTCATACCTTTGAGCCCGACATTGGTGCGATTTGCGCGCTCCCCGGGTTTTCCCCGCCCGAATGGAGTTATCGCGGTCGTCCTAACGTGGTCGGGGTGTGGAAAGCCAGTCGCAAAGACGGGCGCTCGCTGGTATTAAACGGCCACGTCGACGTCGTAAGCCCCGAACCGATCTCGCATTGGACCTACGACCCCTGGGGTGCCATCGTTGTGGGGGACCGCCTCTACGGACGCGGCGCGTTAGATATGAAGGCGGGCGTCAACGCGATGGTATGGGCGGTCCGTGCCATTCAGGAAGCCGATGTCCTGGTCAGAGGAGATGTCGTGTTGCAACCAGTCATCGAAGAGGAGTGCACCGGAAACGGAACCCTCGCCTGCCTCCATCGCGGCTTCACAGGCGACGGGTGCCTCATCCCCGAACCATTTTATTGTCAAGCCCTTGTTGCTCAGGTAGGCGTGCTGTGGGGTCGAATCAAGGTAAGGGGCGTCTCGTACCACGTGATGGCTGCCAGAAGCGGCGTGAACGCGATCGAAAAGGTCTACGTGCTAATCAACGCCATGCGGAAACTGGAGGCCCGCCTGAACAGCGAGAAGCCACCGGCGTTTCGAGATGTCGCATGGCCTATCAACTTCAACCCCGGTGTGATTCGCGGAGGGGATTGGCCATCGACCGTGCCCGCCGAGTGCGAACTGGAATTCCGCATGGGGTTTTATCCCGGGATGACCCCGGAAAGGGCGAAGACGCTGGTTCGAGACCATTTACTCGAGGCGGCCGCCACCGATCCGTGGCTCAAGGAACATCCTCCCGAAATCACGTTTTATGGGTTTCATGCAGAGGGCATGGCTCTCGACTTCAACGAATCACCGGTGATTCAAACACTGAACGTCTCCCACCAGGGGGTGACGGGGCGCCCGTTGGAGCCAGTTGCATCCACGGCCACGACCGATGCACGATTCTTTCATCTGTATTATGGCATCCCCGTTACCTGCTACGGGCCGAGCGGTGGGAGGGCGCACGGAGCCAACGAGTACGTCGAACTGCCCAGTGTCTTGGAGGTTACGAAGGTCATAGCCACGTTCATTATGGACTGGTGTGGCGTCGCGCAGTAGCGTATGTCTAAAGTAGAGTAAGGCGTCAGCGCGCCGCGGGGGCCAGGCTGCTGGCAATTCCGTTGAAGGAGGTCCTACGGATGACGGCGCGACCGGAGGCAGGAGCGGGAACGATGGGTGGCGGCCAACCGTGGTCGATCGGGGAGGTTTCCGTCCGTGAACTGACCCGCAGGCACGTGTTGGTTCCCTGGGCCTCACAGGCAAGCCTGCCCCATCCCGTCATCGACCATGGAGAGGGTTGCTGGTTGTACGGACCAGATGGTAACCGCTATCTAGACCTGTCGTCCGGATTGATCAACGTCAACGTGGGGCACGCTCATCCGCACGTGGTGGCCGCCATCGAGCGCCAGGCGCGGCGCGTTGCCTACGTCGTGCCGAGCTTCGCTACCGACGTGCGGGCGCTGCTGGCGGAGAAGCTGGCCCAGTATTCTCCGCAGGGAAAGCTGACAAAGGTTTTCTTCACCAGCGGCGGGGCGGAGGCCAACGAAAACGCTGTGAAGATGGCCCGGCTGTTTACCGGCCGCCACAAGATCCTGACGGCCTATCGCTCGTACCACGGCGCCACGTACGGCGCCGTCACCCTCAGCGGCGACAACCGCCGCTGGGCCGTTGAGCCGGGCATTCCGGGCGTGGTGCACTTCTTCGCGCCTTACCCCTACCGTAGCCCGTTTCGGGTGCCGCCCGAAGAGCAGGCCGTGGCGGCGCTGGCCCACCTTGAGGAGGTTCTGCTGTACGAGGGGCCCCACACGGTGGCGGCCATGATCCTGGAGCCCATCGTGGGTTCCGACGGGCTCATCGTGCCGCCTGACGGGTACCTGCAGGGAGTGCGCCAGATCTGCGACCGCCACGGCATCCTCCTCATCCTCGACGAGGTGATGGCGGGCTTCGGCCGCACGGGCCGGTGGTTTGCCGCCGAACACTGGAACGTGGTGCCCGACATGATTACCTTGGCCAAGGGTGTCACGGCGGGCTACGTGCCGCTTGGCGGCGTTCTGGTTCACTCCCGCATCGCGAGTTACTTCGACGACCACGTGCTGTGGGGTGGCCTGACCTACAGCGGCCACGCGCTGGCCTGTGCGGCGGGCATGGCCACACTGGAGGTCTACGAGCAGGAAGGCCTCATCGAGCGGGCTGCCCGCATGGAGGCAGTCCTTCGCGGACGCTTGGAGGAACTGGCCCGGCGCCATCCCATCATCGGGGACGTGCGGGGCAAGGGCCTGTTCTTCGGGGTGGAACTGGTGAAAGACCGGGCTACCAAGGAGCCCTGGGTTCCCTGGAACAGCTCGAATTCGGGCCCAACGGGTCGTCTGCTGTCCATCGTGATGCAGAAGGGCGTCTATCTCTTCGGGCGCTGGAACATGCTCTTCGTCGCTCCGCCGCTGACCATCCGGGAGGACGAGCTCGACTTCGGCATCCGGGCCCTGGATGAGGCGCTATCGGCAGTGGAGCCATGATCCCATTGTGGATGTTCCCGATTGCCCTGCGGGAACACCTTCGTGCTCAAGCCATCGGACCGCACACCCCTGTCCTCAGTGCGCTTGGTGGATCTCCTGGAGCAGGCGGGGCTTCCGCCCGGCGTGCTCAACGTGGTCTACCGCCAAGACGAGGGGGACCAAGACTGGTCACCTGGCTTGGGATTTGCAAAGCTCGGCTCACATATTTATGGAGAGCCAGGCGGGTAGGTTACGTCATGTGAGACCTGATCGGAAGCCTGCCATAGGATGGGGCCGGGCCGAGAATCGAGCCAGGCACCGACGCCTCATGACTTTATCTGGTTCTGTTTCAGCAATACCTTTGTGCTCTGTCGGAGGTTAAATCTCCGAAAAGGTGTCCGTAGGCCATTAGTAGGAGGGAGACGGGCCATTGGTTCCATCGGTCGCTAAGGCGATACGAGTTCTTGACACAGTTGGGAACAGCCCGCGGCAGCCTTCTCTCGCCGAACTGGCACGCAAGCTTGAAATCCCAAAGAGTACACTTCACGATATCTGCGAAACTCTCGTTCGTGAACGGTTGCTGACGCGCGCGGGCGACGGGCGTTTTAGGCTGGGCGTACGCATTCTTGACTTCTACAGAGCCTACGATGCTGCAACTCAGTTCACATCCGAATTCGCGAAGGTTTGCGAGGAGTTTGCGCCTCTGCATGAAGAGACTCTGGTTCTATCGGTGCTGGATGGCAGGGACGTGGTGTATGTTGCTTGCCGCAACGGAACGCAACCCATCGCAGTGAACTATCGGATCGGCCTGCGGTTATCCTCCAACTGCACAGCCACTGGAAAAGCGATCCTCAGCACGCTCACCGATGACGAGGTTCGCGCCCTCTTCAGCGGTGTCGAGCTGGCAGCGCCGACCCCGCGGAGTATTAGGACTGTAGAGGGGCTTCTCCGCGAGCTTCATCAGACGCGAGAACGGGGTTACTCAGTCGACGATGAGGAAACGGTGCAAGGGATGTGCTGCGTAGGGGCTCCGATCCTTGCGCGGGGGGATCGCCGGGCTGCGGGAGCGATTGCCTTCAGCATCGTGAAGGCCCGCGTCACAAGCAATCGTTTCACGAGCTTGGCTCGCGACGTGGTAGAACTTGGGAGGATTCTCTCGGAGCGACTTGGTTGACTGCTCAAGTAGAGTAAGGCGTCAGCACGCCGCGCGGGCCGGGCTGCTGGCAATTCAGCCTTATCCGTCTCCGACGACGGCTTGCAGACTCACGCCGCCAGACGGCCTCACGCACGTTTCTGACCCCTTCTCATCGAACCGGACGTGCGGCGTTACCGCATCCGGCTCTCGGACTCCCTTCAGTTCGCGGTGCGGAGCCCCGCTGCAACTCGGTCCGTCTCTGAAAGCGCCGCGCTTGTCAACCTCCCTACGAAGAATCTTTCGTCGGTTCGCCTCCGCCGGTTCGTCGGAATCGTCTCTCCGCCCTCAATCGGGCATGAGGTTGGTCCGGGGAACGTGTCGCAATCGGACCGACGAGCTCAAGGGCTCAGGACCGAGTACGCGCTTACGTTCCCCTGGACGAGCCGGGGTCGCGATAGGGTTCTCCTTTGGTCAACATCCAATACGCTGCCTCTGCCAGGTGCCGGGCCACCGCCACGATCGCCTTCTCATGTCCGCGCCGGTGAGCAATCCGTTCATACAGCCGAGTAGTGTGCCGCTGGGGATGCGTGCGGCGGTGTCGACAGGTGACAGTGGCCGCTTCTACAAAGGCCCACTTCAGGTACTGGTTCACATCCGTCTGCACGGGACCATAGTGTCGGTGCCCGCCCGACTCGTGCACCCGTGGCACCGTCCCGGCGTACGCCGCGAGCTGCTCGTTGCGAGGAAACCGCGTGACGTCCCCGATCTCCGTACTCATAACCGTGGCCAGGATGAACCCTACTCCAGGGATCGTCATCAGCAGCCGGGTCGCGTCGTCCACTTCAAACAGCTCCCCCATCCGCTGCTCCAGCGCCGCGATCTCCCGATCAAGGCTTTCCACCAGCGCCAGCAGCCGTGAGACCACGAAGCCCGTGTGCGGGGGCAGCTCACTCAATCGGGCCTGCAGTTTCTGGCGTCCGCGCTTCCCAAAGAGGTCTGCGACCTCGGGGAACTGGATGGCATACTTGCTCAGGGTGGCATGGATCCGGTTCTTGAGCCGGGTACGTTGGTGCACCAGGACCATCCGGGCTCGAGGAAGTTCCCGCACATCCCGCAGCTCCCGTGGCGGAATCCACACCATCGGCAGAGTCCCCGCGCGCTGGAGTTGCACCAGCCCGCGCGCGTCCAGTCGGTCCGTCTTGTTCACCCTGCCCACCATCAGCTTCGCCTTATGAGCGTGCACCAGTTGTGGGACACAGCCCGCCGCTTCTACCTCGTCCACGATCCAGTACCAGTTGCCGACGGTTTCGACCGCCACGGGGGAGCCTGGCTCACAGCGGGCCAAGAACTGCCGCAGGGCGCCAGGCTCATGGGGAATTTTCTTCTCCCGCACCAGCGTCCCGTCGGGGCGTTCCACCCGCGCCCAGGTATAGTGCTTGTGTACATCGAAGGCCGTGTACTGCATGCGCTGCGCCTCCTCTCTGCGAATCCTGCCGTCTTAGTCTCGGCAAGATCTTCGCGGTCTAGAGGCGCGGCGCTTTCATTTCATAACATCGGACCGAGTACGGTTGGCCGCTCTCAGATGCTTGCGTCAACTTGAATTGACCCACTACCGCCTGTTTGCTTTAGTTGCAGGATCTGGCGACATCCGGTACACTAGCCTCGCACCCCCCCTCCCAGTGGGGAGGGGTAGGTACCCCGGAGGAACTCCCAATGAGCCAGCAGATGGTCACGGCGTCTACCCGGCACGGCAGCGAAGAAGTCCGTGCCAAGACCGCAGGGCGTCTTCGCAGCATCGAAGGGCACGTGCGGGGCGTCCAGCGGATGGTCGAAGAGGGCTTGCTGCTGGAAGATCACCTCAAACACTGCGCCACAACGGCGATCCGCGCGGCCGATCCCACAGACCGGGAGCGGACGATTCGGGAATTGCTCGAGGTCTTCGAGACGACGGCCAAACTCTAGGACGCGAAATCGCGATAACGCGGTAACGCGAACACCAGCGACGGAGAAGCGTGTGGCAACGAAGCAGTTAGCGTACAATGTTCCGGTGCGCAAGGTGCAGATCCCGGTGCGCGGGATGTCCTGCGCCTCGTGCGTCGCGAAAGTCGAGCACGCGCTGCGCAGCGTGGACGGCGTGCTTGATGCGGGCGTGAACCTGGCGGCCGAGAGGGCGACGGTGGAAGCGATCGCCTCCGTTCCCGTCTCAGCCCTCCGCCGCGCGGTCCAGGAAGCCGGCTACGAGACACTCGAAGTCGAAGGGGCCGACGCCGAGGACTACGAGCGCGAAGCCCGCCGCCGCGAGCTCGTGACGCTACGCCGCAAACTGATCGTCGGAACTCTGCTCAGCATTCCGATCCTTTGGGGCAGCCTGCACCACATGGGGCTGCATCAGATCTGGATTCCCGATCTCCTGAAGAACTGGAACGTGCAGCTGCTCCTGGCGACGCCGGTGCAGTTCTGGGCCGGCTGGCAGTTCTACCGCGGCGCGTGGGCGATGGCCCGGCGGCGAACAACGGATATGAACACGCTGATCGCGGTCGGAACGAGCGCGGCTTACCTCTTTAGTGTCGTCGCGACATTGTTTCCACAGTTGTTCGAAGCTGGAGGCCTTCAGCCCCAGGTCTACTACGAGACCGCCGCGATTATCATCGTCCTCATCCTTCTGGGCCGGTACCTGGAGGCGCGGGCCAAGGGCCAGACCTCTGAAGCGATCCGGAAGCTCATCGGGCTGCAGGCAAAGACGGCGCGCGTGATTCGCGATGGGCGCGAGGTGGATGTCCCGGTCGCGGATGTGGCGGTCGGTGATCTCGTCGTCGTACGGCCGGGGGAGAAAGTTCCTGTGGACGGCGTCATTCAGGATGGCCGGTCCGCGCTGGATGAGTCGATGCTGACCGGAGAGTCGATCCCAATAGAGAAGGGCCCGGGGAATCAGGCCTTCGGCGCGACGATGAACAAGACGGGGGCCTTCACCTTCAAGGCAACAAAGGTCGGCACGGACACAGTGCTCGCACAGATCATCCGCCTGGTGCAGGAGGCGCAGGGCAGCAAGGCGCCGATCCAGCGGCTCGCAGATCGAGTTGCGAGTTACTTCGTCCCTGCGGTGATGGGCATCGCTGCCGCCACCTTTGTGGCCTGGCTGATCCTTGGACCGCAGCCGCCGCTCACGTACGCGCTTGCGACGTATGTGGCAGTGCTGATCATCGCCTGTCCGTGCGCGCTCGGCCTCGCGACGCCGACGGCCATCATGGTGGGCACGGGGCGCGGGGCGGAGCAGGGCGTGCTCATCAAGAGCGGTGAGGCGCTGGAGACTGCGCACCGGATCAACACGATCATCCTGGATAAGACGGGAACGATTACACGCGGCGAGCCCGCCGTGACCGACATCAAGGCGTTCAATGGATTCAGCGAGCGCGAAGTCCTTCGTCTGGCCGCGTCAGCCGAGCGGGGGTCTGAGCATCCGCTGGCGGAGGCGATCGTGCACCGGGCCAGTGAGCATGGACTGGAACTTGCATGGCCCGATCGATTCGAGGCGACACCCGGCAAGGGCATTGAGGCGCTCGTTGAGCGCAGGACCGTGCTCGTCGGCAATCCAGAACTCTACGCCGCTCACGGCGTGAGGCTCGACGGCGCCTTAGAGGTTGGCTTGGCGCTCGCGCGTGCAGGGAAAACCCCGATGTACATCGGCGTTGACGGAACGATTGCCGGTGTCGTGGCCGTGGCAGATACGTTGAAGCCGCGCTCACGGGAGGTCGTGCAGGAGCTCAGACGGATGGGGCTCGTGGTCGTGATGATCACCGGCGATCACCGCGTCACCGCCGAGGCCGTGGCCAAGCAAGTCGGGATCGATCAGGTGCGGGCCGAAGTCCTGCCCGACCAGAAGGTGGACGAGGTCAAGCGGCTGCAGCAGGCGGGCCGCCGCGTCGCGATGGTGGGCGACGGGATCAACGATGCGCCGGCGCTGGCGCAGGCGGATCTGGGGATCGCCATCGGGGCAGGGACCGATGTCGCGATGGAATCGGCCGACATCGTGCTCGTCGGCGAGGATCTCCGCGGTATTCTGACCGCGATGCTGTTGAGCCGGCGCACGATGCGCACGATCAAACAGAACCTGTTCTGGGCGTTCTCCTACAATGTCGTGCTCATTCCGCTGGCGGCCGGTGCGCTGTTCCCATTCTTCGGAATTCTGCTGAACCCGATGATCGCTGCTCTCGCCATGGCGCTGAGTTCGGTATCGGTGGTCATGAACAGTCTGAGGCTACGATTCTTTGAGCCGGCGACAACTACCTGAGGAGGTAACTGGAATGCAGATGACTCTGAAGGTCCCAAAGATTCACTGCGACGGATGCGTCAGCACGGTCGAGAGTGCCGTGCGGAGGCTGGCCGGTGTCCAGGACGTGTCGGCCAGCGAACTCTCCAAGGAAGTCAGAATCGAGTTCGATCCACAGCAGGTGAGGGAAGAGGAGATCCGCAAGGCGCTGTTGCTGGTGGGCTATCCACCGGCCTGAGCATGGGAACGCAGAACGCTCCCGATCCCCAGGCGGAGTCTCGAGAACGAAAGCGACGCAAAGCCCGCTACGGCATGCGCGTCACCGGCCGCTCTGTGCGTTTGCTGGCCCGGCTCACGACCGATCCGACGAAGAAACGACCCCTCAAGAGGAAAAAGCGGTCGTCGTAGTATACTGAGGCCGGTGCGCCCGTAGCTCAACGGATAGAGCATTGGCCTTCGAAGCCAAGGGTTGGGGGTTCGATTCCCTCCGGGCGCGCCACTACTTCAGGACGATTCTCCCCTCGCTCATGTCCACAATCGTGGCAAGCGCCTGGACAGGGACCTCCAACGGGGCGAGTGCTTCCCGGCCGCCTTCAAACACCTTCTCGATCACCGCGCCGACGCCGACGATTTGTGCACCTGCAGTCTGCCCCAGCCGCGCCAGCCCCAGGATCGTCTGACCGGTTGCCAGGAAGTCGTCGACGATCAGGATCCTGTCGTCCTGGGAGAGGAATTCGGGCGAAATCATCAGTTCAACCATCTGCCCGCGTGTGTGCGAGGGTGCTGTCGTCATGATGACTTGTGCCGGCATCGTGATCGGCTTCGTTCTCCGCGCATAGAGGAGCGGCAGTCCCATGTGCAGGGCCGTTGCCAGCGCGGGAGCGATCCCTGAGATCTCGGCGGTGAGGATCTTCGTGGCTTCAACCGCCTCGAACCTCCGGGCCAGTTCCCGCCCGCACTCGTCCATCAGCTGTGGGTCAACTTGATGGTTAAGGAAAGCATCGACCTTGAGGATGCCCCCTCCGAGGTTGCGGCCGTCCTTCAAGATGCGGTCGTACAACGACTTCACGGATGACCTCCGGCAGTTGAGGTTGGTGTGAGGATTGGCGGCAGATCACGGCAGTTCCTATTTACGGAGGGGTCTGACCCACAGTCATGACCCGATTGGGCTATACTGAGAGACGTTATGCGCCCGTTTGGTTGAGATTAGCTAACCCAGTCAGGCCAACCTAACTCCTCTTCTCGCGCCTTCGAGAGGCGCTATGTTCCTTCTGCCCGCAGGGTAACTGCCCGGCGGGCGGTTGCATTTGGAGACGTCCGCGGACCCCCGCGCCTTCCTGCAGATCCACCAGATCGCAGGGAGGTGGAGCACGTGGATCAGAAACTCGATGTTGTCCGTGGGCGTAGGGTTCTTAAAATCAGTGGACGCGAATTCCGGCAGGCGGCGCTCGCGGCCAGCCGCGTCGTCATCGATATGGGCACGGGAGACGGCCGCTGGATCTACCGCCTCGCCAGGGCATATCCCGACTGGTGCTGCATTGGCATCGACGCAAGCGCCGAGGCGATGCGGGAAAGTTCGTGGCGCGCGGCACGGAAGCCCGCGCGAGGGGGCGCGTCGAACGCGTGGTTTGTGAGAACAGCAGTCGAAGCACCCCCTTCAGCGCTGTGTGGCCTCGCCGATGCGATCCATGTGCAGTTTCCATGGGGGAGCCTGCGGCGTGTACTGTTGCAACCTGACCCGGGTGGCCTGTCCCATCTTGCCTGCATCGGAAAACCAGGCGCGGCGTTCTACTTCACAATGAACGTGTTGCCTGAGGATCAGGAAGCTCCGGGGCGTGACAGACGTCTGGTTGCTGCGTACGCTCGCGCCGGCCTGATTGTGGAGAGGTCGAACTTGCGGCGGGCATCTCCGCAGACCTCATGGGGGAAGCGGCTCGGATCCGGCCGGGCGGCGCCCGTCCTCGTCATCGAAGGGCGGATCGCGGACAGGCACGAGATCCGCGCTGGGGCGCAGTGGACAGTGGGGGAATCATCAGTATAATGTGAACGGGAACAGCGGGCCGGTAGCTCAACTGGCAGAGCAGCGGACTCTTAATCCGCGGGTTGAGGGTTCGAGTCCCCCCCGGCCCCCCACAAACACGAGTCTACACAGTCTGCACAGTCTCCACGGTCTCCAGCAGTAAGACCTCCATTCAGAAGAGTGCATCCCATGACGCTTGTAGCAAGCCTTCGGAAGATTGTGTAGACTGTGTAGACTGTGAAGACTGTGTAGACTAGTAGTAGGCGGGCGTGGCGAAACTGGGAAACGCGCAGGATTTAGGATCCTGTGGGGTAACCCTTGGGGGTTCGACTCCCTCCGCCCGCACCATTCGACTCGCCCACCTGCGGTGGGCTCGCTCATGGTCTTCGACCAACCGCACTCCCACATCTTGCGTCTAATGAGGTAGAGCATGAAGGTCGAGGTCCGCAAGGAGCCGGCCAGTCGCGTGGTGCTCGAGGTTGAGCTACCGCCCGAAGACGTCCAGAAAGGCGTCGATCAAGCGTTGGACCGGCTCAACCGGCGCGTTACGATTCCGGGATTCCGGCGCGGAAGGGCACCAAAGGTGCTTCTCCAGCGTTATGTTGGAAAGGAAGCCGTGTATGAGGAAGCCGTGAACCTCCTGGTTCCCGATGCCTACGCGAACGCGGTCGACCAGGCCGGCGTCCGGCCGATTACGCGTCCGCAGATCCAGGTGGACGCGATCGAAGACGGGAAGCCGCTGCGCTTTGTGGCCACCGTCGATCTCGTCCCCGAGGTGTCACTGGGCGACTACCGCGCGATCCGGGTGCCACCGGAACCGGCCGCAGTCACCGACGCCGACGTGGATGCGGCGATCGAGGATCTCCGCCGCCGCCACGCGCAGCTGGTGCCGCTGGGCGAGCGTCCGGCCGCTGCGGGGGATTTCGTGCTCGTACGCACCGCCGAAGCCTCGGGGGACCAGGTGCGGTTTCTGCCCGGCAAAGAGTACTTGATTGAACTCGGCGCGGGCATCTATCCCGAAGAGGTGGAGCAGGCACTGGCCGGCGTGACCGCCGGCGAGCGAACGACCGTGACGACACTGGATCCGGCCTCCACAGTAACGTTCCAGGTCACCGATCTCAAACGGAAGGAGCTCCCCGACCTGACGGACGAGTTCGCAAAGACCGCCGCGAAGGCGACGAGCGTGCAGGAACTCCGCGACGTGATGCGCGCCCGCATGCAGCAGGAGGTCGAGGCCCGGGCCAATGAGGCGCATGAGGCGAAGGTCGTCGACGCCCTGCTGCAGTCGGCGACGATCGACGTCCCGGCGAGCCTCGTGGATCACGAACTGCAGCACCTGGTGACCGATCTTGCGGAGTCGCTGTCGCGCCGCGGGCTGACCATGCAGCGTTACCTGGAAGCGACCGAGAAGACCGAACAGCAACTGCTGGACGAACTCCGGCCGGCGGCAGACCGGCGCGTCCGCACGCAACTTGCGGTCGATGAATTTTCTCGCGCCGAGCGCGTCGAACCCACTCAGGAGGAGATCGATCGCGAGGTAGAGAACGTTGCCCGAAGGTTGCAGTTGGATGACACGCGCGTGCGGGAATGGCTGGACCAGCAGGGTCGTTATGATACCTTAGTAACCGCACTCCGGCGTCAGCAGGCTCTGGCCCGTCTGGTCGCCATCGCTCGAGGTGACGCGGCATGACCCTGATCCCGATGGTGGTTGAACAGACCTCGCGCGGCGAGCGCGCCTACGATATCTACTCCCGCCTCCTCAAAGACCGGATTGTCTTCGTCGGCGGCCCAATCGATGACGATATGGCCAACCTCGTCATCGCCCAACTGCTCTTCCTGGAAGCCGACGATCCCGAGAAGGAGATCAACCTCTACATCAACAGTCCCGGCGGCAGCCTGACGCCGGCGCTCGCGATCTACGATACGATGCAGTACGTCCGGCCCGAGGTGGCCACGATCTGCGTGGGCCTGGCCGCGAGCGGCGCCGCGGTGATCCTCGCCGGCGGGTCGAAGAGCAAGCGCTCGGCGCTGCCCTACTCACAAATCCTCATCCACCAGCCGTGGGGCGGCGCGCAGGGCACGACGGCGGACATCGACATCCAGGCCAAGCAGTTCCTGAAGATGCGGCAGCTCACCAACGAGATCCTCGCGAAGCACACGCAGCAGCCGATCGAGCGCATCGAGCGCGATACCGACCGCGACTACTGGATGGATCCCCAGACCGCGAAAGACTACGGCCTCATCGACATAGTGATCCAGCCGCGCGAGAAGATCGTGGCGGTGCGGGACCGCTAGCCCATGACCAAAGACCGGATGTTCCGGTTCGGCGACGGCGACAAGCTGAAATGCTCGTTCTGCGGCAAGTCGCAGGAGCAGGTGCGCAAGCTCGTCGCCGGTCCCGGCGTCTACATCTGCGACGAGTGCATCGAACTGTGCAACGAGATCATCGAGGAAGAGCTCTACGGGGAATCCGAATCCTCGGCGCCGCTGCCGCGGCATACGCCCAAGCCGCGCGAGATCTACGAGACGCTCTGCCAGTACGTCGTGGGTCAGGACCGGGCGAAGAAGGCGCTGGCCGTCGCCGTCTACAACCACTACAAGCGCATCGGCTCCAGGCGGCCCAGCGACGTGGAGCTCCAGAAGTCCAACATCCTGCTGATCGGGCCGACCGGATGCGGCAAGACGCTGCTGGCCCAGACACTGGCGAAGATCCTGGACGTGCCGTTCGCGATCGCGGACGCGACCTCGCTCACAGAAGCCGGGTACGTCGGCGAAGACGTCGAGAACATCCTCCTGCGCCTGATCCAGGCGGCCGACTTCGATGTCAAGAAGGCAGAGCGGGGGATCATCTACATCGACGAGACCGACAAGATCGCCCGGAAATCGGAGAACCCGTCGATCACCCGTGATGTCTCCGGCGAAGGCGTGCAGCAGGCGCTGCTCAAGATCCTGGAAGGCACGGTCGCCAACGTTCCGCCGCAGGGCGGGCGCAAGCACCCGCACCAGGAGTTCATCCAGATCGACACGACCAACATCCTGTTCGTCTGCGGCGGCTCGTTCGAGGGGCTGGACCGCATCATCGAGTCGCGGATCCGTCAGACCACGATCGGATTCGGCGCGCACATCGTGCCGAAGAGCAAGGCCGCGCTCTCGGAGACCCTCTCGCACGTGATGCCGCAGGACCTCCTGCGGTACGGGATGATCCCCGAGTTCATCGGCCGTCTGCCGATCATCGTGCCGCTCGAGCCGCTTGATGAGAAGGACCTCGTGCGCATCCTGGTGGAGCCGAAGAACGCGCTTGTCCGGCAGTACCAGAAGATCCTCGAGATGGACGGCGTGGAGCTGGCGTTCACGGACGAGGCACTGCGGGCGATCTCCAAGGAAGCGATGACGCGAAACACCGGGGCGAGGGGGCTCCGGACGATCATCGAAGACATCATGCTGAACATTATGTACGAGATCCCGAGCCGCCCGGACGTCAAGCGCTGCGTGGTCACCGAAGAGTCGGTGCTGCGCCGCCGCGAGCCGCTGCTGCTGACGTCGGCGGACGTGAAGAAGATGGCGAAAGAAAAACCGGCCTGACCCCAACGGATATCGCATATTGCCTCACGTGATAAGATATAGGTAGAGCAACGTGAAGGGCCGCGGCGAGCGGCCATCGTGACGCAGGGCGGAGGGGGACGGATCGTGCCCCCTTTGTCTTTGGAACGAGTTACACCGGGAACAGAACGCGCGGGCCGCGCGTTCGAGAATATGAGGAGGTATTCAATGACCGAACGCAGTGAATCGCCCATCAAGGACGTCCTGCCGCTGCTGCCGCTGAAGGGCACCGTCATCCTGCCCGCGCAGGTGGCGCCGCTGGGCGTGGGCCGGCAGAAGTCGCTGAAAGCCTTGGAAGCCGCGCTGGCCGGCGACCGGATGCTCGTGCTCGTGGCGCAGAAGCAGGATGACATCGAAGACCCCGGCTCCGACGATCTCCGCAGCGTCGGCACGATCTGCCGCGTGGTGCAGGTCGGCCGCCAGCCCGACGGCGTGCTGCAGGTGATCGTTGAGGGCGTGGTGCGGGCGGAGATCGTGGCGCTGGAGAAGACCTCGCCGCATTTTGAGGCGCGCGTCTCGCCGCGGCCTGATCCGACCGAGAAGAACCTCGAGCTTGAGGCGCTCATGCGCGGCGTGGTCTCGCAGTTTGAGCGGTTCGCGCGCTTCAGCCGCGCGGTTGCGCCTGAGCAGTACGCCACGGTGATCCAGGCCGAGGAGCCCGGCAAGCTGGCCGATTTGATCGCGCAGCACCTGCCGGTCAAACTCGACGAGCGCCAGCAGCTGCTGGAGATGAATCCCAAGGAGCGGCTCGATCTGCTGAGCCAGATCCTCGCCCGCGAGGTGAACATCCTCGAGCTGGAGCGGAAGATCCAGAATCGCGTGCGCAAGCAGATGGAGAAGTCGCAGCGCGAGTACTTCCTGAAGGAACAGATCAAGGCGATCCAGCAGGAGCTCGGAGAGGCCGACGAGCGGACGAGCGAGGTCGAGGAGTACAAGAAGAAGATCGAGGCGGCCAACCTGCCCGACCATGTCAAGGAGAAGGCGCTCGAGGAAGTCGGACGGCTGGAGAAGATGCCGCCGATGGTCGCGGAAGCGGTCGTCGTTCGTACCTACCTCGACTGGATCCTCTCCGTGCCGTGGACGGTCCGTACCGAGGACCGGCTGGACATCGCAGAGGCGCGGAAGATCCTGGACGAGGATCACTACGGTCTGGAGAAGCCGAAGGAGCGCGTCATCGAGTACCTCGCCGTGCGCAAGCTTGCGCCCACCAGCAAAGGACCGATCTTGTGCTTCATCGGACCCCCCGGCGTCGGCAAGACCTCGATGGGCAAATCGATCGCGCGGGCGCTGGGGCGCAAGTTCGTGCGCATCAGCCTGGGCGGCGTGCGCGATGAGGCGGAGATCCGTGGCCACCGGCGCACCTACGTCGGCGCGCTTCCGGGCCGCATTGTGCAGGGCCTGAAGACGGCCAGCACCAAGAACCCGGTCTTCATGCTGGACGAGATCGACAAGCTCGGCATCGACTGGCGCGGCGATCCATCCGCGGCCCTGCTGGAGGCGCTCGACCCCGAGCAGAACCACTCGTTCTCCGACCACTACCTGGAGCTGCCGCTGGATCTGTCCGAGGTGATGTTCATCACTACGGGGAACATCCTGGACACTGTACCGCCGGCGCTCCGCGACCGCCTGGAGGTCATCCGCTTCCCAGGGTACATCGAAGAAGAGAAGCTCAAGATCGCCGAGCAGTTCCTACTTCCGAAGCAGCGCAAAGCGAACGGTCTGACGGAGGAGAACGTCGTCTTCGCAGAGGAGGCGCTGCGTCGGATTGCCCGCGAGTACACGCGGGAGGCGGGCGTGCGCAACATGGAGCGCGAGATCGCCGCGATCTGCCGGAAGGTAGCCACGGAGGTCGCCACCGGCAAGGCCACCTCGGTGCGCGTGTCGGTGCAGAACCTGCATAAGTTCCTGGGCCCGCCGAAGTTCCGCTACGGGTTAGCGGAGAAAGAGGACGAAGTTGGTACGGCCACCGCGCTGATCTACACTGAGATGGGTGGGGATATCAAGTCGGTGGAAGCCACGCTGATGCGCGGCGACGGGAAGCTGCAGCTGACCGGCCAACTCGGAGACATACTCAAGGAGTCCGGCCAGGCCGCTCTCTCCTATGTGCGCTCCCGGGCCCGACGGCTTGGCATCGACGAGGAATTCTACCAGAAGTACGATGTACACGTCCACATCCCGGCGGGCGCTGAACCAAAAGATGGGCCGTCTGCCGGGATCACGCTGGCCACTGCGCTTGCCTCGGCGCTGACAGGGAGGCCGGTGCGGAAGGACGTGGCGATGACCGGCGAGATTACGCTGCGCGGCAAAGTACTGCCGATCGGCGGCGTGAAAGAGAAAGTGTTGGCCGCACACCGGGCTGGCATCAAGACCGTCCTCATGCCCAAGGACAACGAGAAGGACGTCGAGGAGATCCCCGTGCACGTGCGGCGCAAGATGCGATTCGTCTTTGTCGAGCACATGGACCACGTCCTCGCCGAAGCGCTGCTGCCGGCACCCGCGGTGCGCGAGACCATCGTGCCTCCCGCGCCCGCGACGACCGTGCCGTCGGTTGATCCAGCGGCGATCCGGCCGCAGCCGGGTCAGCAGCCGAGCCAGCAGATGATCTCTTAGGGCAGCAGAGTCTCTGGGGCCCGGGGCGCGATGCTCCGGGCCTCTGTCATTTTGATGGAAGATTTCATGTGGCGGCACCTTTGGGCCCGGCACCAAAATTGCTCCTAGAATATGGCGTCCAATGTCAACGGCTCGTATACAGATACAGCGCTCGACCAAGCGCCTGGGCGAACTCCTGATCGAGGCCGGGGTCGTCACATCCGAGCAGCTCGAGTCCGCCCTCGAGGAGCAGAAGCACACCGGCAAACGGCTGGCCCAGATCTTCATCGATCGCGGGCTGCTGGCCAAAGGTGAAGCCGGCCGCTGGCTTGCGCACCAGCAGGGCTACGAATACGTCAACCTGACCTCTGAGCCGATCGACCTCCGCATCGCGCGGCTGCTGCCGGAACCCTTTGTGCGGCGGCTGATGGCGCTGCCGATCCGGGAGGAGGGCCGCGAGATACTGGTCGCGATGGCCGACCCCTCGGATATCCTGGCCATCGACGAGGTCTCCCAGGCCACCGGCCTGCGCGTCTCGCCCATTTTCACCACCGAGGCGGATCTGGAGTGGGCGTTTGGCCAACTGTTCAACGTCGGCACGAAGGTCAGCAAGGCTGCCGCGCTGGCGGACCCCGTCGAACTTCCGGATCCGAACACCAATGGTGAGAACCCCGACCCCAACGGGAGCAGCGTTGTCGTCCTGGGGAGCGAGGAGTCCCCACCGATCATTCAAATGGTGGACTCGATCCTCCAGGGGGCGATCACTGATCGGGCCACCGACATCCACCTCGAGCCGCACGTGCAGGAGGCCCGCGTTCGCTACCGCATCGACGGCATGCTCTACGACAAGGCCGTGGTTCCCCGGCTCCTCTACTCGGCCGTGGTCATCCGCATCAAGATCCTGGCCTCCCTGGACATCGCCGAGCACAACAAGCCTCAGGATGGCCGCATCAGCATGAAGCTGAAGGACCGTGAGTATGATGTGCGCGTAGGCATCACGAGCACCGCGTTTGGGGAGCGGGTCGTGATGCGGCTCCTGGATCGGACCAAGGTGCTCGTCGGGTTGGAAAAGCTGGGCGTCCCGGCAGACCAGCAGAAGATCATCGATGCGATCATCCGAAAGCCTCACGGCATGATCCTGGTGACCGGCCCGACCGGCAACGGGAAGACGACGACCCTGTACTCGTGCCTGCAGCGCGTCAACGAGCCGACCAAGAACATCATCACGATCGAAGATCCCGTGGAGTACTACCTCGACGGCATCTCGCAGATTCCGGTGCGGCCGAGGAGCGGCGTGACGTTTGCGACAGGATTGCGCAGCATCCTCCGTCAGGATCCCGATGTGGTGATGGTGGGTGAGATCCGCGACGTCGAGACCGCAAAAATCGCCGTGAACGCGGCGCTCACCGGCCACCTCGTCTTCTCGACGCTGCACACTAACGATTCGGCCGGCTCGGTTGTCCGGCTGGTGGATATGGGGATCGAGCCATATTTCATCAGCTCATCACTGCTCGCCACCGTGGGGCAGCGCCTGATGCGGTCGTTGTGCCCCAAGTGCAAGAAGCCCTACAAGGTGGATGCGTCACTGGCCCGCGAGCTGGGATTGAAGGACGAGAGCAAGACGACGTTGTACCGGCCCGTCGGCTGCGAGCAGTGCGAACGCACCGGCTACAAGGGGCGCTTTGCCGTCATGGAGATCCTGCGCATGAACGATCGCATCCGCGAGCTTGTCCTCGACCACAAACCCGCGACGGCCATCCGCGAAGCCGCCATCGAAAGCGGCATGGTTTCCCTCCAGGATGCCTCCAAGGTCTCCCGAGGCGTCGCGAGGAGGAACGTCGCCCTTGAGTTGCCCCCCCTGAACTGACGGGAACCGGGAACGGGGAACCGGGAACGGGGAAGATTCACTAGGGGAGGGCGGGTTCGCCCGAGATCGCGTGAAGAGAGCCGCGCTCATTCTGGCGCGGAAATCGGGTGGTACCACGGA
>JACPRY010000049.1 GCA_016193565.1 Armatimonadota bacterium
GCATCCGCGCCTTCAGCGAGCGCAACTTCGACCTGCGTTTTCGCTATGAGCGGCCGCGCGAGCGCCGTGCCGAGCAGGTAGGAATGTTCGTAGATCGCGTTGGCCCGCAGCGCCGGAAAGATGTAATCCGTGACAAACTCTTCTCGCACGTCAACGACGAACGCTGCGTCCGCTCCGCTGGCCAGTGCCTTCGTTCGGATGGCATCGAAATCCTCAGGCTGCCCAACGTCGACGATGACGGCTAGGACCCAGCCGCCATAGTTCTCCTTGAGCCATGGAATGATGACGGAGGTATCAAGCCCACCCGAGTACGCGAGCACCGTCTTCTTGGGAGTCATTGGAGTGCCTCCACGTTATTGCGCGTCACGAGTCACGAATCACGAGTCACGCCGGCGGGTTGCGCGACCGCCGCGAGCGCGGCGTCGAGAATCCGCACGGCCTCATCAACGTCGCCGCGTGTGATGATCAACGGCGGGACCAGGCGCAGCGTGGTCGGCTGCACGGCGTTCACCAGCAGCCCGCGCTCCCGGCACGCGTCGACGACCTGTGCGGCGTCGATCGAAAGTTCGACCGCCACCATCAACCCCAGCCCTCGCACTTCCGTGACGACGGGGTGACTGCGGGACAGCGGCCGCAGCCGGTCGATCAAGTACGCGCCGATCCGCGCCGCGTGTTCGGGCAGCCGCTCGCGCTCGATCGTCGTCACAACGGCCAGTGCGGCCGTAGAGGCGAGGAAGTTTCCGCCGAACGTCGAGCCATGATCGCCGGGCTGGAACGCCTCGGCGATGCGGGCCTTGGCCAGGACGGCCCCGATGGGAACGCCCCCGCCCAAACCCTTGGCCAGCGTGACGACGTCCGGCTCGATCCCGAACTGCTCGTAGGCAAAGAGTCTGCCGGTGCGGCCCATCCCCGTCTGGATCTCATCCAGGATCAACACCAACCCGCGTTGATCGCACAGCCGGCGTACGCCCTCAAGGTAGCCGGGTGACGGGAAGCGCAGGCCGCCCTCCCCTTGAATCGGTTCGAGCATGATGGCGCATGTGGACGGGGTGATCGCGCTCTCGAGCGCCGCGAGGTCGTCCCAGGGTACTGTCACAAATCCCGGCGGCAGCGGTTCAAAGCCTTTGTGATACTTCGGCTGCGCTGTGGCCGCCAGCGCCGCCAGCGTCCGCCCGTGGAACGAACGATCAGCCACGATGATCTCAAACCGTCCGCCCTGCGCCCCGTACTTGCGCGCAAGCTTGATCGCGGTCTCATTCGCTTCGGCCCCGCTGTTGCAGAAGAAGGCGCGGTCGCAGGCCGAGTGCTCGATGAGCCACTGCCCAAGTTTCGCCTGCTCAGAAATCAGGTAGAGGTTGCTCGTATGGATCACTTTCGAGGCCTGTTGCGCGATTGCGGAGACGAGCTCCGGATGGTTGTGCCCGAGGATGCTCACGGCGATCCCCGCAACGAAATCGAGATACGTCTTGCCCTCCATATCGGTGAGCCGGACCCCCTGACCAGAGGCAAACGCTACCGGAGCTCGCTTGTACGTGCTCATCAGAAACTTCCCGCTCAACTCAGCGACCGTCTGAGTGTCCATTCGATTCACCATTCACCATTCACCATTCACCATTCACTCGGATAGTTAGGGAACGATCATCGTTCCGACGCCCTCTTCGGTGAACAGCTCGACCAGCAACGCGTGAGGCTGTGTGCCGCTGACGATGTGAGCGGTCGGCACGCCGGCGGCCAGGGCGGCCAGGCATGCTTCCACTTTCGGGATCATCCCACGGCTGACGACTCCCTCGCGGATCAGCCGCTTCGCCTCATCCGCCTTGAGCACAGACACGGGGCTGCGCTCCTCGTCTCTGTAGATTCCCGACACGTCAGTCAGGAGAATGAACTTGCTCGCGCCCATCGCGGCGGCGAGCGCGCCGGCGGCGTGGTCCGCGTTGAGATTGTAGCTCGTTCCATCTCCGCCGATGCCGATCGACGCCACTACGGGAATGAATCCTGAGCCCGACAGCAGCTGGATGAGCGAGGTGTCCACCGCCTCGATCTCACCGACCTGCCCGAGGTCCACCGGCCCTTCAAGCTTGCGGGCTTGAAAGATTTTGCCGTCCTGTCCACTGATGCCGACCGCCTGTCCGCCGGCCGTGGCGATCTGCGAGACGATCGCTTTGTTGGCGCTCCCGGCCAGCACCATCTCGACCACCTCCATCGTCTCCTCATCGGTGACGCGGAGGCCGTTGACGAATCTGCTCTCCTTCCCCAACCGATCCAGCATCCTTGTGATCTCAGAACCGCCGCCGTGAACCAGCACGGGGTCAATGCCGGCGCCTTTGAGCAGCACGAGGTCCTCGATGAGCGTTCCTTCCCCTTCTCCTGAGGCCATGACGCTGCCGCCGTATTTCACGACGACGCTCCTGCGCTTCCAGGCGTTGACGTACCGCAGCGCCTGCGCCAGCGAGCGCCCAAGATCGACCGCTGCGTGCACCTCAAGCACCATCATTAACCCCCGTTTTCAGTTTCGCGTTACCGCGTTATCGCGTTATCGCGTTACCGCGTTATCGTCAGTTAGCTCATGTATCCCGCATTGATCTTGACGTACGCGTCATTCAGGTCGCTCGTCCAGCCTGTGAAACCTCCGCTTCCCTGCTGGAGGTCGATCACGATTTCGAACTCGGGCGCACGCATCGCCTCGGCCGCCTCAGAGAGATTCGGAGATATTCCCACACCTCTGCGCACGACCTGCACGCCGGCGATCCAGACGGCCACCCGGTCTTCCACGACGGCCGCGCCCGAGCGTCCGACTGCCGCAAGCATCCGGCCCCAGTTCGGCTCCTCACCGAAGAGCATCGTTTTGACGAGCGGCGAAGTCATCACGGCCTGCGCGGCGAGTTTCGCATCCCGAGTGGATGGCGCGCCCTGGACGGTCACGGCCACGACCTTTGTCGCCCCCTCCCCGTCGCGGACCACCATCTTCGCCAGCGCCGTGGTGACCTCGGTCAACGCCGTCTGGAACCGGTCGAACTCCTCACCCTCCTCTGTGATCGGGGGATGTCCGGCGAGGCCGCTCGCAAGCAGGAAGATGCTGTCGTTGGTGCTCGTGTCACCGTCAACCGAGATGCAGTTGAACGAGTAGTTCACGGCCTGGCGCAACGCCTTCCGCAGCAGCGGCGCAGGCATGACGGCATCGGTCGTGACAAAGGAGAGCGTCGTCGCCATCTGCGGATGGATCATCCCGGCCCCTTTCGCCATTCCACCGATGGTCACGGCCGTTCCGCCGATCTCGACTTCGACGCCCGCGGTCTTGGCAAACGCGTCCGTTGTCAGGATCGCTTCTGCCGCGGGGCCGCTCTCGGTTGAGAGCGCGGATACGGCCTTCGGGATGCCGGACCGGACCGCATCCATCGTCAGTGGGATGCCGATGACCCCGGTGCTCGCGACCAGCACAAACTCCTCGGCGACCCCCAGCGCCTGCGCGGTCAAGGCAGTCATCTCCAGCGCGTCCCGCAGTCCCTCTGCGCCGGTGCAGGCGTTGGCATTGCCGCTGTTGACAATGATCGCCCTCGCCGCGCCGGACTGGATTCGCTCCTGGCTGACCAGGACCGGCGCCGCGCGAACGGCATTGGTGGTGAACATGCCGGCGGCCGACGCGAGCGTGTCGCACACAATGAGGGCGAGGTCCTTCTTTTGCTCTTTGATCCCGCAGTGCACGCCCGCGGCGCGAAACCCCCTTGCGACCGTCACGCCTCCGTCAATTACTGCAACGTGAGTTGCTTGGTTCTTCGTTTCCATCTCTCTAGGGGTAGAGACCCGGGGTGCGAAGCCCGAGATCCTCGGGCAGCCCGAGCATGACGTTCATATTCTGAATGGCCTGCCCGCTCGCACCCTTGACGAGGTTGTCGAGGGCTGCCATGGCGATCACCGTCTTACTGCGCGCATCCACCCGCACAGCAACGTCGCAGAAGTTGGAACCGCTCGTGGCCTTTGTCTGCGGCAGCGAATCCGTCAGCACCCGGACGAACGGCTCACCCGCGTAGGCCTCATGAAGAATCTGCGTCCCCTCCTCGCTCGTCATCGTGCCGGCCAGGGCCAGATATGCCGTCACGAGGATGCCGCGGGTCATCGGAATCAAATGCGGCGTGAATGTCACGGCGGTCGCCCGCCCCAACAGTGATGTGATCTCCTGTTCGATCTCGGGGGTGTGCCGGTGTCCGGTGACGTTATAGGGTTTCACGTTCTCGTTGACCTCGGAGAAATGAGTGCCCAGCGACAGCCCGCGCCCCGCGCCGGAAACGCCGGATTTCGCGTCGATGATCACGCCGTCGGTCCGCACCTTTCCCGACTGCAGCAACGGCAGGATGGCCAGGAGCGCTGCCGTCGGGTAGCAGCCTGGGTTGCCGACGATCCGAGCCCGGCGGACGCCTGCGCGCCGGAACTCCGTCAGGCCATAGGCCGCATCGGCCAGCAGGTCCGGACTGGCATGCGGGCTCTGGTACCACTGCTCGTACACTTGTGAATCCTTGAACCGGAAGTCGGCGCCGAGGTCGACAATCCGGGCGTGCGGCGCGATCGCCGGCGCAAGCTGCATCGCCCTGCCGTTCGGCAGCGCGAGAAACACCACGTCGGAGTCCTTCGCAACGTGCTCGACGTTCGCGATCTCGGTGATGGCCGAGGTGAATCCGCGCAGGTTCGGATACAGATGGGCCATCGCCTCCCCCGCATTGCTCTCCGCGGTCAGATGGGCGAGTTCGACCTCAGGATGGCCGAGCAGCAGGCGCGCCAGCTCCCCGCC
>JACPRY010000050.1 GCA_016193565.1 Armatimonadota bacterium
CAGAAACGCCCCCAGCAATGCCGTCGCGCGTGCGTCGTCATTGCCGACCGCCATGAGCGTCTTCTTCGCCTCGGCGACGATCGGCCCGGCGATGCCGGCCGCGGGCTGTCGGCCGGCCAGGGCTGCGGCTTCGAAGTCCGGCCCGACGCTGTTGAGCGCGTTGAGGTAGTCGTTGGTCACGACCAGACCCTCGTTGATCGCCGGACGCCCCAGCCGCTCGATCTGCTTTCCACCCACCGACACGGTCGCCCAGACGTCAAACGTCGTGGCCGAGCTGCGGCCCTGCAGCCACGCGCGCGGGACACGCACCGCGATCGAGAGCACGTTGTAGCCGGCCGTGAAGTCGTAGCCGGGGCTGCGGAAGCCAACAGCGGGGCCAATGCCCAACGCGCCGGCCCGCACCTTGAAGTACTGCTCGACGTCGAAGAAGAACGGATCCTCGCGCAGTCCCGCGAAGATCTGGAGAGTCGCACCACCTACGGACACGCGATTGATGATGGGCGCCACTCCCAGCGGGGTCGTGCGCACGCGGGGCAGATCCGCCTCGCTCGTCGCGCCATCCCGCATCGCGGACACCTTGATCCGCTGCGAACCGTCTCTCGACGGCGCGGAGAACTCGAAGCGCAGCATCGCATCAGTTCTCCCTGTCGGGGTCGCGTCGTTGCTGGTGACGCGGGTGACGTGCACGTCGTACGCGGCGTTAGTGCTGAAGGCGTACTGCTGCCGCGGCAGCGACCGCGGGTTCACATTCAAGATGAATACCAGATCGCCGTCCGCCGCCGCCGCGCTCTGATCCCGCTCACGGAACGCGTACAGGTCCGTGATGTTGAGCGCTCGACCTTTCAGGTCCATCTCTCCATCGTCGTGGTCCGACGCCACCAGCACCTGCGAGCCGGCCAGCACGCCGGCGGCCAGCACGAGCGCCAGGACCACCACCCACTGTTTGGAACGTCTCATCCCTCCACCTCCCACACGAAATTGGGACACCGGCCCGCCTCCCGGGACCGCGCCGGCAGACCGCATCCGACTGAACCGTTCGCATCACCGCCGCCAGCGGATTGGAACGACACCGGCATCCATCTAGACCCGTCATACGAAATCATTGTGGGGCTATATGCGTGGTCATCCGATGCTTGCCTGCGCGCACACAGGAATCCACCTTCAGCCGTCCAACCCCAACTCCCGAACCTCACCGAACGGGAAGACCATGCGACCGGCTCAGCTTGCAGCCTCAGAGGAACTTGAGGACCGGCAGCTACTGGCGAGGATTGCGCGCCGGGACAGCCGCGCATTCGAAGTGCTGTACGACCGCTACGGCCGCCCCGTGTACTCGCTAGCGATGGGGATGCTGCGTGACGCCGGCGGCGCGCAGGAAGTCACCCAGGAAGTGTTCCTCAGCATCTGGCGCCAGGCGGCCGAATTCGACCCGAGCCGGGGCAGCGCACGCAGCTGGCTGCTGGCGCTGGCGCACCACAAGGCGGTCGACGCGGTCCGGCGGGGGCGGATGCGGGCGGCCGAACCGCTCCAGGAAACGAAGACGTCAGACCTCGATGTGGTGGACGAAGCACTGCGCCGGGTCGAACAGGGCCGCGTGCGCGAGGCGCTGGTCCGCCTGCCGGCAGAACAGCGGGAGGCGATTGTGCTGGCGTACTACGGCGGCTACACGCATCAGGAGATTGCGGGGCGATTAGGCATCCCGCTGGGGACCGCGAAGACGCGAATCCGCGACGGAATGATCCGGCTGCGCGGGACCCTGGCCGGCGTCAAGGAGGTGGCGCCGTGACGCACGAAGCGCTGCGCGAGCTGCTGCCGGCCTACGCCCTCGACGCGCTCACGGCTGAGGAAGCGCGGGAGGTTCGCGCCCACCTCGAAACGTGCGACCGCTGCCCTGGCGAACTGGCGCTGCTGCAGGAGACTGCCACGCGGCTGGCGGGCGCGCCCGTGCAGGTACCGCCGCCCCCGCAGCTGCGAGAACAAATTCTCGCCGCCGTGCGTCCGCAGCCGAGCGTCGTCACGATACCGCGAGGATGGGCGATCGGGCTCGCGGCAGCCGCCGCCGCAGTGATCGTGGTCGCCGCACTAACGGCGGCCCGCTTTGGCCAGCAAGTCGCGCAACTGCAGCAGAGGATCGCCGCGCAGGAGCAGGTGCTGGCGATTCTGGCCGGCCCCACTGCGCAGACATCGGTTCTTGCGGGATCGATCGAGGCCGGCGTCAAGTTTGTCTACGATCGAACGCGCGGGCAAGGCGCGCTCGTTGTCACGGACCTGCAAGATCCCGGACGGCAGTCTGTGTATCAGCTGTGGCTGGTGGCGGGCGCGGTGCCGGAAAGCGCGGGGGTGTTCCGCCCGGCGCCCGGACGCCCCTTAGTGATTCCGGTGCGGGCGGACTTCACACGGTATCAGGCGGTCGCGATTTCGATCGAGCGAGCTCCGTTCGGGGCGGCCCAACCTACCACCACGCCGATCCTCGTTGGCAGGATCTAACCGCGTCAGTACGCGTGGTTCAGAAGAACGTACACGACGACCCCGAGCGCCAGACTCGAGGACCAGAGGTAGACAGCCAGCCGGCCGACCCGCGGATGCGCGGTCGTCGCGACCTCGCCGGCGCTGAACGACAGGCCGACCAGCACGTTGTGCACAATCAGCGGCACGCTGAGGATCGACAGCGTGATGTGGATCGACAGCGTCGGCAGATAGATATAAGTCCGCACAAAAGGTGGACCCTCAAACGCCTTTACCCCGCCAAGCGCCACCCGTGTGACGTACAACACCAAGAACGCGCTGATCAGCAACGCCGCCGCCAGCATGAACCTCCGGTGCGCGGCGATGCGTCCCGCCCTGATCGCCCGATAACCAAGCAGCAGGCAGAGGAGAGCGGTCGTGTTGATGGCTGCGATGAGATGTGGGGCTGCGGCGACCAGAAGGGCGAGGATCTGCGGGACGGCGACCGGCGGCTCCGAGGACAGCGCGTAGCCGAGCACACCGTAGACGGCCAGCGAGATGCCGGCGGTCCACCACCACACGACTCGTTTCGCGATCGGCAATTCAGTGCAGCGATTCGACGGCGACGGCAATTCCCTGGCCGACGCCGATGCACATCGTCGCCAGCCCGTACCGCCCCTTCCGCCTGTGCAGTTCGTGCACGAGGGTTGTCACCAGCCGCGCGCCGCTGAAGCCGATCGGATGGCCCATCGCGATCGCGCCGCCGTTTGGGTTGAGTTTCTCCAGCGGGATCTTCAGTTCACGCACGCAGGGGATCACCTGCGCGGCGAACGCTTCGTTCAGTTCGATGACGTCAAAGTCGTCGATTGACAGCCCGGTCCGCTCCAGCACTTTGCGCGTGGCGGGGATCGGCCCCAGCCCCATGAAGGCAGGATCCACGCCTGCCACCGCGGAGGCCAGGATGCCTGCCATCGGTTGGAGCCCCAGACGCTCCGCCGCATCGGCAGAGGTGACCACCACCGCGGCTGCTCCGTCGTTGATGCCCGACGAGTTTCCCGGGGTGACCGTCCCACCCTTGCGGAATGCCGGCGCGAGCGCGGCAAGTTTCTCGAGCGTGGTGTCGGGCCGAGGATGCTCGTCCCGCTCCACCACCACAGGATCGCCATCCTTCCTCGAAATGACCACGGGCACGATCTCGTCTTTGAACCGCCCTGCGTCGATCGCCTTCACCGCCAGCTGATGGCTGCGCAGCGCGAATCGGTCCTGTTCTTCACGAGTGATCCCGAAGCGTTCGGCAACGTTCTCCGCCGTCTCGCCCATAGTGTAGGGCTGGTGCATCTCGGCCAGCCTCGGGTTCGTGAGCCGCCAGCCGAGCGTGGTGTCGTAGAGTTTGACCTCACCGCGCGCGAATGCCGCCGTGGGTTTGGGCATGACGAACGGCGCCCGGGTCATCGACTCGACGCCGCCGGCGATGAAGACCTCCCCCTCTCCCGCTTTGATGGCCTGCGCCGCCGAGGCGACCGCCTGCATGCCGGATCCGCACAACCGGTTGACGGTCTGGCCCGCGACGGTGACCGGCAGGCCGGCCAGGAGCAGCGCCATCCGGGCGACGTTGCGGTTGTCCTCCCCGGCCTGATTGCTAGCGCCGAAGATCACATCGTCGATCCCGTTGGGATCGATGCCGGTTCGACGAACCAGCTCGCGGATGACGTGCGCGGCCAGGTCGTCCGGGCGAACCTCCCGCAAGACGCCGTTGTAGCGACCGACGGGAGTTCGCACGGCGTTAACGATCACGGGAATCGGTCGTTCGTTCATCATCAAACCGCGGTCATAGGTCGTAGGTCGTGGGTCGTAGGCAACACCCACGCCATTACCCTACATTCTAGCCTACGACCTACGACCGACGACCCACGACCGGCTTTCATTTCCCTTTGAACGCGGCCGTTCGCTTTTCCAAGAAGGCGGCCACGCCTTCCTTGTGGTCGGCCGTCCGGCCCGCAGCTTCCTGCACGAGGGCCTCGTAGTCCAGCGCGGCTCCCAGATCGGTCGATAGGTTGTGCAAAAGCGCGCGCTTGATCAGCCCGTAGGCCTTCGTCGGCCCCTGCGCAAGACGGCCGGCGATCTCGCGCGTCTTGTCCATCAACTGATCGTGGGGCATAACCCAGTTGACGAGACCGATCCGCATCGCGTCGGCGGCGGACAGTGGGTCGGTCAGATAGCACAGCTCGAAGGCTTTCCCGAGCCCCACGAGACGTGGGAGCAAGTACGTGCTGCCGGAGTCAGGCACCAGCCCCACGCGCGCGAACACTTCAATGAACGACGCGGTCTCGGCGGCAATCCGCAGGTCGCAGGCCAGGGCGAGGCTGCAGCCCGCACCCGCGGCGACACCATTCACCGATGCCAGCACCGGCTTCTCGATCGTGCAGAGCGTCATGATGATCGGATTGTAGCGGCGGCGCAGGCTGTCCACGAACGAGAACGACGCCGTTTCTGCCCGGTCGCGCAGGTCCTGACCCGAGCAGAACCCGCGCCCCGCGCCGGTGATGACGACCGCGCGGACCGCGCCATCGCGCTCCGCCTCCTTGAGCGCGTCCTGTACTTCACCCGACATCGCGTCGTTGAACGCGTTCAAGACCTCCGGCCGGTTCAACGTGATGGTCATCACGCCCTCAGCCTTATCAATAAGCAGGGTATCGGGCATCTCACTAACCTCCACCTACCACCTACGACCTACTACCTACGTTCCTGTAAACTTGGCCTTGCGCTTGTTGAGAAACGCCTCGATGCCCTCGTCCTTGTCCTGCGTGTTGAAGAGCAGATAAAAGAGCTTGCGCTCGTGGTCCAGCCCGGTTTCCAGCGGCGTGTCCAGCGATTTCAGGATCGCTTCCTTGGCCAGGCGTACCGCCACCGGCGCCTTCTCCGCGATCTCCCCGGCGAGCTTCTTCGCTTCGTCCATGAGCATCTCGGCCGGAACAACCCGGTTCACGAGCCCCCATTCGTACGCCTGCTGGGCCGAGATCTGCCGGCCGGTGAGCACGAGTTCCATGGCGCGGTGCTTGCCCACCGCGCGTGGGAGCCGCTGCGTACCACCGGCGCCTGGCATGAGTCCCAGGTTGATCTCGGGCTGTCCGAAGCGCGCGCCCTCCGCCGCCAGGATGATATCGCACAGCATCGAAAGTTCGCAGCCGCCGCCCAGACAGAACCCGTTGACCGCAGCGATGATCGGCTTGCTGATTTTGCGGATCCGCTCCCACTGCTGGAATCGGTATTGGCTCAGCATCTGTACCGAGGTCGCGCCTTTGAACTCGTTGATGTCTGCGCCCGCCGCAAAGGCCCGCCCGGCACCGGTCAAGATGACGCAGCGGACTCCCTCATCGCGCTCGAACCCCTCGAGCGCGTCCACGAGCTCGTCCATCGTGGCCTGATTCAATGCGTTGAGCACTTGAGGACGGTTCAAGGTGATGAGACCGACGCCGTCTTCCGTCGAGACGACAATGTTCTGAAAGGCCATCAGAGCCTCCTCATGGGAGACGGCATCCCGCTATATGCCCCGCCGCGCACGCTTTCGCGTCTTTGCAGGGTCGCGTTTTCGCGCTTTCGCGGTGCCGCGCTTCCGTGTGCCGCCTTCTGCCAGCCGGCGGCGGATCTCGTCGTACCGTACGGGCCGCTTCTCATGGAACGCTTCCAACCCTTCCGCCACCTCGAGCGAGCCGGCGTGCAGGGTCAACCAGTCCCGTGCGTGGCCCACCGTCAGGTGCCAGCTGAGGTCGCGCCAGAAGTTCAGCTGTTGCTTTGTATACCGCGTCACCTCGGGAAGCTTGTCCACGAGTTTTCTTACCAGGGCATCAACGGCGCGATCCAGCTCCGCGCGGGGCACGACCTGATTCACCAGGCCCCATTCCAGCGCCTTGGGCGCCGGAATCTCTTCACACAGCAAGATGATCTCGCGCGCGCGGCGGTCGCCGACGATGATGGGCAGCCACTGCGTGGCCCCGCCCGCAGGGACGCTGCCGCGCGCCGGACCGACGTGGCGAATGATCACGTCATCGGCGGCGACGGCGAGGTCACAGGCCATGTTGAACTCGTTGCCGCCGCCGACCACCATGCCGTTCAACCGGGCAATCGCCGGCTTGCCGATGTTCCGCAGCCGCTCCTGCGCGTCGATAAACGCGCCCATCCACTTCCAGTAGTCCTGCGGCCGGCGGAGAAACTGTTCCTGTTCGTCGAGATCGGCACCCGTGCAGAACGCGCGGTCCCCCGCGCCGGTGAGCACGAGGACCGCGATGCGGTCATCCCACGATGCATCCTCAAACGCCCGGCTCATCTCCCGGAGCGCTTCGAAGTTCAGCGCGTTGTGCACTTCAGGGCGGTTGATCGTGATGCGGGCGACCGGGGGAGTTTTCTGATAGAGGATGCGGCGAAACGCGAACGCGTCCGCCGGCCGGGACCTCGGATAGATTGTCTCGTCCGGGGAAGCTCCCGGCATGCGTCAGCCGCCGACCTGCACGTACAGCATCGTGACCAGCCCCGGCGCAAAGGACTGCAAGTTCTCACCCGCGGCCCGGCCTTCCGGTGACCGCAGCGCCGTCTTCAACGCGTCGACGTCATCGAAGTACATCTCGGCGACCAGGTAGTACGGCGGCTCGCCCCCAATGGCCCCCGTGACCTTCCCAATCTCAACCCGGCGCAGCCCGGGCCACTTCTGTACTAACGGTACGTGCGTTTGAGTGTAGTTGCGGTCGAAACCTTCGGGATCAGGGGGCTTCTTGTACAAGGCCACGAGCTTCACCATGAGGGAGCCTCCGCAAGAACACGTGAATAGTGAATCGTGAATGGTGAATGGGAAAGACTCACTAAGCTAACTTTGCAGTTACCATTCACTATTCACCATTCACTATTCACGTCATTTAGGGCGTAATGAGAACCTCGTATCCCTTAGCCCGAAGCTCCTGTGCCACCTGGAACGCGTTGTCGCGGTCGCTGAATGCCCCCACCTGCACTTTGAAGAGACCTCCCGACTGGTTGATGTAGGCGTCGAAACCGTCCTGGCGCAGCTTCTCCGCGCGCGCTTCTGCGTTCTCTCGTCTGAGGAACGCGCCCACCTGCACGCGATAGATTACACCGCTGCGAGGCGCTGTCTGTTGAGGTGGCGAGGGCTTCGGAGCGGGCTCCGGTGCCGGCTGCGGGACGGGCTCTGGGGCGGGTGGAGCAGGCTCCGGCTTGGGTCCGGGGCGCACGGGCTCCTGTTGCGCCGGCACGGACGGGGGCGGTGGGGTGAGCCGCGGCACCGGGCGGACCACCGGCCTCGGCGCGGATGCCGTCGGCGCCAGGAATGCGCGCCCGCCCACATAGCCGATGAGCACGGCGATCGCAAACAATCCGATAGCCGCCAGAGCAACCAAGAACACGACGGGCTTGAATCGCATTATTGCCCTAGTTTTCGGAGCCGTGCGGTCTGCTCGGCTGAGAGTTTTGTGAAATAGATCCCGTGCACGACCTCGTTGCCGGCCGGTTCGACCCTCACGACCTCGCCTTCCACCGCCAGCGGACCGTCCGGCAGAGTTACGGTCACCCGCACGCGCTCCCACTGCGCGAGGCCCACCGGCAGCGCCACACGCAGGCCCCGAATGCTGACATCGATGCCTCTTCCCGTCACAACGGTTCCACCCTGTTCGATCCGCTCCAGGCGCACCTGAGGATTTCGGAGCGGAATGCGAGGGCTCCGCCTCGACGCGATGGTGACGGCCGTTGGTGGTTCCACGACCACCCGGCCTTGATGCAGCGTGCGGACCGCGGTGTCAAAGCCGTACTTGGAGACGCGGCCGCGATAGAACACCGTCAGGCGATCTCCGGGCGATAGCGACAGCGTTTCCGTGAGCCTCGTGGGAATCATGATGACCAGCTGGTTCGCATCGATGCTGACGACGGTACTGGAGTAGATCCCGGCGTGCGCGCCGGCCGCCTCCACCTCTAACGGCTGATTCGCCGTCAGCGGCTCGACGAGTGCCACCCGTCCGCTCATATCGCTACCCGGCGCGGCAAGAGGTGCGACAGGCCGG
>JACPRY010000042.1 GCA_016193565.1 Armatimonadota bacterium
CACGCGCCTCCCGGGGATCGGAGAGCGAACGGCGGAAAAGGTCATCGCCACGCTGCACGGAAAAATGGCCAAGTATGCGCTGCTGCGCGGCGTCGAGGCCCCCAGGCCGGTGAGCGAGGATTTCAAGGACGAGGTGCTGGGGGTTCTCACGACGCAGCTGGGACACCGCGCGAGCGAGGCCCGGCGCATGGTGGAGGAAGCGATGCGCCGGCGTCCCGGCATCACGACGGCCGAGGAACTGTTCGAAGAAGTGTACCGTATCGAGAAGGCAGACGCGGTGGCGCGGTAACTCAGTAACCGTATGGACAAACAGGTCGCAGAAGAACAGTTCATCCGCAGCCTACGCCCGAGGTCGCTTGATGAATGCATCGGGCAGAGCAAGGTCATCGAAGGGCTGCAGATCAGCATCAGGGCATCCAGGGAGCGCGAAGAGGCGCTCGATCATGTCCTGCTGCACGGACCGCCGGGACTCGGGAAGACCACACTGGCGAACGTCATCGCCCACGAGATGGGCGCGAACATCGTCACTACCTCCGGCCCCGCGCTCGAGCGCGGCGGGGACCTGATGGGGATCCTCACCAACCTGCAGTCGAAGGACGTGCTGTTCATCGACGAGATCCACCGGCTGTCGCGCGCCATCGAAGAGTTCCTCTATCCTGCGATGGAGGACTACTGCGTTAACTTCGTGATCGAGAAGGGAGCCCACGCGCGCACCCTGCGGTATCAGCTCCCGCCGTTCACCCTGGTCGGCGCCACGACGCGGGCCGGTCTGCTGTCCTCACCGCTCCGCGAGCGGTTCGGCATCTTCCACCACCTCGACTTCTTTTCCGTGGACGAGCTCGCCCGGGTCGCAAAACGCTCGGCCTCCATCCTCGTGATTCCGATCACGGAGGAGGGTGCCCTGACGATTGCTTCTCGCGCACGCGGGACGCCTCGCATTGCGAACCGACTGCTTCGCCGCGTCCGCGACTACGCTCAGGTGAGGGCCGACGGGAAGGTCACTGAAGAGGTGGCGGTGGAGGCGCTGGAGTTCGAAGGCGTCGACTCCCGGGGGCTGGATCGGCTCGACCGGGATTTGCTGCGGACGATCGCGACCGTCTATGCCGGCGGGCCGGTGGGCATCGACGCGGTGGCCGCCACGCTCAATGAGGACGCGCAGACGCTTGAAGAGGTCGTCGAGCCGTATCTCCTCAAGATCGGTTTTCTGACCCGGACGCCGGGAGGCCGCCGCGTCACCCAGGTCGCCTGCGAACACCTCGGGCTCGTCCTGCCCGAGAAGAACCACCGCGCCCAGGGACAACTCTTGTGAACGAACTCGCCCGTCTCGTTTTGGTCGCCGCTGTCCTCCTCACGCTCCCGCCAGGGTCCGGGTTTCGCGCGTCGGCATCGTCTCCCATCCGGGTTGGGATTCTGCGCGAACAGGAGCATGTCACGGTGAGGAGCGATCGGCCTGTCGAACTCAGCGATACGTCACTGCAGCGGATCGTGCTGGCCCCCGGCTCGTACGAGATTCTGCCGTCCGCAGATGCGATCGAGGTCAGCGGGGCGGGACGGTTCATAGGCCTCATCCGGCTGGCGCCGGCAGAGGGCGCGCGGCTGCACGTCGGAAACCGCACGTACCGCGGCATGATCGAAATCCGGTCGACACCTGCCAGACGGCTCACGGTCGTCAACGAACTCGGTCTTGAGGAGTATCTGTACGGTGTGCTCAAGATGGAAGTCGATCCGCGATGGCCGGCCGAGGCGCTCAAAGCCCAGGCCGTCGCGGCACGGACGCTCGCGCTGTACAGCCTCGGCAGATATCAGCGCGAAGGCTACGACGTCCGCGCAACCACTGAAACCCAGGTCTACGCCGGCGTCGCGGCCGAGGATCCGCGGACGACGGCTGCGGTGGAGGCCACCCGGGGAGAGATCATGACGTTCCAGGACCGGCCGATCTTCGCCGCGTTCCATTCCGACTCAGGCGGGCACACGGAGAGCAGCGAGCACGTCTGGGGCGGCCGGTATGTTTACCTGAAGGGCGTGCCAGATCCGTACAGCGCGGGCGCCGGCTCACAGCGCTGGATGGTCAGGCTCGATCTGGGCGTGTTTGAAGAGCGGCTCCGGCGGACCGGCAGGCCGGTGACGAGCATTATGTCGATCGAGCTCGCCGAACTGACCCCCTCAGGCCGTGTGCAATCCATCCGCATCACTTCCGGGACCGGAACGGTCACGCTGAAAGGCACTGAGTTGCGATCCATCCTGGGTGCGGATCAGCTAAAGAGCACGTTGTTCTCGGTGCGGTTCCGGCCGGATGATCCGTCGGCGGTCGAGTTCATCGGCCGGGGCGCAGGCCACGGGGTGGGCATGAGCCAGTGGGGCGCCCGCGGACACGCCCTGCTGGGGAGAGGGTACCAGGAGATCCTGCGCTACTACTATTCGGGAGTATCGTTCGAAACGAGGTGAGGCTGTCCGACTTCGACTACGCCCTGCCTTCTGGGCTCATCGCGCAACATCCCATCGAACCTCGCGATGCCGCGCGGCTGATGGTGGTTGACCGAAGACGCGAGACGATCACCCACCGCATTTTCAGAGACCTTCCCGAGTTTCTCTCACCAGCTGATGTCCTGGTGCTGAATGACACGCGCGTGATCCCCGCGCGACTCAGAGCGAGAAAGCCGGGCGGCGGAACGGTTGAAATACTGCTGCTGCGGCTGTCGGAATCCGATGCGGGGATGTCCGGAGGGGAACTGTGGGAAACCCTTGTCCGTCCCGGTCGGCGTCTGCGCAACGGCACGCGGCTGCGGGTTGCGGAGGGCGTCACGTGCGAGGTGGTGGGGATGCGGGCGGGAGGCGTGCGTCTGATGCGATTCAGCACGGCGCGCCCGCTGCTCCACATCGCCCGTGAGGTTGGGGAGATGCCGCTCCCGCCGTACATTCACGAGCCGCTCCACCGACCCGATGACTATCAGACCGTCTATGCACGCGCTGAAGGCGCGGTTGCCGCGCCGACGGCCGGTCTCCATTTCACGCCGGGCCTGCTTGCCCGCATCAGGGACGCAGGCACGAGGATCGCGACCATCACGATGCACATCGGCCTGGGCACGTTTCGTCCCGTCACCCTGGAGCAGATCGAAGATCACGTGATGGACGAGGAATGGTGCGAGATCAGCCCTCAGGCGGCGGAGACGATCGCATCGGCTCGAGGCTCAGGGCGCGTCGTCGTGGTCGGGACTTCTGCGGTGCGTGCCCTCGAGACGGCCGGCCGGGAAGATGGATCGGTCGGGTCGGGAACGGGGTGGAGCCGCCTCTTTATCTATCCCGGGTACCGTTTCAACGTCACGGATGCGCTGGTGACCAACTTCCATCTGCCGAAGACAACGCTGCTGATGCTGGTCAGCGCGTTCGCGGGGCGGGAACTCGTCCTGCGGGCGTACCGTGAGGCGGTTGAACGACGCTATCGATTCTATAGTTTCGGAGACGCAATGCTCATACTCTGACTGACGGGAACGGCGAACCGGGAACGGGGAACGGTCACAGCTGGCGGTTACGGTTCCCGGTTCCCGTCTAGTCTTCAACCTTGGACCAGCCGCCCCGATGCGGCGTCCAATCCGTCAGCGGCCGGCCGGTGTACACCTCATCTTCAATCTCATAACCGGCCTGCTGCAGCCGCGTTTTCGCTTCCTGGTAGTACCTGTAGTCCAGTTGCCACGCACCTGCGGTGAGGGGACTGAGATACGCGCCGAGCCCCCCGAGCAGTTTCTTGATGTTCTCATCCTCAGTCCGCTCCGCGCGAATCTCGACGCCCATCGTGACCGTCCCGCGGGCTCTCACCTTCGCGTTCTGCGGCTTCCCGGCGGGCCGGCCGGCGGCGTTGAGCGAGGATACCGGCGTCTCGACGGCCGCAGCCGCCGCCGGTGCGGCGGCTGCCTGCTCGCCGGGAACAGCGCGCTGGGCGCGGATCGCGTCGGCCTTCGCTTTGATGGCGGCCAGGATTTCTTCCCGGCTCTTCGGCTTCTGTTCCATCTAATCACCAGGCAAGATCCACCGGCCTCACCGCCTGCCCACACGAGACATCCGCTGGTGCCTCGCTCGATAGATCTCTCGCGGTTCGGCCTCCGACTCAAGCAACAAGCAAGATTCACCGGCCTCGCCCCCTTGCCCACAGGAAACATCCCTTGGGTGCCTCGGCCGCTACACTTTTCGGGGCTCGGCCTCCTCAGCAGCCGCCGGCCCGCTGCGCGGGCAGCATCGGTGGTCGCAACCTCGCGATCCACTATTTCGTGGGACCAACTGCTCCTTCCTCGGCTTGATGGCGCCCGGCTGCCTGGCACCAAAGTGCCTGGCACCAAGGTGCCAGGCCCCAAAGTGCCTGCCCCCGAGGTGCCTGGCACCCACGTCGAATGCCAGGGATGGCCCCAAATGGGTTATCCTACTCGTGCTTCCATCTGTCTAACCCGGGGAAAAGTCTTGAAAGTCCTCGTTGGTGGTCCGGGAGGAGTTACGGTGACCGGACGGTGCGGGCTGCTCCTTGTGTTCGTGCTTACCCTCACGGCAGCGGCATCTGCCCAAGACGATCCCTCGTCGGAGTCCGCCGCCAAACCAGGCTTCGGGTCCTTTCGCCAGCTGCTCAGCACCAAGGGCATCGTGACTGCAAAGGGCGAAGGCAGCCTGGCTATCAGAGAAGGCGGGGGAGGCGTGCTACACGTCCTGGTGACTCAAGAGACCCGCGTCACGGGTCTGCGCACCTTGTTTGCGAAAGTGGCGGTTTCCGACATCGTGCGCGTGGAGGGCACTCCGCCGTCGTCCACCCGGACCATGACGGCTCACCAGATTGAGGTCCTGTTCACCGCCGAAACGACCGAGCGCTCGCAGCCCGGAAGCAACGCCTTTTGGAACTGGATCAAGACCCGCGGGCTCACGCTCGACCTGCCCTGAACCGCGCCGCGCGCAGCGACGGTGCGAGGCTACCCTTCAGATCTGTGAACCCCGCCCGCCGTGCTATACTCATCGCCGTGTCGGGGTTCAAATTCGATCTGCTGTCTCGGCCATTGACAGAAGCTGCCGGCTCATCGCCCGGGCCTCGGCTCGGGAGACTGCACACGCCCCGCGGCACCGTCCAGACGCCGGCGTTCATGCCGGTGGGCACGAACGCGACCGTCAAGACGCTCACCCCCGATGAGGTGCGCGAGATCGGGGCCGAGATCATCCTGGCGAATACCTTCCATCTCTACCTCCGTCCTGGAGCCAGCCTCATCGCCCGCGCGGGCGGCCTCCACCGCTTCATGCAGTGGGACGGGCCCATTTTGACCGACAGCGGGGGCTATCAAGTGTTCAGCCTGGCGCACCTGCGACGCGTCAGCGATGACGGCGCCACCTTCCGCTCGCCCCTCGATGGCAGTGAGCACACCTTCACCCCGGAGCGTGTGCTACAGATCCAGCGCGACCTGGGCAGCGATCTGGTCATGCCGTTAGATATCTGCTCCGGGTACCCGCTCGATGATGCGCAGGCGGCTGAGGCGCTGCGGGTCACGTTGTTATGGGCGCGCCGCTCGAAGGCGCACGGCGCCGCGCCGGGCCAGATGTTATTTGGCATCGTGCAGGGAGGGTTTTCCGAGGGGCTGCGGCGCGAGGCCGCGCAGCGCACGGTAGACCTCGGCTTTGATGGGTACGCGATCGGCGGCATCAGCGTGGGGGAGCCCTATGCCCTATCCTATGCGCTGATGGAGGCGGTCGTGCCGCATCTCTCGTCGGAGCGCCCGCGCTATCTGATGGGCGTGGGCTCGCCGCCGAGTCTCCTGGAGGGCATCGCGCGAGGGATTGATCTCTTCGACTGCGCGCTGCCGACGCGCGTCGCCCGCACGGGGACGATCTTCACGCGATCAGGACGGATCAACATCCGCAACGCGGCGTTCCGCGACGACCACCGGCCGCCGGAGGAACAGTGCACCTGTTTGGCGTGCCGGCGCTATACGCGTGCCTACCTGCGGCACCTGTTCAACGCCGACGAGATGCTCGGCCCGCGCCTGGCCACCTATCACAACCTCTTTTTCCTCGCGCGCTTGATGGACGACGCGCGCGCCGCCATCGCGGAGGATCGGTTCGAGCCATGGAAGCGCGGCGTGCTCGAAGCGTACACGACCACGTGGTAGACTCAATAGACGTCGCGGGCAAGGGAATCGTGGAAGGCCGGAGAAAACTTGTCTCGGTTCCCGCTCTCCATGAGGAGGTTCTGAAGTGATCTTCCTGCAGGCCACCGGCTCGAGGTTTCCAGGCGCGAGCGTCATTCTATTCTACGTCGTGCTGCTGGCCGTCTTCTACCTGCTGCTCATTCGCCCGCAGCAAACCCAGCAGCGCCGGCGGCGCGAGATGCTGGGCAAACTCAAGAAAGGCGACCGGGTGGTGACGGTCGGGGGCCTCCATGCCACGATCCACGATCTTGAAGATGATACGCTGACGCTGGAGATTGCGCCGAACCTCCGGGTGAAGGCCGACCGGAGCGGCGTGAGTTATGTCCGGACAAGAAAGAAAGAAGAGACCCCTGTGGGGCAAACGTCCTAGATGGCAGAACTCACCGAGAAGGCTGCGACAAAAGCGGCAGGCCTGACCCTCGACGAGGTCAAGCGCGATCCTGAGGTCGAGGCCTACGTCAACAAAGCCAACGAGTACACCGGCGCGATCGGGTACACGGAACACGGCACACGGCACGCGAACCTGACGGCGAGCATCGCCTACAACACGCTCAAGCGGCTCAGCTATCCGGAGCGTGAGGCGCAACTGGCGGCTATTGCGGCCTACTTGCACGATATCGGCAATCTGGTCGGCCGCGTCAACCACGAATATTCGGGCGCCGCGCTGGCGAATACCATTCTCGAGCGGTTTGGGATGGATCCGGTCGAGCGGGCCGTCGTCATGGGTGCAATCGGGAATCACGAAGAAAAGGGCGGAGAGCCCGTCAGTCCGGTCGGCGCCGCGGTGATCCTGGCCGACAAGTCGGACGTGCACCGCTCCCGCGTCCGCAACCCGGATCCGACGACGTTTGACATTCACGACCGCGTGAACTATGCGGTGGAGCACTCCTTCCTCCGTGTCGATGAGAAGAACAAGCGGATCATGCTGGAACTCACGATCGACACGAAGCTCTCCCAGGTCATGGAGTACTTCGAGATCTTCCTCAGCCGGATGGTGATGTGCCGCCGCGCCGCGCAGTTCCTCAACTGCGAGTTCAAGCTGCAGATCAACGGCGCCAAGCTGCTCTAGCCCGAAGGATTCCCCCCGAGAATCCCGAAACCTCACATAGAATTTCCTAGGTTTTTTCTGCGCAGCCGTGTCCGTCCTGGTGACCGGGATCAACCACAAAACCGCGCCTGTGGCGTTCCGCGCCCGCTTTGTCTTTGCCGATGCAGAGGTGACGGAAGCGCTGTCGGCGATTCGGACGCTGCCCGGTGTGGACGAGTGCCTCCTGCTGTCCACCTGCAACCGCACAGAGGTATACACCCACACCTCGCACGACCCATCGGCAGCCGTCGTTCAGCGGGCGCTGTGCGATCTCAAGCGCCTGCCCGCGATCTCCTCGTCGGCCTGCATGGCCCTCGACGGGGCCGGCGCGGTGCAGCACGCATTTCGGGTCGCGGCAGGACTGGAGTCGATGGTGGTCGGCGAAGCGCAGATTCTCGGTCAGGTGCGCCGCGCGTATGAGACGGCGCGCGATCGCGGAGTGACCGGGCCGGTACTGAATCGTCTCATGCAGCTGGCGATCGCGGCAGGGAAGCGCGTTCGCCGTGAGACGCCCCTCGGCGCCCGCAGCGTCTCCGCGGCGCACGCGGCGATGTCCGCGTGCCGGCAGGTCTTGGGCTCGATCGCCGGGCGGCGGATCCTCATCGTAGGCGCGGGCGAGATGGCGGCGCTCGTCGTGAAGGTGTTCACGGCGGCAGGGGCAAGGATCGCCGTCGTGGCCAACCGCACTCTCGACGGCGCGCACCTGCTGGCCGGCCGGGCGGGGGCGCGCCCGGTCTCGCTCACCGAGCTGCCGTCGGTCACCACCGAGATCGACGCGATGATCGTCGCCGTCGGAGCCCTCGATCCGATTCTCCGCCATGATCATGTCAGGGTGGCGGCGGGGCGGATCCCACCACTAGTGATCGTTGACCTCGGGGTGCCGCGTGGGGTCGAAGCGGAGGTGGCCGCGCTTCCCGGGGTGATGGTCTACGACATGGACGCATTATCTGACGTGCTGCCATCGATCCCCTCGGATGCGGTCACCGCGGCGGAACGAATCGTCGACGACGCCGCGGACCGCTTCATGCGCTGGTATGCTTCCCGCGCCGCCGAGCCGATCATCGCCGCGCTGCGCCACCGCGCCGAGCGAATTGCCGAGCAGACGTACGCGCAGCTGTGGCCCAGGCTCCCGCTGCTGGACGCACGCAGTCAGGGAATGGTGCGAGCCGCGATGCACACCGCGCTGCGCCGGCTGTTGCACGGTCCCACGGTGCGCCTGAGGGAGACGGCCGCCGACGGCGAGGTGCTGCAGCTGGCGCGAGAGCTGTTCGATCTCAACGGCGACGTGGAAGGGGACCACTCGTGACCCCGGCCGCCGCGCCATCGACCAAGGTGTTCGCGGAGAGCGAGCGCCTCTTTCCGGGCGGGGTGAACAGTCCGGTCCGCGCGTTCCGGGCCGTCGGCGGCCAGCCGGTGGTGATCCGCGAGGGACGAGGGGCCCGCATAACTGATCTCGACGGTCGGGAGTTCCTCGATTATGTCACCTCATGGGGAGCGCTGATCCTCGGGCATGCGCCCGTGGCTGTGACGCGCGCCCTGCATGAGGCGATCGGTCGTGGAACGAGTTTTGGCATGCCGACGCCGTATGAAGTCGACCTCGCCCGCCTGATCACGAGTGCGCTGCCGTCGCTGCAGCGCCTGCGCTTCGTGAACTCGGGCACCGAGGCCACTATGTCTGCGCTGCGCGTCGCGCGCGGCTTCACCGGCAGGCACCGGATCGTCAAGTTTGCGGGCTGCTACCACGGTCACGCGGACCTGCTGCTGGCGCAGGCCGGGTCGGGCGTGGCCACCCTTGGGGTGCCGGGCAGCGCCGGGGTTCCTGCTGCTGCGGTCGCCGATACGGTGGTGCTGCCCTACAACGATCGCGAAGCCGTCGCGCAGGCGTTTGCGGCGTTTAGAGATGAGATCGCCGCGGTCATCGTTGAGCCGGTCGCCGCAAACATGGGCGTGGTCAGGCCCGCGCCTGGTTTCCTCGACGATCTGCGGGAGGTCACGGCGCGGGCCGGGGCGGCGCTGATCTTCGATGAGGTCATCACCGGATTCCGGCTCGGGCCGGGCGGGGCCCAGGAGCGCTATGGGATCACGCCGGACCTCACGACGCTTGGCAAGATTATCGGCGGCGGCCTGCCGGTCGGCGCTTACGGGGGACGGGCTGAGATCATGGAGATGCTTGCACCCCTCGGGCCCGTCTATCAGGCCGGTACGCTTGCGGGCAACCCGGTGACGATGGCCGCCGGCGGGGCGACGCTGCGCGAACTCTCCGAACCCACGATTTACGGGGCGCTTGAGGCCAGGAGCACGGCGCTTGAGCGGGGAGTTGCGGAGGCGATTGGGGCGGCAGGGATCGAAGCCTGCGTGGTGCGTGAGGCGTCGATGCTCACCGTATTCTTCACGCCGAGACCTCCTATGAACTTTGCAGAAGCCTCATCCGCCGATACGGCGCGTTTCGGGCGGTTCTTCCAGGCGATGCTCCGACGCGGGGTGCTCTTGCCACCGTCGCAGTTTGAGGCCTGGTTCGTTTCTGCGGCCCATACCGAGGCCGAGATCGAAACGACGGTGCGGGCGGTCTCCGAGGCGCTGCGGGAAATCCGGTAAGCGTTCGATGACGCCGTTCATCCTGGGGACACGGGGAAGTAGGCTGGCGCTTCGCCAGACCGAGCTTGTCGCGGCGCGGCTGGGAGAGGGGTGTCCCGACCTGGCCGTCCGCATCGAGACCATCCGGACGACGGGTGATCGGCATCCTGAGATCGTGATCGGCGAGCTTCCGGGCGTCGGCTTTTTTGTGAAGGAGCTGGAGCTCGCACTGCTTGACGGGACCATCGATGCCGCGGTTCACAGCATGAAAGACCTGCCCTCCGCCGAGACCCCAAGGCTGGTGATCGCCGCGATTCCGGAGCGTGACGACCCGCGTGACGCGCTGGTGGCGCGCAACGGGATGATTCTGCAGGATCTGCCCTCCGGGGCCAGGGTCGGCACGAGCAGCCCCAGACGCACGGCATGCCTGCGTACACTACGTCCCGACCTCACGATTGTGCCGATGCGCGGGAATGTTGACACCCGCGTCCGCAGGGTCGATGCCGGTGATGTGGAGGCGGTGTGTCTCGCCGCCGCGGGGCTGAAACGCGCGGGCCTAGCGGGCCGGATCACGCAGTGGTTCTCAGTGCACGAGATGATCCCCGCCCCGGGGCAGGGTGCGCTCGGCGTGCAGATGCGCGAGCAGGATGAGCGCGCCCAGCCGGTGGCCGCGGCCCTCGACCACGCGCCGACACGCTCGGCGGTGATGGCCGAGCGGATCGTCCTGCGCCGGCTCGAAGCCGGATGCCGCCTGCCGCTGGGCGCATACGCCGCCGTGGAAGGAGAACGGCTGATCCTGCGGGCGGTGATCATCTCCCCGGACGGCCGTCACAGGGTCGACGTGCGAGAAGAGGCCGCGCTGGATGAGTGGCGTGCCGCGTCAGACCGCGCCGCCGAAGAGTTGCTCACGCGGGGCGCCGACCTGCTCGCGAATGCCGGTGAACGGAGATGAGCATGCGCCGCGTCATCGTGACACGGCCGCGAGAGCACGCCGAACGTCTTGCGGCGCGCCTCAGCGCCATCGAAATGGAACCGGTGATCGTCCCGACGGTGGCGTTTGCGCCTCCGGCAACGTACGCACCGCTCGACGACGCCGTCCGGCACCTGGACCGCTATGCCTGGATACTGTTCACCAGCCGGACCGGTGTCCGCGTCTTCTTTGAACGTATGGCCGCAGGGCCCCGTGCGCTGCCGGAGCACCTCCGGTGGGCCGCCGTCGGCCCGGGCACGGCAGAGGCGCTGCGCGGTCGCGGTATCAGAGAGGTCTGGATCCCATCACGCTACCTGAGCGAGGCGGCTGGAGCAGAGCTCCCCGCACAGCGGGGCGATCGCGTCCTGCGGATCCGCGCAGAGGCGGCGTCGCCGCTGCCGGCTGAACGTCTGCGCGGGCGCGGCGTGGAGGTGGATGAAGTCGTCGCCTACCGCACCGTCCTGGGGCCGCCGGAGTCGGTGCCGCTCCTCCGGCAGGCTGTGGCCCTTGGGGCCGACGGGGTCATCTTTACGAGCGCATCGACCGTGCGCGGATTTGCACGTCTGATCCAGGTTGCAGCACTCGAGCACGAGATCGGACGTCTCACGCTCATTGCAATCGGTCCGGTGACCGCTGAAGCAATCCGGGCGCTGGGGTGGCCTGTGCATCTGGTGGCCGCCGAACACAGCGTGGACGGGATAGCAGTGCTGTTCGAGGGGAGGCACGTCGATGCGGCTTCAGGTCTCGCGCGAAACTAATCTCTTACTGCGCCCGCGGCGGCTGCGGCGCACTGCGGCCGTGCGCGCCCTGGTGCGCGAAACGCGTCTGGATCCCTCGCAGTTCATCTTTCCGCTGTTCGTCCGCGCGGGCCGAGGAATCCGGGAGCCGATCCCCGGGATGCCGGGACAGTGGCGGGTCTCCCCCGATCGACTGGCAGGTGAAGTCGAGGACGCCCGGAGCCTCGGGATCGGCGCGATCCTCCTGTTCGGTTTGCCGGAGGAGAAGGATGCCGCAGGGAGCGGCGCCTATGCCGACGACGGTGTGATCCAGGAAGCGGTGCGCGCCCTGCGCGCGGCGGATCCGGATCTGGTCATCATCACCGACGTCTGCCTGTGCGAGTACACCAGCCACGGGCACTGCGGGGTCATCCGCGACGGCCAGGTGGACAACGACGCAACGCTCGATCTGCTGGCGAAGACGGCGGTCTCGCAGGCCGCGGCCGGCGCCGACCTCGTCGGGCCAAGCGCGATGATGGACGGGCAGGTCGGAGCCGTCCGGCGCGCGCTCGATGCGGCGGGATTCCTGGAAGTAGCGGTGATGGGCTACTCGGCGAAGTACGCGTCCGCATTCTACGGACCGTTCCGTGAGGCCGCCGGCTCCACTCCGAAGTTCGGAGACCGCCGCGGGCATCAGATGGATCCGGCGAATGCGCGTGAAGCCGAGCGCGAGATCGACCTCGACATCGCCGAGGGCGCAGACATCGTCATGGTCAAGCCGGCACTGCCATACCTCGATGTCGTCCAGCGGGTCCGATCGCGCGTCACCGTGCCGCTCGCGGCCTACAACGTGAGCGGCGAGTATGCCATGGTCAAGGCCGCCGCCGAGCGCGGGTGGTGCGATGAGCGCGCCACCGTGCTGGAGATCCTCACCGGGATCGCGCGCGCCGGAGCCGATCTCATCATCACCTATCACGCGAAGGAGGCGTCGCAGTGGTTGGCGAGCAGGTGAATGAACAGGGGTTCGTGCAGGTGCTCGCGCTCCGGCTGGATCCGGCGTGGCGCCGGCTGACCGACGACGTGCGAGAGCGAGATCTGGCCGAGTTCGCTCGCGCGGCCGGGTCCGCCGGAAGGGATGTCCTCACCGAAACCTACTCGCTTGTCGGTCTGCGCAGCGATGCGGACCTGGTGTTGATGCGGATGGCGCCCTCACTCGAGCGGCTGGAGGAGACGGCGGCGCTCCTGCTTCGCTCCGGAGTGGGCCGATGGATGTCGGTGGCGCGCTCCTTCGTGGGTTTGGTCCGGCCCTCCCGGTACGTGCGAAAGCCGGGAGCGCAGGAGCAGGCGATCACGAGCGGCGAGCGCGCGGCGTACCTCGTCGTCTATCCGTTCACCAAAACGCACGACTGGTACCGGCTCAGCAAAGACGCGCGCCAGGGGATGATGAACGAACACATCCGCATCGGCCACGAGTTTCCCCAGGTCCGCCAGCTCCTCGCCTCCTCCACGGGGCTCGACGACCAGGAGTTCATCGTCGCCTACGAGACCGAAGATCTCGCGGCGTTTCAGGACCTCGTCATCGCCCTTCGGGAATCTGTTGAATCTACTACATTTCGGCTATGAAGATCTGATCCAATAGGTCCAAGAGATTCAATAGATCCAATAGATTCAATAGATTCAATGGATTCGTAAAACAAGGGAGGTCTAGAGTGCAGGATCGATTTCTTCGTGCATGTCGGAAAGAGCCGGTGGACCGGACGCCGGTCTGGTTCATGCGGCAGGCGGGCCGCTCGCAGCCCGAGTACCGCGCGCTCCGCGAGCGGTTTACTCTGTTCGAGATCGTGCGCAATCCCGCACTGGCCGCGGAGGTGACCCTCCGCCCGGTGGAAGAACTCGGCGTCGATGCGGCGGTGCTGTTCGCGGACATCACCCTCCCGCTGCTGAGCATGGGGGTAGGGTTTGAGCTCCAGGACGGCGGGCCGCGCATTCATGCTCCGCTGCGCACCGGCGAGGACGTCGCCGGGCTTCAGCCATTCGCAGTGGACGAGACGATCGCCGCCGTGCTGGACACGATTCGGACGATCAGGAAGAGCTCGCCTGTCCCACTGATCGGCTTTGCCGGCGCGCCGTTCACCATGGCAAGTTATTTAGTTGAAGGCGGTCCGTCCCGTGACTATCTGCACACCAAGACCATGATGTACCGGGAGCCCCAGGTGTGGGAGTCATTGATGGACGCGCTCACCGAGATGAGCGTCAGGTATCTCCTGGCTCAGGCGGAGGCGGGCGTCCAGGCGGTCCAGCTCTTCGACAGCTGGGTCGGCTGTCTCAGTCCGGTGGACTATGGGCGGTACGTCGCGCCGCATACTCGACGCATCTTCGAGGCGCTCAGGCCGACAGGTATTCCCACGATCCACTTCGGCACAGGGACAGCGGGATTGCTCAGGGCGCTGGCGGCGGCCGGAGGCGATGTCATCGGCGTGGACTGGCGCATCCATCTCGATGACGCCTGGGAGGCGATCGGTCACGACCGGGGGATTCAAGGGAACCTCGAGCCCGCGGTGCCGCTTGCGTTCCCTGAGATGATCCGCGAGCGCACCGTGGAGGTGCTCCGCCGGGCCGGCGGCCGTCCGGGTCACATCTTCAATCTCGGCCACGGGGTGCTGCCCGACACGCCGCGCGCGCACCTGCGCGAGGTCGTTGACACCGTGCACGCATTCGCGCGGGATCTGGAGCGGGCGCGATGACGGCCCGGTTCGGCCTGCTGCTTATGGCTTACGGGAGCCCCGCGACGCTCGACGACGTCGAGGCGTATTTCACCCACCTTCGCGGCGGACGCACGCCCTCCCCGGATGCGATTCGCGCGCTGCGAGAGCGTTATCTTCGCATCGGGGGCCGTTCCCCTCTCCTTGAGATCACGCAACGGCAGGCCTCCGGCGTCGAGGCGCTGCTGCGGCGGCAGGGGCTTTCGGTGCGGGCGTATGTCGGGATGAAGCACGCGCCCCCGTTCATTGCCGAGGCCGTGGCCGAGATGGCTGCAGACGGCGTGCGCCAGGCAGCCGGTGTGGCACTGGCGCCGCACTATTCGGCGATGAGCATCGGCGGATACCTCTCGGCGGCCACCGAGGCAGCGGCCGCGCATGGAATCGAGATGCGGTACGTTGAGCATTACCACGATCACCCGGGCCTGATTCGCGCGCTCACCAATCGTCTCGAACTCGCGCGTGCCACGTTTCCCGACGGCCGGGCGGTCCCCGTCGTTTTCACCGCCCACAGCCTCCCGCAGCGCATCCTGCAGTGGTCCGATCCGTATCCGGGTCAGCTCCGAAGGACATGCGAGCTCGTCGCGTCTCTTGCCGGGATCGAGACCTGGCGCTTTGCGTTCCAGAGCGCGAGCCACACCGGAGAGCCCTGGCTCGGACCAGACATCCTCGACGTGCTGCGCGAGCTGCACGCGGGCGGCACGCGCGAGGTCATCGTCTCCCCGATCGGTTTCGTGGCCGATCATCTGGAAGTGCTGTACGACATCGACGTCGAGGCGCGGGCGACTGCCGACGTCCTCGGGATGCGCCTCGTCCGGGCGCCTTCGCTCAACGATGGCGAGGACTTCCTCGCCGTCCTGGCCGATCTCGTTCGGAGAGCGCTCGCGGGAGACCAGGTGCAAGCGAGGGTATAGGATGGCACCGATGATGCGGTATCTCCCCGCAGCCACGGCGGCCGTCATCACAGTGTTCGCCGTACTCGTCTTCCAACGATATCGCGCACGTGGTGGGACCCATCTGCTGCTGTGGGGAATTGGCCTGACGATGTTTGGGATCGCCAGTCTTGCCGAGGCATATTCGACCCTGGCGTGGAACCCGGCCGCGTTCCGGCTGTGGTATCTGGCGGGGGCGATCCTCAACGCCGCGTGGCTGGGGCAGGGGACGGTGTTTCTCCTGAGCAGACGCAAACGAGTTGCCCGGACGCTGTTCGCGCTGTTGGTGTTGGGAAGCGTGCTCGCCGCCTGGTTGGTCTTTACCATCCCGCTCAACGCGGCCCGCTTCACACCCCAGGAGACGCTCAGCGCCCAGTATCGCGAGATCCTGCCGCGCAGCGCACTCGTGCGGCGTTTGACACCGATCTTCAATATCTACGGTCTGATGACGCTGGTCGGGGGCGCGCTGTATTCCGCCTGGCTGCTCCGGCGGAAGGAGATCGTGCCCACCCGGGTCATCGGAAACATCCTCATCGCCGCGGGAGGGCTCGCGCTGGGTTTCGCCAGCACCCTGGTGCGGTTCGGTCTGGCCGATTACCTGTATGTTGGCGAACTGATCGCCGCGGTGTTGATGTTTGCCGGTTTTCTGCTCGTTAGCACCCGCCTGCCTGTGCGGGCAGGCCGTCCGGAGGTCTTGCCGACATGAACGAGATACAGACACAGCCTCGGTGGTTGAGGCTCGGGGCCGCCAGTCAATTTCTCGGTGTCGATCCCTCGACGCTGCGCGTGTGGACCGACGCAGGCCGCGTGCCCGCGTTCCGAACGCCTGGAGGGCACCGGAGATATACAGTCGTGGACCTGCGCGCGTTTCTGCACCGAAGCCGCCGCGAGCGCGCAGGACGGACGATGCTTGACGTGATCGGTCCGCACGGAGCGAACCTCATCGAGAGTTCGATGCGCCGCCGGGTGAGGGGACAGGACTGGCGTCACGCCTTCGACGCGGAGGCAGCCTCCGCGATGCGGCGGACGTGCCACCGGCTGATGGACGGACTGGCCGGATACCTGACAGGCGGGTCGCGGCAGGGCGTGTTCCTTCGGCAAGGGGAGCGCGCCGGCCGGGCGCTCGGGACCCACGTGGCCGTCCTCGGCATGACCCCGGCGGACGCGACACGCGCATTCCTCTTCTTCAGGAAGATGGTCACCGACACCGCCTCGCGCCACCTGCCGATCTCCGCCGACCGCAAAGTGCAGTCCATCCGCCGCATTGATGCCTATCTGAATCACGTCCTGCTCGAGGTGATGCGGGCGTATGAGGCCCGACGACCGCGGCAACGCGGCAACGCGGTAACGCGATGAACCGGACGCTCATCCTCATCCCGGTGTTCAATGAGGAGGCGACACTGGCGCGCGTGCTCACGGAAGTCCGCCGGACCGCGCCGGATGCCGATGTGCTGGTCGTGGATGATGGCTCAACGGACCGCTCGCCGGAAATCCTCGCCGTGCGCCGCGACATCCGGATGATCCGTCATGAGGAGAACCGCGGCTACGGCCAGTCCCTCATAACAGGTTTCGAGGACGCGATCGCCCGTGACGACCACGTTGTCGTGACGATCGACTGCGACGACCAGCACGAACCACGGCGCATCCCGGCGTTCCGCAACGCTGTTACACGCGCAGACATCGTCTCGGGCAGCCGCTACCTCGATCCGTCGGTGCCGGGCGACCCGCCCCCACCCGACCGGTGGCAGCTGAACCAGGAGTTCACGGCGCTCATCCGGGCGGTGACGGGATACGCGATCACAGACAGTTGGTGCGGGTTCAAAGCCTACCGTGTCGAAGGACTCCGCAAACTGGCTCTGACCGAACCGAGTTACGGAATGCCGCTCCAGGTCTGGGTGCAGGCGGCATTCCACGGACTCACCGTGAACGAACTGCCCGTCGCGCGCATCTACAAGAATCCGAACCGCCGTTTCTGGGGTGGGCTCGACGACATGGACACGCGCCGCGCGTACTACCTGAGGCTCCTCGAACACGAGGTCGCGCGCTGGCTGCCCGAGCAGCTGCCGCTGCTCAGGTCTGCACGGTCTGCACAGTCTGCACGGTCTACCTGACTTTGAAATTGTGTAGACTGTGTAGACTGTGTAGACTGTGTAGACTTCAGTTATGAATGTTCTGGCCATCGGGGCGCATCCCGACGACGTCGAGATCGGGATGGGCGGGACGATCCTGGTGTTGCGCGCCCAGGGACACGCGGTCACGATCTGCGATTTGACCAACGGCGAACCGACGCCGATCGGCACGCCTGAGCGACGCGCGCAGGAAGCCCGCGGGGCTGCGGAGATCCTGGGCGTGGACCGGATCACGCTGGAAATGCCTAACCGCTATCTCACCGATACGGTGGACAACCGGATGCGCCTTGCCGAAGTCATCCGGAACGTGCGACCCGACGTGTTGTTCGTTCCGTACTGGGTCGATGCGCATCCTGATCACATCGCCGCCGCCCAGCTCGCCGAAGCCTCCCGCTTCTACGCAAAGCTGACGAAGACGACAATCCCGGGCGAGCCGTTCTACCCGCGGCGCGTGTACCATTTCCTCACGACG
>JACPRY010000019.1 GCA_016193565.1 Armatimonadota bacterium
CGGAGGCGGAGGCCAGTGCGGCCTCCGCCGTCTTGCTTCCATACACACTCAGCGGCGCCCGCAAACCAGCCCTCCGTGCGCCCAACGTGCGGCTTGCTTTTGCGCGCACCATCGCACTCCTCCATCCTGAGGCTAGACCAGCGTCTGGCATTCATCCGACGGCCATCGTCGGTGAAGGGACGCGCGTGGGCCTCGGTCCCGCCATCGGGCCGTACGCCGTGATCAGCAATGGGTGTGAGATCGGCGACGAGGTGATCATCGGCGCCACGTGCGTCATCGGTCGCGACGTGCAGATCGGTGATGGCACCGTGCTGTATCCCCGGGTGACCATCTACGATCAGTGCGTGATCGGACGCAGGGTCATCCTCCACAGCGGCGCGGTCGTGGGCAGCGACGGGTTTGGGTATGCAGCGGTGGAGGGCCGGCAGGTCAAGATTCCTCACGTCGGACGGGTCGTGATCGAGGACGACGTGGAGGTCGGAGCCAACTCGTCGATCGATCGGGCGACGCTCGGTGACACGCGCATCGGGGCCGGAACAAAGATCGACAACCAATGTCAAATCGGCCACAACGTCACGATCGGCCGCGACGTCGTGATCGCGGGGCAGTCTGGGATCTCGGGCAGCGTCACGATCGGCGACCGTGTCGTGCTCGCGGGCCGCGTCGGTGTCGTGGACCACGTGAGGATCGGGGACGGGGCCATGGTGCTGGCCGGCGCCGCCGTGCGTAAAGACGTCCCTCCGGGTGCGGTGATGTGGGGCATCCCGGCGCGCCCGCACCGGGAAGAACTCGAGATTCAGGCGACGCTTGGACGGCTGCCGGATCTGCTGAAGCGGGTCACCGCGCTGGAGCAGCAGGGGAAGCGAACCACTCCCTCGCGACGCCGCAGCGCGAGGCGCCGCCAGAACGCAAGATGACTTTGTGAAAAGGACCAGGGCCGCACTCGTAATCGTAACGCTCCTCGGGATCCTCGCCGCGCCGGCCGGCGGCTTCCACGAACCGATTCTGGTGAATGCCCGCGGAGCGGAGATCGCCGAGATCTTGATCAACGGATCGGTGGTGATCCGGCTGAGAGGAGCCACCGCGCCCATGCGGGCCGCCGGGGTCGCAGAGAAGCTCCGGCGTCTCGACCTGACGCCCTCCACTCCAGTGGCCGTTCAGAAGATTGCAGGAAGCCCGGTGATCACGATCGGCCGGGTTCCCATCCTCACCGTCGACCGCACGCAGGCCGCACCAGGAGGACTGACCCCGGCCGCCCTCGCAGCGGCGTGGGCGCAGCGCCTGCGGCAGGCGCTGGCGGCGCCTCGCGTGGCGGTCGCACCGAAGAGCCTGTCGCTCGTGCCCGGTGAGCGGGCCTTTCTCACCGTGCACATCTTTCCATCCACAGGCTATGTGGTCGGCAAGTACGATACCCGCGTGATCACCCTGCGGGCAGTTCGCGGCTCTGGCCGGCCGGGCCGGGCCGACATCCCGGTCGCCGTCCGGCAGCCCGCCGCCGCGCTGCCGCGGACGGTCGAAGTTGAGGTCAGCGGCGATCCGTCGGATCCCCAGCTCGTGCAGGAAGCGATCCGCCACGCCGTCTTGCGGGAGACCCGCGCGCATCCCGGCTCCAAGATCACGGTCGGCACCGCAAACGGCGCGCAACTGACGCCTGGCGAGGTCCGGAGTTTTGTGGTCCCCGTGCTCGTCCGCAACCCGTTCGCCCGGTACATCGCGGGGACAGTGAGCGCGAGCGTGCGCAACGTGACGGTTCCGCTTGCGACGCCGGCTCGCCTGTTGGTCAGCAACCGGCCGGAGGTGGTCACCACCAGCGGCGTGCTCTTTGCCCAGTCACTGCACACGGGCGAGGCAGTCCGGCTGCTGTATCACCATCAAAACGGCGCGGAGCAGCGCAAGCTCGTGACGATTACGCTGACGAATCCCCGGCGCGAACCGGCCAGAATGCACATCATCGGCGCTGTGGCCGGGCCATCGACGGACCTCATGTTCGCCGGCCAGGCCGCCACCTCACGATTCCTCCAGCGCCTCCAGCGGCAGCAGGGATATGTGATCGAAGTCCCGCCGGGCCGCACGCACACATTCACCGTGCACGAGATGCCGCCGGGTTCGCTGGTCTCGGGCCTCCTGCAGGCGCAGACGCTCGCGGGGCAGCTCGACCTGTCGGTCCACATCCGGTCGCCGTGGCTGCTGACCAACACGATTACGTCGGAGGTCAACCAGCCGGCCTATCCACACCCGCACGGAACCTTCCATGTGTCAGAGTTTTCCGTCACCAGATCGGTGACCGCGCACGAGCCCGTACCGCTGGTGAACCTTGGCGTGGCGGTCGGTCCGGTCGACCCTCTCACGGGCATACGGCTGGTTGGGGATTACGGCATCGTCTACCGTCTGTCGCTCGAGGTCCGGAATCCGTCCGATCTCGATCAGCGCGTGTCATTGGTGGCGACAGCGCTTGGCGGCGCGGCCCGGGGCCTGTTCCTGATTGACAACGACGCCGTCGATGTCGGCACCCTGCGTCCCGGAGAGGACCGGACACTGGCCTCGATCACCGTACGTGCGCGCGATCAGGTGGTGATGACCGTCGTGACGATGCCCGTGGCCGGCTCGTTCTATCCCGTCCGGTTGATGTTGCGCCCGGACACCTCCACGCCGTGACGGCAACCGGTCACGCCCAGCACACCCTCCGCGAGTTGGTGACCCTGTCGGGCGTCGGCGTCCATTCAGGCGCACCCGTCACCGTGGTATGCCGCCCTGCACCCGCCGGCGCCGGCATCACGCTTGCTCGCGCCGATTTGCCGGCGGCCCGTCCGGTCGCGGCGCGGGTCGCGTCTGTCACGGATTCGACCCGGGGCGTCACCCTCGGCGGCAGCAATGGTGTCCGGACCGTGGAGCATCTGCTGGCGGCCGCATGGGGGGTGGGGATCACCAATCTCCATGTCGACGTGGACGGAGCAGAACTGCCGGCGCTCGATGGGAGCGCCGCGCCGTTCTGTCTGGCGTTTGAGGATGCCGGCCTCGCAGAGCAGGATGGCGTTCTCGATCCGCTGGCGCCGGCCGAACCAGTGTGGGTGCAACGCGCCTCGGCCTGGGTGCTGGCGCTTCCCGCTGAGCGGTTCCGCGCCACCTACATCGTGGCGCTGTCTTCGGCCGCGCTGGGAATCCAGGTGATCGACGTGGAAATGGACCGCAGGCGCTTTGTCCGCGAGTTCGCGCCGGCGCGGACCTGGGGGTTCGTTGAGGAACTGCAGGCACTGCGTGCGGCGGGGCTGGCGCGCGGCGCGAGTGAGGAGAACGCGCTCGCGATCGGACCGCAGGGATACATCGGTACCCCGCGCTTTGTCGACGAGCCGGCCCGGCACAAAGTCCTGGATCTGATTGGCGATCTGTCGCTCCTGGGCCGGCCGCTTCACGCGCACGTCATCGCGTTTGGCGCAGGACACGCGCTCCACATCGAGCTCGCCCGCCGGCTCGCGGGTTGAGGAGAGAGAAATGATCTTCGATCGTGAGAGGATCAAAGCGTTGATCCCCCATCGTCCGCCGTTCCTGTTTGTGGACCGGATCGTGGAGGTCGGGGAACGGAGCATCGTGGGTGAGCTGGACGTCACGGGAGAGGAGTGGTACTTCACAGGGCACTTCCCCGGTCATCCCCTGATGCCGGGGGTGCTGATCGTGGAGGCGATGGCGCAGACCGGCGCGTGCCTGGCGATGCAGCATCCCGATCTGCAGGGAAAGATTCCCTACTTCGCGGGTATGGATAGTGTGCGGTTCCGCCGGCCGGTGGCGCCGGGCGACCGGCTGCGCCTGGAGGCTGAGATGCGGTGGATGCGCGGCCGTATCGGCCGCATGAGCTGCCGCGCGCTCGTCAGCGGAGCCGTTGCCGCGGAAGGAGAGCTCACGTTTTCCGTGGGGGATACCCTACCAACCGACGGACGTTGATCGATTGTCGTTCGTCGTTCGTCGTCAACGACCAACGACAAACGACCAACGACGAACGGCAGTTTCTTGGCCTATGGATGACTCTGTCTCACTGACAACCGAAGCGGCGATCGAGGTTCACCCAACCGCAATTGTGCACCGGACCGCGAAGTTCGGGCGCGGCGTGCGCGTAGGGCCGTATGTGGTCATCGACCACGACGTCGTCATCGGCGACGGCACGACGGTAGGCCCGCACGCTGTCATCCATCCCGACGTCGCGATCGGCCGGGACAACATGCTCGATGTCGGCGTGGTCATCGGCTGCACGCCGCTGCACAAAGGGTACAAAGGCGAGCGGACGTTCGTGCGCATCGGCGACGGGAACCTCATCCGCGAGTACGTCACCATCGAGCGCGGCTACGGCGAGGGCACGACCACCATCATCGGCGACCGCAACTTCATCATGACCGGCGTTCACGTCGGACACAACGCGGTCATCGGCCACGACGCGGTGCTGACCTGCAGCGCGCTGCTCGGCGGGTTCGTGGTCATCGAAGACCAGGCCAACCTCAGCGGCAATGTTGGCGTGCACCAGTTCGTCCGCGTCGGGCGCCTCGCCATGGTCGGCGGCGTCTCGATGATCCGTCAGGACGTTCCGCCGTTCATCCTCATCTCCGGCAACCCCGCGCGCGCACACGCGCTCAACACCGTGGGACTGGTCCGA
>JACPRY010000020.1 GCA_016193565.1 Armatimonadota bacterium
CGAGGACCTGCCACAGCGGCTTGTCCTGGCTTTTGGCGATGAGATCCCACAGCGCGATATCGATCGCCGCCTGCGCCATCTGGCTGATCCCGCTGCGGCCGATCCAGCGCAGCGGGCCCATGTACAAGTCCTGCCAGATCTGCCTGACGTGCGCCGGATCCCGGCCCAGCAGCAGCGGGCCGTAATACTGCTCGATCGCAGTCTTGATGAGATCGTCGCCGCGCGCGTGCGTGCCGGTGTAGCCGGTCCCGCTGATCCCGTCGTCGGTCGTGATGCGCGCCCCAGGCACGCCCCACGTCCCGACCTGATGGATGGAGTCCTCGATCGGCCGGCGGATCGGCACGTGCACGATGAAGCCCTCCACTCCCGTAATCTTCATGGATGTCGCCTTCCGCTGGTCATTGCGAGCGCAGCGAAGCCTCTAGTCATTGCGAGGAGCAAAGCGACGAAGCAATCTCCTATCGATATGAGGTCGCCGCGGCCCTGCGGGCCTCGCGATGACTTCGTCACTTCGGCTCTTCGAGCCTCGCAATGACATCGACAGGACAGGATATAGATCATTTCGTCCCGCTCAGCCCACCGTCGATGATGAGGGGCGCGCCGGTCATGAATGCAGCTTCGTCGCTTGCGAGATACAGCGCCGCATTGGCGACGTCTTCGGCGGTGCCGAGCCGTCCCATGAGCTGCCGCCGGCTGATCTCCTCCAGGCCCTGCTCGGGGTCCGCATAGAAGTCGCGCAGGTAGCGGTCCACGAACGGGGTATGGATCGTGCCGGGACAGATCGCGTTCACGCGGATGTTGTGCTTCGCGAAGTCCACGGCCATCGACAGCGTCATCGACATGACGGCGCCCTTACTCGCGGCATACGAGACGCGCCGCGCGAGACCCACGAACGCGATCGACGACGCCATATTGATGATCACCCCGCGCCGGCGCTCGATCATGTAGGGCGCGACCGCCTTCGTCACCAGGAACATTCCTTTCACGTTGACCTCCATCACCCGGTCCCACAGCGCCTCGTCGGTCTCCTCGACCGATCCCACGCCGGCGATCCCTGCGTTGTTGAACAGAACATCAATCTGCCGGAACCGATCGATCGTCGCCCGGGCGAGCCGGACTGCATCCTCTGCATCGATCACATCGCAGGGGATGAAGGTTGCGACGCCGCCTTCACTCGTGATCGCGGCCGCGACCGTCCCGCCGCCGTCGCGGTCCACATCGGCCACCGCGACGCGGGCCCCTTCTCGAGCAAACAGCATCGCGCTAGCGCGCCCGATGCCGGAGGCGCCACCGGTGATGATCGCCACCTTCCCATCTAAACGTCCCACTCTTACGACTCTCTAGTGACGCATTTCGCGCAGCCGGCGCATCAAGACAGTGTCGCCTTCGCCGAAGTGACGGTGCAGATCGCGATAGATCGAATAGAGCGCCGTGTACCGCTCGTGCGCGGCGCGATCCGGCGCGTACGCGGTGAAGTCTCGCACGCCCATGTGGACCAGCGCGTCCTCGGGAGCATCGTAACCGCCGCCGGCGCGTCCTGCGGCCAGCGCGCCGTACACCGCCGCGCCCCGCGCCGAGGCGTGCGGGGTCGCCGACGCGCGCAGCGTCCTGCCGGTCACATCGGCGTAGATCTGCATCACGAGGGGACTCCGCGAGAGTCCCCCGCAGACCCGCAGTTCCGTCACCGGCTCGATGCCCCTTCCCGATTCGAACAGCTCGATCACCTGGCGCGTCCCATATGCCGTTGCTTCGACGATGCCGCGGTAGATCTGCGCGGGACTGGTACCGACCGTGAGCCCGGCGAGGACGGCCGCGAGGTCCGCGTTCACCAGCGGCGTGCGGCTGCCGTTCCACCAGTCCAGCGCCACCAGCCCGCCGGCCCCCGGAGGAAGGGAGGCGGCTTCCTGGTTCAGGCGCGCAAACAGCGTGTCTCCTCCGCCGTCGGATGCCCAAGCCAGCGTGCGGACCCACCACTCCAACGCGTCGCCGGTGGCTGCCTGTCCAGCTTCGTAGGCGAACAGTCCGGGCAGCACCCCGTCGCGCACGACGCCCGAGATCCCGGGGACCGACACCTTGTGCCGCGATAGCAGCAGGTGGCAGGTGGACGTCCCCATTACCATCACGAGCGTGCCTGGCCCGCCGACGCCGAGGCCGGGAAGGGCTGCGTGCGCATCGATCACCGCCACGGCCACCGGGAGCCCTTCGGGCAATCCGGTCCGCTCCGCCCACTCATGTGTCAATCCTCCGGCGCGTTCGCCGACCGGGTGCGGTGGGCCGAGTTTGCCCGACAGCGCGGGGAACTTCGGATGAAGTTCGCCGAGCAGCGACGCAGGCGGATACCCGTACTCCGGCTGCCAGTGCGCCTTGTAGCCTGCCTGGCACGCCGATCGCACCTCGCGGCTAATGAGCTGCCAGATCACCCAATCGCCGGCCTCGATGATGCGGTCGGCGGCTTCGAAGACATCCGGCGCCTCCTCGAGTATCTGCAGGGACTTGGCGTGCAGCCACTCCGACGATGTCCGGCCGCCGTAGAGTTCGAGGAATGCCGGACGCATCGCGTTGATCCGGTCGGCCTGCAGCTGCGCCGCGTGGTGCTTCCACAACATCACCCACGCATGCGGTCTGCGCGCGAATTCGGGCAGCAGGCAGAGGGGGGTGCCATCCCGCGCGGCCGGCAGGATCGTCGAGGCGGTGAAATCCAGCCCGATCCCCACGATGGGGTTCGTCCCCGCTGCCTTCTTCGCGTCGCGCAGGAGGCGCTCCGCCGTCACGAGGTAGTCGCCGGGATGCTGGAGCGCCCAATCCGCGGGCAGCGGCGTGCCGTCCGGCAGCGCGCGCGTCAGCACTCCGTGCGGGTACGGATCGATCACAG
>JACPRY010000034.1 GCA_016193565.1 Armatimonadota bacterium
AGTGCACGAGCGCGGCGCGCAGCTGGACGAGCGGCGAAGAGATCAGCGTGGGAAGATACGCGGTGACACCGGTGCTGAGCAGGAACCGGTGCGCTCGATGTAGGTCTCGCGGGCTATCACAGGTGGCGAAATCGATGCCCGCGGCGCCGTTGATCTGCAGATCAATCAGGCCGGGCGCCAGCACGGCGCCGCGCACGGTGACATGCGCGCGCCGCGCACGGCCCTTGCGGACGCGCGCAATTCGTCCGTTGCGGACCTCGACGACACCCGGCGTCAGATCGCCGGTCGGGGTGATAACGCGGTCAGCGGCGATAACGAGGGAACGCGGCATCACAGACCCGCTCGATGTCCTCGCGGAAAAAGCCCCGGAATCGTTACGGGGAGCCGGCCCGTGGGTTCAAGCGCACCAGTGAGAACCTTCGCGGCAGCGTGGAGACTCGCAGGATCTGGGCCGTAGGTCGCCAGGTACGTGGAGACTTCAGGAAATCCAGCGAGCTCGTAGGGATTCCCAAGCCCGACCACGAGCAGTCGATCACCAAACCGGGCATGCAGCCTGCGCACTTGCTCTGCTGCCGGCGCAGTCCTCCAGCTCAAAGTGACTGCGACGACAGAGCCCCATTGATCCTCCGTGATTCGATCCGCAGCATCGATCAGGGTGACGTCTGCTCCGCGTTCCCGCAGCAAGCCGGCGAACGCCCCCGCGGCCTCACGCCACTGCGACGTCATGTTCACGACCGCCGTCCGGCCCGGCGCCATCGGGATGCGGCCGCGGGCACACTTGACGAGCGTGACAGCGCGGCCAGCGATCTCCTCTGCGATGCGGAGGTGCTCCGCGGTCCCAACCTCCCCACCGGTTGCGACCACCGCGTAGCTCGACTTTATGCGCCGGATGCGCTCCGCGCTCACGCGCAGATCGGCTGTAGTGAGCGTTCCATCGGTGGCGGCCTGCCGCGCGCCATTGATCGACTCCCACTGCTCAGATTCGGTGCCGCAGGCCAGGACCAGGTCGAACCCCGACAGCAGTGAGGCCACCGCCGACTCTCTGCGTGACCACCGATCGGCGATCGCCTTCATCGCCATCGAATCCGTGAACACGACTCCATCGAATCCCAGCTCCCCACGGAGCAACCCGTTGATGGGAGCCGGCGATAAGGTGACCGGACGCGACGGGTCGAGCGCGGAAAAGACGATGTGCGCCGCCATGACCGCCTTGGCTCCGGCGCGGAGAGCCGCGGCGTAAGGAACTAGCTCCTCCCGATCCAACGTGGCACGATCTTTGTCGACGATGGGGAGGTCTAGATGCGAGTCGACTGATGTCGCGCCATGGCCGGGGAAATGCTTGACGGTGGGAAGCACACCCGCTGCCTGTGCCGCGCGCAAGTAGGCGGATCCAAGCCGCCCTACCGCCTCTGGGTCTTCCCCGAACGCGCGCACGCCGATGACCGGGTTTGTGGGATCGGTGTTCACGTCGAGCACCGGTGCGTGATTCGTGTTGATGCCGACGGACCGCAGTTCCCCCGCTGTGATCCGACCCGCGGCAGTCACGTCGTCCTCCCGTCCGCTCGCCCCCAGCGCCATCGCGCTCGGGAAGACGGTGAATCCATCGACCAGCCGGTTCACCAGGCCGCCTTCCTGGTCTACGCTAATGAACATTGGCGGCAGTCCGGCATCCCTCACCAGAGCCTGAAGATCCGCACACAGGCACCGCACCTGGTCGGGTGATCGGACGTTCTTCGCGAAAAGGATGACACCGCCGATCCGGCCCTCCCTGACCAGACGCTCCACCTGGGGAGTGACGGCGGAGCCGTCGAAGTCGACAATGAAGTGCTGGCCGATCTGATCGGGATCCATCGTTTGACGCCGCTGATGGAGTTCCAAAGCGGGGACACTCTGTCCTGCGATTCGCACTCGCTGGAGACGAGATGACGCGCGGGACATTCATGCGGCGAGAGATCTTCGAGCAGCCGCAGGCGATCGCGCGGCTGCTGGACGAGGAAGGGCCAAAGATCCGCACGCTCGCCCGCCGCTGGCAGGCCAAACCGCCGCGGCTCGTCGTTCTCGCGGCGCGGGGGAGCTCGGACAACGCCGCGCTCTACGGACGCTATCTGATCGAGATTCTGCTCGAGGTCCCCGTGTCGCTGGCCGCGCCATCCGTGCGCACCCTGTACAAGGCACGGCTACGGCTCGATGGAGCGCTCGCGATCGCCCTGTCACAATCCGGGAGATCCCCGGATATTGTCGAGTTCATGCGGGGCGCAGCGAGGGCGGGTGCTCACACCATCGCCGTCACGAACGATCCGCACGCTCCTCTCGCGCGCGCCGCCGATGACGTGCTGCTGCTGCATGCCGGTCCGGAGCGCAGCGTCGCCGCGACTAAGACCTACACGGCGCAGCTGACTGCGCTGAGCCTGTTGGGCGCGATGGCCGCCCGCCGCCGTCTCCTCGTCGATGCCCATCAGGCGCTGCCCGACCTCATGGCGCGCGCGCTCGGGCTCGACGACAACGTTCGCCAAGTGGCCACGCGATACCGGAAGATCACCGGATGTGTCACGGTGTCACGCGGATACAACTTCGCCACCGCGCTCGAAGCCGCGCTGAAACTACGCGAGACCTGCTCGATCGGTGCCGAAGCGCTGTCCTCAGCCGACCTGCTGCACGGACCGATCGCTTCGATCGGACGGGGGTTCCCCGCCCTGCTGATCGCCGCGCAGGGTCGCGCGCTGCCGCACCTGATCGAGATCATGCGGCGGCTGCGGCGTCGCGGGGCCCGCGTCCTCGGAATATCCTCAAGTTCGCGCGCCCTCAAGCTGGCCACATCCGCGCTGGCGGCCCCGGAGGCACCCGACGAGGCGCTCAGCCCGCACGTGCTCGCCGTGCCGTTGCAGCTGCTCGCATATCACCTGGCGCTGCTGCGAGGGTTCGATCCGGACCGTCCGCGAGGATTGAGGAAGGTCACGCGCGTGCTGTAAACGCGACATCGGGGCGTTACCGTGTCATTAGTGTCTGCGCTTCTCTGCACTCACGATCAACAGAAGTCATCACGTATAGCGCTCGGTAGTGGTCCGCTGCCGCCATGTACTGCAGCGCGTTCGCCGCGCCGGCCAGGCACGTCTTCAGGACGGTCATCTCCCGGCGGTGCTGCTCGGCTGCGTCGTTGGCGGTCCGGATATCCACGGCCGCTTCCTC
>JACPRY010000035.1 GCA_016193565.1 Armatimonadota bacterium
AGCCAGCAAGACCTCGAGTTGATCAAGCGGATCAGGCACTTGATCGATCACGAAGGACTGCGACTGCAGGGCGTACGCCTGCTGCTGGCGGCCGAGAACGCGCCCAACGGAGAGACATAACGCGGCAACGCGGTAACGCGACAACGCGGTAACGCGATAAGCGTCCGCGCCCGTTGCGTTCCGTCCCGCAGGGTTTCGGGGGCAACGAATGGCCGGCAACGTCAAAGACTTGATGCGATCGCTCGTCGGCGGCATCGAAGGCGTCATCGGCGCCGCGTTGGTCGGCATGGACGGCGCGATGATTGAGGTCCTGAAGGTCGACCAGGGCTTTCCGCTCGAGGAAATCTCGGGCGATGGCGCGATGGCGAGCAAAGTGCTCGACTATCTCTGTCAGAAAGTCGACGGCGGACCGATCGATCACATCATGCTGGTGGCAGAACGGTACATCATCTTGCTGGCGATGGCAGGGCAAGATTACTATGTGGGGATCGTGATCAACCCCCGCGGGAACGTGGGCAAGGCGCGGCTGCAGCTCAGACGGTACATGCCGGAGATCGCGTCGGTCTTGAACGCCGGAGTGATTTGATTCGCTGAGGAGAGTGGGTCATGCAGACGATGGATGCTGCAGGCGGGCTGCGGGGACTGCTCGACGGCCTCATGAGGATCGAGGGGATCACCGCGGCGATGGTGGTCGGGCGCGACGGCTTCATCATCGAGTCCGCCACCCACGGCGAGGGCATGGAATCGGACACCGTCGGCGCGATCGCGGCAAGCAGCTTCCAATCGTTCGGCCAGATGGGCGGCGAGCTGCGCCTGGGGGCGCTCGATTCCATTCTCCTGGAGTACGAGATGGGGCCGGTGGCGGTGTCGCCGGCAGGGCCGGATGCCGTGCTGGCCGTCGTCGCCGACCACCGCGCCAACCTGGGCCGGCTGCGCATTGAGATGCGCAAGATTCGCACGGCGGTTGCCAACCAGCTCTAAACGACGTTCGTGGTTGGTCGTTGGTGGTTCGTCGTTTGACCACCCACGGCTCGCGACGAACGACCAACGGCTTTAGGGGCACAAGTGGACGCAAAGGGTTCTGACGGGCACGGCTCCGCCGTCCTCGACCTGACCGAATACAAGCAGCGTCTGCGCGTTCCTACCCACGATACGACGCTCGACCGCGCCATCCATTTCCACCGGGCGCGGGTGCTGGAGTCGCGCGGCCAGTTCGACGACGCCATCTCGGCCTACAAGAAAGTCCTCGAGCTCGCGCCGGAAGATTCCGTCGCCTACGTGCGGCTCGCGAACCTTTACGTGCAGCGCGGCGCGCCGCGCGCCGCCGTGGTCGTCTACGTCGCCCTGGCGGAGATGCAGGCGGAGAAGGAACGCTGGGAGAAGGCCGCGCTTGCCTACGAGAAGGCGGCTGAACTCGCGGCCGACGACTCCGAAGTGCACACCGCGCTGCGGGACGTCTACATCAAACTCGGCCGGCTGCGCGACGCCTCGAAGGTGCAGGACCGGATGGACCGCATCGTCAAGGAGACGCCGCGTGGCGCAGACCTGCCCGTAGAACCTGACGTTCCCACCATTCAGGCACAGGTTCCGCCGGCGGCGACCCGACCTCCGGCGACCCGACCCACGGCACCGTCCAAGCCGGCACCCGCCCCGCCGCCTCCGCGGAAACCTCCGGTCGAGGAACCGGAAGTCGAAGAGGCAGAACCCGAAGTGTTGGAGGCGCAGCCCGAAGGCAAGGAAGCGGAGCCCGAATTTCCAGTTCATTCGCATCCGACGGCCGCACCACAGAAACCGGCGCCGCCGAAGCCTACACCGCAGCCCGCAGCGCCGCGACCCGTGCCGCCGCAGCCGGCGCAGCAGAAGCCGATGCCCCCGGTCCCCGAGCCGCCGTCTAAGGCCAAGAAGCCATCGCCACCTGCAAGATCCGCGCCGCAGCCTGTGGCGCAGGCGCCACAGCCCAAGGCCCCGGAGGCCGGCAAGCGTCCCCGCGCCAGGACCGAATCGCTCGGCCAGATCTTGCTCGACGAGGGGATGGTCACGCGCGAGCAGCTGGAGAGAGCGTTGCAGAACCAGCAGCGCAGCGGCGGTCACCTTGGGCGGATTCTCGTTGAGCAGGAGGCGGTCAGCGAGCAGCAGCTGGCGCGAGCGCTCTCGGTGCAGTGGGGCCTCGAGGTCGTCGATCTCGGCGCGATGGAGATCGATCCCGATGTCGTCAAGGTCGTCCCGCATCACCTCGCGCAGCGCCATAAGGTGCTGGCAATCGGCAAGACGAAGAAGAAGCTGCGGCTGGCGATCGCCGACCCGCTGAACGTCGTGGCCCTCGACGACGTGCGGCTGGTCACCGGTCTCGAGATCGAGGCGGCCGTGGCCGCCGAAGACGCCATCGTGTCCGCGATCGACCGTTTCTACAGCGGCACCGAGTCACTGGAAGAAGCGATGCGCCAGGCCGCGGGCCTCGATCTGGAGACGACCGACGAGCGCGCGGAAGACATCAGCATTGAGAAGTTGCGCACGCTGACCGAGGAAGCGCCGGTCGTCCGGTTGGTGAACGTCATCATCAGCCAGGCCATTGGGGATGGAGCCAGTGACATCCACATCGAGCCGCACCGCCGCGGGCTGCACGTGCGGTACCGCATTGACGGCGTGCTGCACGATGTGATGACACCGCCGAAGGCGGTCCAGCACGCGATGGTCTCCCGCGTCAAGATCATGGCCAACCTGGACATCGCCGAGCGGCGGCTGCCGCAGGACGGCCGCGTTCACATCGTGATCGAAAACAAGGAGTTCGACCTGCGCGTCAGCACGCTGCCCACGGTCTTTGGCGAGAAGGTCGTCATGCGCATCCTCGACCAGTCCACCGCCAAGCTGGGGCTGAACAAACTCGGGTTCGCCGTCTCGATGCTGCAGATATGGGAAGAGCTCTCCAGCAAGCCGTACGGGATGCTCCTGGTGAGCGGTCCCACCGGCAGCGGCAAAACGACGACGCTGTATTCCACGCTGCACAAGATCAACACGCTCGACAAGAACATTGTCACCGTCGAGGATCCCGTGGAGTATCAGCTGGCGCGCGTCAACCAGGTGCAAGTGAACCCCAAGGCGGGCCTGACGTTTGCCAGCGGCCTGCGCTCCTTCCTGCGCCAGGACCCGGACATCATCATGGTCGGGGGGGTCGAGCCGTTCCTCATCACCAGCTCGCTCATCGGCGTGCTGGCGCAGCGGCTGGCCCGTACGATCTGCGCCCACTGCAAGGAATCCTACATCCCGCCGGTCGAGGCACTGCACCGGCTGGGCCTGCAGCCCGAAGCGGGCGAGGAGATCGTCTTCTACCGCGGCAAGGGCTGCGACCGCTGCAAGGGCTCCGGCTACAAGGGCCGCGTGGGCATCTTCGAGCTCATGGTGATGACCGACGGCATCCGCGATCTAATCCTCAAGGGGGC
>JACPRY010000017.1 GCA_016193565.1 Armatimonadota bacterium
GGTCAGTATAACAGGCCCGACTTGCTGGACTGCCGCTGGCTATGGAGCCTGCGCGGCCGGTTTGACGAGGAGTTGCGCGGCGACCACCACCCCCACGATCCCGACGGCGACCAGATCCAGCGTCGTCTCGGGATAGATGAGGAGGATACCTGCGAGGATCAGCGCTAGACGCTCTAGTGGAGTTGTGCGCCGGATGAGCCAGGCGTTAATGCCGGCTGCCATTGCGCCCAGGCCCACCATCGCCGTGATCAGGACCTTGACCACGTCTGCCGCCGGCGCCTTCAGCAGCGCCGTACGATCCCCAGCTGCAGTCTCTGAATCTCTCCCAGCCCCCGTCGATGCGGCACTGGCTGGGTACCGACGATCTCGGCCGGGACCTGCTCAGCCGTATCATCTTTGGAACCAGGATCTCGCTGTTTGTGGGGATCGTGACCGTGCTGCTGGCGGCGCTGGTGGGTGTGACGCTCGGGCTGCTTGCGGGCTATTACGGCCGCTGGGTCGACATGCTGGTCATGCGCTACATCGATCTGCAGTGGGCTTTTCCGAACTTCATCATCGCGGTGGCGCTGGTGGCCGTCTTCGGCACCGGCTTGTCCAATGTGATCGTCGCGGTGAGCCTGGCATTCCTGGATGATTTCGCCCGCATCACCCGGGGCATGGTGCTGTCACTGCGTGAGGAGGAATTTGTGACCGCCGCACGGGCGATGGGCGCCTCCGACCGCCGCCTCATGTTCCGGCACATCCTGCCCAACACGCTTTCTCCGGTGATCGTGCAGGCCACGGTAAGCGTCTCCTATGCGATCCTGGCTGAGGCCGGCCTGTCGTTTCTCGGGCTGGGCGTCAAACCCACCACGCCCACCTGGGGGCTGATCCTCAGCGACGCCCGGCCGTTTTTTGTCAGCGACTGGTGGCTGGGGATCTTTCCTGGATTGGCGATCATGCTCGTGGTCTTGAGTATCAACTTTGTCGGCGATGGTCTGCGCGATCTGCTTGATGTTAAAGAGTACGCAGGACGCTGAAACTCGAGCAACCGCGGGTAAGGGGATGTCGTCCCGTCAGTGCAAGGGGTGCTGCCCGACGTACGCGAGCTTTCCGCCAGCCAGCAGGTAGGCGCGTTCGCGCGGCGTCAGGTCGACTTTCACCTGAGTCTCTTTGCTTCGAGTCTTGTTGCGCAGCACAAAGGTCTCCGCGCCGCGCTCGAGCAACCCGCGCACATCCTGAATTTCCAGGTCGTCTCCCTGCTCGATGGACTCATAGCCCACGGGGTTTGCAAACGTCATGGGGAGGAGACCCCAGTTGACGAGGTTGGCGTGGTGGATGCGCGCGAATGACTTGGCGATCACGCCCCGGACCCCCAGGTGCATGGGGGCTAGCGCGGCGTGCTCGCGCGATGAGCCCTGGCCGTAGTTGTCCCCGCCGACGATGAAGCCGCCGCCGTGCTCCTTCGCCCGCAGGCTGAATCCCGGATCCATCCGGTGGAAGACGAACTCCGCGAGCTTGGGGATGTTGGAACGGTAACCCACAATATCCGCCCCGGCCGGAATGATGTGGTCGGTGGTAATGTCGTCCCCCACTTTGATGAGCACGACCCCGGCGAGGACCGGCTCGAGCGGACCCTTGACGGGCGCGGGGCGGATGTTCTCGCCATGGTGAATTTCAATCCTCGCCGCTGCACGTTCGTCTGCGGGCGGGATAAGATTGGGATTTTCTTGGGAGATGGTGGACGGCAGTTCGGCTCGAGGCGCCTGGATGCCGAGTTCCTTGCTGAGATCCCGGGGATCGGTGATGACGCCTTTGATGGCCGTCGCGGCCGCCGTCTCCGAGCTGGCTAGATAGACCTGGTCGTCGGTGAGGCCGCTGCGGCCATTGAAGTTCCGGTTGATCGCGCGCAGGCTCTTTGTGCCGGGCGCCGGCACGTGACCGAACCCGATGCACGCACCGCAGGTCGGTTCGGCGACGTTCACCCCGGCAGCGACGAGATCGGTAACGTAACCCTCCCTGGCCAGCTGCTCCAGGTCTGTCCGGCTGCTCGGGTGCAGGAAGAAGTAGACTTCAGGATGGACGCGCCGCCCCTTCATCACGCGCGCCACGGCCTGCAGATCCGTGTACGAGCCGTTGGTGCACGAGCCGACCATGACCTGCTCGACCTTGGTGCCGGCCACTTCACGGACGGGGACGACTTTGTCAGGCAGGCTCGGCAGCGCTATCAGCGGTTCGATTTTCGAGATGTCGATGTTCAGGGTCTCGTCGTACTCGGCGTCGGGATCCGGGAGCATATCGCGCCAGTCATCGAGCCGCCCCAACCGTCGATAGTAGTCTTTGGTGAGCTCATCCGATGGGAAGATCGAGGTCGTCGCGCCGAGCTCGTAGCTCATGTTCGTGACCGTCACGCGCTGCTGGGCGTTGAGGGTTTTGATGCCCGGGCCCACAAACTCGAATACTTTCCCTTTCCCGCCCCGCACCGTTAGTCGCCGCAGCAGCTCCAGAATAACGTCCTTCGCTGTGCACCATGGCCGTAGCTCCCCGGTCACGTTGACACGCACCATGACGGGCGTATCAAAGTAGTACGGCCCACCCGCCATGGCGATCGCGACGTCCAGGCCCCCGGCACCGACCGCAAACATTCCAACCCCGCCGCAGTGGGGCGTATGGCTATCCGCGCCCAACACGGTCTCACCAGGAATGGCAAAATGCTCGAGGTGGATCTGGTGGCCGATGCCTGTAGCGGGCTTGCCGAACCATGCGCCGTATTTTCTGGAGGCCGTCTGCAGATAGAGATGGTCCTCCATATGTTCGGGCTTGAAGTGGAGGACGTTGTGATCGGCATAGCAGGCGGCGACCTTGCACCGGATCCGCTTCAGTCCCATGGCCTCAAACTGGAGGAACGCCTGCGTCGCCGTCAGGTCCTGCGCGAGAACTTGATCGATGCGGATTCCGATCTCTTCTCCGGGAACGAGGCGGCCTTCGGCGAGGTGGGCTTCGAGGATCTTTCTGGTGAGGTTCTTCCCCATGCTTCAACTATACTACGCGACGCCGGTGTCACTCATCAACCGCGGTTCTCACTGCCTTCAGGCGATCCTCGCTGATATCGATCGGAATGGTACAGCCCGCTGCGACGATATGCCGTCCGCCGCTCGTATGTGCAATCGCATCCCTGATTTCGGCGGCGATTTCCTGAGGCGATCCCTTCAACAGGGTTTCCCACTCGTTGATCCCGCCGGCCAGGCACCCTGAGTAACGCTCTCTGGCCTCCCGCAGAGAAGGCGGGGTCTTCCGATCGTGCCAGTTGGCGACGTCCACCGGGTAGTCGGTCAGCTGGTCGAACATGATGTTGACTCCGTGAATGTGCAGCAGGCGGATCTCTGCTGCGGAGGCGCCGTCGAGCACCCGCAGGTCGTAGGGTCGGCCGAACTCCTCGTACTCTTCAACCGTGAGGTAATCCGTCGTTGCGCACTGCGTCGCGAAGAAGATGCCGTCGGTGCCTGCCGAGAGTGTTTCCGCGGCGAACCGCGACGTGACATCCGTGATGATCTCCAGACCCTTGTGCAGGTCCTCGGGGTTCTCCCGGACGTAGCGGACCAGCGCCTGGTCGCCGCTGAGTGTGCGGGCGATGGTGAGCGGGCTAAAGATCGTCGAGAGGATCAACGTTTCCGGCAGCGCGTCGCGAATCAGACGCAGGGCATGGAGCTCACGCCCGTAGACGCCTGCCGTGATGTCCAGGTGCTTGAGGTGATTCCAGTCAATGGGTTTCTTGACCGGCCGGTCGGTGTAGGTCCGCGTTCCTGCGGCGTTCGGTTTGTAGCTCGCTCGGAGGCCCCAATCGTCGCCGTAGTAACCGGCGGCCGGCGTGACCTTCAGGAGGTCCCACTCGTACTTCTTCTGGAACGCGACGTGAGCCGAGGCCAGCGATTCCGCTTTCTGGTCTTCGTGAGGGAAGTGCCGCCAAAGCGCCACCGGGACGCGGTCGACCGGTTTCCCTTGAATCGCAGAGAAGACCCGATCGCGCCCGGTCATGGTTTGCCGAAGCGCGTTCTCATGAACTGCAGGATTTCCCGGTCCACGAACTCGTCATCACGCCAGCGTTCCTCGAAGTTCTCGATCGAGCAGAACTTCCGGAACGCCTCCTTCGTCGCCGGGTCGAAGACGCCATCGACTTCTCCGTGATAGTAGCCGAGCGTTCTGAGGGTTTCCTGAATTTCTTTGGCGACGTTGCCGGCGGCGCGCGTAAGATTCGAGTGGTCGGTGGTACCGAAATACAGACGGTGCATCTCCAGCAGTTTCTTGAGCTCGCCGATCGGCGTGGGATGGTCGTCCACTCGCAGGTCGATGTATCGATCCAGGTAGCCTCCGTAGCTGCCCTTCTCCTTGACGACGTAGATGGCCGCTGACTGCTGGCCGCGGCTGTCGCCGCCCTGACGGAGACCTGCTTCAAGCGCCGCCAGCATGCGCTCGGGGAACGGTCCCAATGAGTGTTCATACGACTCGGCGATGGCCGCGACCACAGACTCAGACGTCAGGATGTTGCCCTGGCAGGTGTACCCGTTGCCGCTGCGGTGGCCGGCCCACTTGAAGCACGCGTTGCCGGTCCAGGCGGCCGCGTTGCCGTGCGTGTCGACCACGCCCAACTGACGGTGATCGCGGTTGTCATCGGTGTCGACCAGGCGGTGGACCACTTCCTCGGCGGGCAGGCCCTGTTCCAACAGGTCGAGCCCGTTTGGGCCGTAACTCAAGTTGGCCCACGCCTGCGTCGCCACCGCTCCCACGCCGGCCTTCGCCCACGGGACGACCGATCCGACGGCGA
>JACPRY010000018.1 GCA_016193565.1 Armatimonadota bacterium
AGCGGGCCTTCTCCTTGCGGGAGGCCACTCGATAGGGCGGCCGGATGGTGGCGGCGTATTCTTCGATGCTTCGTCGGGTCATGTTGGCCCCAGCCCTTCGGTAACAGGGTTTTTGAGGCAACAGTACCCGATTCGGTAACCGTATTTATGAGGCACATCGCACCCTGGGCTCGTTCAGATACATAGGTGACACATGAAGGCCCATGAAAGGGCGCTACAATGGCTGCCAAATGAGCATCTACGGCAGCATCATCCCGCGAGGCCAACGTGCGGCCCGGCTGGCCGTTCCGCTCTCGCCCGCCGCCCGGCGGCGGCTGAAGTGGTTTGACTACTACGCTGCGCACGGCCAGAATGCCCGGCTGACGTGCCGGCATTTTGGGATTAGTCCGCAGACGTTCTATCGCTGGCACCGACGTTACCATCCCGGGCATCTGCAGACGCTGGAGAGTCAGTCTCGACGACCGCGTCGAGTGCGGCAGCCCACGGCTCCTCTCAAATTGGTGAATGCCGTCCTCCAGTTGCGCCAGCAGTATCCGCGATGGGGCAAGGACAAGCTCGTCGTGCTGCTGCGCCAGCAGGGATACAGTATCTCGACCTCAATGGTGGGACGGATCCTCCGGCGGCTAAAAGACCGCGGGGCCCTCGTCGAACCCCTCCGGGGACGCCTGGCCGCCCCGCGACAGCGCTGGCACCGTTCTTACGCCACGCGCAAGCCCAAGGCCTATGCGGTGCGGGCACCGGGGGATCTCGTCGAAGTGGACACGCTCGACGTCCGGCCCAAAGACGGCGTGCTGGTGAAGCACTTTACTGGGCGGGATGTGATCTCCCGCTGGGATGTACTGGAAGCTCATACGCGGGCGACCGCGGGGACGGCCGAGCACTTTCTGGACAGCCTCGTGACCCGGATGCCATTTCCCATCCAGGCCGTGCAGGTCGATGGAGGGAGCGAGTTTGCGGGGGAGTTCGAAGCGGCCTGCCAGCGACGGGGAATCCGCTTGTTTATTCTGCCGCCGCAGTCGCCCAAGCTCAACGGACATGTCGAGCGGGCGCATCGGACCCATCGCGAGGAATTCTATGAGGTCACGGACCTGACCTGGACACTACCGGAGCTGAACCACGACCTCCGAGCCTGGGAGACGATCTACAACACCGTGCGGCCGCATCAGGCACTCGGCTATCGGACGCCCAAGGAATTCCTCACACAGTGGGATATCACCAAGGAGGGGGAACTGTCACCTATCTAGTGGACGAGTACACCTTATTCCCCAATCCTGCAGTTGAGTGCTATAATCGGTGAGCCCCGCGACCGCTGTCGGGGGTTTCTTACGTTTGTTCGGAGGTATTTGGGTGAAGAGCTACGACCTCGTGTATGTCGTCCGTCCGGACCTGGAGCAGGACGCCAGGACGCGCTGAAGGCGCTCGTGGAGCGCATGAGCCAGCGCATCACCGACCAGGGCGGAACGATCGAAGCCGTCGACCAGTGGGGCAAGCGGCGCATGTCGTTCTCGACCAAGAAGAACCGGGAAGGCGTCTTCGTCCATACCCGCTTCTCCGTCGATCCGGCCAAGGTGGCTGAGATCCGCCGCGGCGTGAACCTGATAGAGGAAGTGCTGCGGGCGACACTGACGAATGCCGTGGGAAAGTTGCCTGAGCCGAAGACGGCCGAGGCCCCCGCTGCGACCACGCCGCCTGAACCACCGGCGCCGACCCAGAGCCAGGCAGGAGCATAATGTGCTCAACCGCATCATCCTCATCGGCCGGCTGACCCGCGATCCGGAACTGCGCTACGTGCCGAGCGGCCATCCCGTGGCCAGCTTTACGCTGGCGGTTGACCGGCCGTTCGTGAGCCAGCAGGGTGAGCGCGGGACGGATTTCATCGATATCGTTGCCTGGCGCAGGCTTGCCGAGCAGGTGACGCAGCATCTCAGCAAGGGTCGGCTGGTCGCGGTCGAAGGCCGGCTGCAGATCCGGTCGTACGAAACGCAGGACGGGCAGAAGCGCAAGGTGGCCGAGGTCGTGGCCGACGGCGTGCGCTTCCTCGACCGCAAAGCCGCAGGACCGCAGGCCGACGCCCCGGCGCAGGAGGCCGAGGCGGAGCCGGCAGACGGAGGGGACGACGTCCCATTCTAAATTACGATGGTCGGTGGTCGTTTGTCGTTGGTCGTTGACGACGAACGACCAGCGACAATCGACGAACGTTAGTCAGGGGGAAGTGCATGCGCGACGGTGATCGAGAGCGAAGAGGCAGGAAGGAGTGGCGGGGACGGCGCCCCAAGCGCAGGAACTGCCAGTTCTGCAGCGAGAAGGCGCAGTTCATTGACTACAAGGACGTCCCGCGATTGCGCCGGTTTGTCACCGAGCGCGGGAAAATCCTGCCCCGGCGGGTTTCCGGAAACTGCGCACGGCACCAGCGGGCGCTCGCCGGTGCCGTGAAGCGCGCCCGCGAGCTCGCACTGCTGCCGTATACCGCTGAATAACGGGAAGTCTGTCAAGGGACTCACCGAAGGCGCGATCCTCGCTACGCTTGTGGCCCTCCTGGCGCTGGCGACGCGGTACCTCCCGATCATTGGATTTGCCTCTGCGCTGGTGTGTCCGATTCCGCTCACCTTCCTGGTGGTCCGTCAGGGAATGCGCGTCGCGCTGCTTGCCGCTGTTGTGGCGGCCGTGGTCGGGGCGATCGCCGGCGGGCCGCTGACCGGTGCCGCGATCGTCATCACCTTCGCGCCGCTCGGAATCGTGCTCGGTCTGGGGGTGCGCAATCGGTGGAATGCCGGCACGATCCTGATGACCAGCACCGCGGTCGTCACGGTCTCGCTGGTGGTGAACCTCGTGCTCACGCTCGTCACGGCTGGCGTCAATCCATACACGATCATGATCCAGAGCATGCAGAAGGGACAGGAGCAGGCGCTTCAGTTGTATGAACGGCTGGGGATTGACCGCCGGCAGCTGGAGCAGGTCTCGGGCATGATGAAGCAGTGGCTGGAGCTCCTGCCGAGGCTCATCCCGCTCCTGATCGTGGTCGGCGGGGCCGTCACCGCGCTCATCAACTTTCAGGTGGGCCGCCTGGTGCTCCGGCGTTTTGGTATTGAGATGCCGGCGCTCCCCCCGCTGGCGACCTGGCGCGCGCATCCAGTATTCCTGTGGATGCTCCCGGTGGGGTTCATCCTGGCTCTCGCGGGCCGCGACCGGTATCCGGCGATGGAAACGGCGGGGCTGAATCTGTCGCTGCTTTCGCAGATGCTGTTTTCGCTGCAGGGCCTGCTGGTGGCGTGGGCGTTCTTCGAGCGCTACCACACGCCGAAATGGCTGCGCTGGGTGATGATCGCGCTGGCGTTCACGCAGCCGGTCCTGGGTGTCGCGGTATTCTTCTTCGGATTGGCCGACGCCGCGTTTGATCTGCGGGGGCGCTGGAAGGTCGCGAGAGAGGCGCGGTCATGAAAATCCTCCTTCTCAAGGATGTCCCGGGTCTGGGCACCCGCGGGCAGGTCAAGGATGTCAAAGATGGGTACGCCCGCAACTACCTCCTTCCGCGTGAGCTGGTAGTGGAAGCGACCGAAGGCAATATTCGCGCGGTCGAAGGGCACAAGAAGGCGGTCGAAGATCATGCCCGCCGTGAGCGAACTGAGGCCGAGGATATGGCCTCACGCCTCTCCCAGACGGTGCTGGAGATCCGGACGCGGTCGGGCGAAGGCGGACGTTTGTTCGGTGCCGTGACGGGTCAACATGTCGCTGAGGCGCTTGCAGCCCGGGGGTTTCGGGTATCCAAGAAGCAGGTCGACCTTGACGAACCCATCAAGATCGCGGGATTCTACAAGGTACCGATCCGCATCAGCCAGGGCGTCGTCGCGCAGGTGGACGTGAACGTGGTCGGGACCACTTAAAATGCACCGGACCCGCAAGATTGTGCCAGCCATTAACCCAACCGGTCCTCCGACCGGGCGGGAGTCACTGCGCCGAAAGGTGGCCGCGCTGTTTGGCGTGCTGGAAGGCATCCACGGTGTCGAGCGGCTGCAGCGCCGCGCAGAGAAACTCGGCGCGCTGGCGATGATGCGGAGCCGGCAGCTGGGCCGCCGCGTGCTTGCCTTGCAGCGCCTGGTCTTTGATGACGCGCGGATCGTACCGATTCCGCGCGAAGCGGAGATTCCGGCGATCCTGGAGGACCTTCAGGAGCGCGTCGCCGACCTCATGGCTCGCAAATCGGTTGAGACCGAACTCGATCGCCGCGTGGCCGACCGCATGCGCGAGCGCCAGAAGGACTATCTGCGCGAGATCCGCCTCCAGTTGCTGCTGGAGACGGCCGGACCCGAGACGCCCGCGACGCGGCGGAAGCTTGAGGAGCTCGAACAGCTTGAACGTGTGCGGCTGGCGCGAACGGCGCTCGAGGCGCTGCGGCCGAAGCGGCTGGGTCATGTCGTGGGACAGGAGCGCGCGATCCGGTCGCTGCTGAGTAAACTCGCCGTGCCGATCCCGCAGCACGTGATTCTCTACGGTCCGCCGGGCGTCGGCAAGACGACCGTTGCGCGCCTCGTCCTTGAGGAGGCGAAGAAACTGGCACACACCCCGTTCGGCGAGGACGCTCCGTTCGTCGAAGTGGACGGGTCGACACTGCGCTGGGATCACCGTGAGGCCACGAACCCGCTGCTGGGCTCGGTGCACGATCCGATCTATCAAGGGATCCGCCGCGACTTCGCTGACGCCGGGATCCCTGAGCCGAAGCTCGGGCTCGTGACGAAGGCGCACGGCGGTGTGCTGTTTATCGACGAGATCGGCGAGCTGGATGCGGTCTTGCAGGCGAAGCTTCTGAAGGTGCTGGAGGATAAGCGCGTGCGGTTCGAGTCCAGCTACTACGATCGCGACAACCCGCAGTTGCCCGCGTACGTGCGGCGGCTGTTCGAAGAGGGAGCGCCCGCCGACTTCGTGCTCATCGGCGCGACGACCAAGGAACCGGAAGAGATCAGCCCCACCCTGCGCTCGCGCTGCGCCGAGGTATTCTTTGATCCACTCTCGCCCGAGGACATCCAGCGGATCGCGCGTCAGGCGGCGAGGCGCCTGCAGGTCGAGCTGAGCACCGACGTCGCGAAGACCATCAGCGAGTACACGATCGAGGGGCGCAAGGCCGTGAGCATGCTCGCCGACGCCTACGGTGCGGCCCTCTATCGGCGCCGGGGGCACGGGAGGCCGCGCATCACGCTTCATGATCTGCGTGAGGTCATCCGCTCGGGGCGGCTGTCGGCCAGCGCCCCGGCGAGGGCATCCGACGTTCCAGAAGTCGGCAGGGTGTTTGCGCTTGGTGTCTCCCAATACGTCGGCTCGATCATCGAGATCGAAGCGACGGCGTTTCCAGTGGGTAAACGCCAGCGCGGATCGATCCGGTTCAACGAAACCGCGGGCTCTATGGCCAAGGACTCGGTGTTCAACGCAGCGTCGGTCATCCGCAAGCTCACCGGCACCGACGTGGCCCACTACGACGTTCACGTCAATGTGATCGGCGGCGGGCAGATCGATGGTCCCAGCGCCGGTCTGGCCGTGGTGCTGGCCATGCTGAGCGCGATTCAACGGCGTGCGGTCCGCCAGGACGTCGCGGTGACCGGAGAAGTGTCGATCCAGGGGAAGATCAAACAGGTTGGCGGGATCCCCGAAAAGATCTACGGCGCCCGCCAGGCCGGGATGCGCAGGATTGTACTGCCGGCAGAGAACCGCCTCGATGCTCCGACGGATCTGAAAGGCATCGAGGTCGTTTTCGCCGCGTCCGTGGAGGATGTACTCCCGCACGTTCTGGTCGGCCGCCTCCCGAAGAAGTCCGCCCCCATCCATTAGCCTACTTGGGTCATAGACGGGCCTGACCGCCCGTGCTTCAATCCCCGGTGCCAGACACCGGATTCCCATACGTTGTCCGCAGGTTATCCACAGTAAATTTCCCGATCATCCACGAGAAAACGAATGAAATCCCCAGGCCGTCCACAACACGCCCACAAGGGAACCCACAGGAGAACCGATAAATCCCCTTCGTACCCGCGCGGACGGGCTGCACTTGACATACAAACATTTGTTCGTTACTATCCTCTCCGATAGCGAACGGAGGTTCGCCAGTGTCGATCGCTACCTCCATTGAGCGGGTTCCCCCACAGAATCTCGAGGCTGAGCAGGGGGTCCTCGGCTCAATGCTCCTCGACCGCGACGCGATCGCCCGCGTCGTAGAGCTGCTCCGCGCCGAGGACTTCTACCGGGACGCCCACCGCCGTATCTACGAGACGATGAGCGAGCTCTTTGAACGGGGAGAGCCTGTCGACCTCATTACCGTCACCGACCGCCTGCGGGACAAAGGCCAGCTCGACGATGTCGGCGGCGCCTCCTACATCACCTCGCTGCTCAACACGGTGCCGACGTCCGCGAACGTGGAATATTACGCCCGCATCGTGCTGCAGAAGTCGATGCTGCGCCAGATGATCGCGGCCGGCACGCAGATTGCGCACATGGGGTTCGAAGGCGAGCAGGACGTGGAGATGCTGGTGGACCGGGCGGAGAAGCTCGTCTTTAGTATCGCCAACCGCCGGTTGATTCAAGAGTTCCTGCCGATCCGCGAGATCTTGAAGGAGAGTTTCGAGAGGATCGACCGCCGCTATCAGGACAAAGGCACGGTGACGGGGGTCGCCACGGGCTTCACCGATCTGGATCAGCTCACGAGCGGCCTCCAGCAGTCCGATCTCGTGATCGTCGCGGCACGGCCGGCGATGGGCAAGTGCCTGAAGTTCGACGCGGAGATCGTGGATGCGGCGACAGGTGAAGTCGTCACGATTCAAGAGATCGTGACCCGGCGTAATACGACGTTGTGGACGCTGACCGCCGCCGGCGTGCTCGCGACCACGTCGCCATCGCAGTTTGTCGACGACGGCATCAAGCCCACCTATCGTGTGACGACGGCGTCGGGGCGGGTGGTAGAGACGACACTGTCGCATCCGTTTCTCACCAGCAGCGGATGGAAGCCGCTGTCGGCGCTTTCGACCGGCGAAGCCATTGCGGTCCCGGCGCACTTACCGGTGTTCGGCCTGCTCGACCTGCCGGCGTTTGAGGTCAAGATGCTGGCGTACCTGTGCGTTGACACCATGCCGGCATCTGCGGTGATCGCCACCGACTACGCCGACGCCGTCGCGGTGGCCGAGGCGATCTGGGCCGCGACCAAGCCGCACAGCCAAGAGGCGGGAACCGGGAGCCGGGAACCGGGAACCGAGACGACTCAGGTTCTGGTCGAACTGCCGCCCGTGCGCGGCGCGTCCCAGCCCGAAGTGGAGGAAGCACTGCTCGCGCGGCATCGGGCGCTGAACGCCGTCGGCGAGAGCCGCTACATTCCCGAACTGGTCTTCACGCTGACACGGGAGAAAATTGCGCTCTTCCTGTCACGCCTGCTGGCGTGCACGAGCGCTGTGGAGATGCCCGATCCCGAGCTGTCCGTGACCGTGCGCTCGACGTTGCCGTCGCTGCGGATGGCGAAGCAGGTCCGGCATCTGCTGTTGCGCTTCGGCGTGTTCGCGGCGCAGCGCGGCCAGGAGCTGGAGATCAGGGCCGACCACGTGCGCCGGCTGTTCAAGGAAGTCGGCATTCTGGGGCTAGAGCGTCTGAGGATGTGGGCGCGCTACGACCAGGAACAGTTGCTCGACGTCGGCGACATCGGCTGGGACCCGATCACCGCGATCGAGTACGCCGGCGACTTTCAAGTGTATGACCTCACGGTGCCGGACACACACAACTTTATCGCCGATGACATCTGTGTGCACAACACCACCTTGTCGCTCAACATCGCGCAGCATGCCGCGATCACGCACCAGACGCCGGTGGCGATCTTCAGCCTGGAGACATCGAAGGAACAGCTGGTGCAGCGCTTCTTGTGCGCGGAGGCTGAGGTCGACGGGAGCAAACTGCGCACGGGCTTTCTCGCGGATTCCGACTGGCCGAAGCTGGCCCGCGCGATGGGGCGGCTGTCGGAAGCGCCGATCTTCATTGACGACTCTGCGACCATCTCCGTCATCGAGATGCGCGCGAAGGCCCGCAAGTTGAGGGCCGAGCACGGCCTGGGCCTCATTGTCGTGGACTACCTGCAGATGATTCAGTCTTACAAACGGACGGAGAACCGCACACAAGAGATATCCGAGATCGCGCGGTCGTTGAAGTCGCTGGCGAAAGAACTCAACATTCCGCTCATCGCGGTCTCGCAGCTCTCGCGCGCGGTCGAGGTCACCGGCACGCGCCGGCCGATGCTCTCTCATCTGCGCGAGTGTGTAACGGCCGACACCGTGGTCTGGGATGCGGACACGGGGCGCCGGCAGACGGTTGGCCAGCTGGCCGCGAGCCCGGACTGGCCAAGGCTACTATCCCTCGATTCTGATGGAAGACTTGTGCCCGTCCGACCCTCCGCTGTCTTCGAGAAGGGTGAAAATGACGTATTTGAGGTCAGGACCAGCACAGGCCGTCGATTGAAGGCGACAAGAAATCATCCAGTTCTGACGCCGGACGGCTGGAAGAAACTTGAATCGCTCAAGCCAGGAGATCAAGTTGCTGCCGCACGCGGCGTCTTTGCAGAACTTGACTGGCCACTTGCCGGGTCCCCACAGATTCGCTCTCAAGTCCCCGGAGTCATTGCGAGGAGCGAAGCAACGAAGCAATCCCCAGCGATAGGGCTCGTCGACGTGCCGGCAGCGACCGACATGTTTTGGGATTTGATTGTCGAGGTCTCTCCAAAGGGAAGAGATCTGGTTTTCGATCTAGTCATGCCGGGGACGCACAACTTCATTGCGAATGGACTCGTCGCTCATAACAGTGGCGAGCTCGAGCAAGTTGCGGATCTTGTAGTGTTCATCTACCGTGAGGACTATTACAATCCCGAGACCGAGAAGAAAAACATCGCCGAGATCATCATCGCCAAGCACCGCAACGGTCCGATTGGCTTGGTCGAACTCTTCTTCCACAAGGAGCACAGCAAGTTCGCGAACTTGGAGAGGAGGAGGGTTTGATGCGGCTGAGATAGTGTACGGCCCCACATGAACGATTCCGATTTCACGATCATAGCATCTGGAAATGATCCAAAACGTTTTCAACAGGTGGGAGCATCTTCCGCAAGGGAGTCTTCATGACTATGCTCACCGTTACAGGTACTTACGAACGCCTTCGGTCCCTACTGGCTAATAGCAATTTTGACTTTCACGACAAGAGGAGCTCTCAAGCGTCCCACAGATTGCACGCCTTCGCGGCAAAGTTCCCGCCGCAGCTTCCCGCATTATTCATACAGGAGCTTAGTCGGCCGGGCGATTTGGTTCTGGACCCAATGGTCGGCTCCGGGACGACGTTGGTGGAAGCATATCGCTTGAGTCGCAATGCTGTGGGTCTGGACATCGATCCTTTGGCGGTTATGATTTGCGAGGTTAAGACAACAGGAATTGACCCTGAACTGGTGACGAGTGCTGGTCGAGATGTACTCGAAAGAGCCTCCGCATATCTCTCAAAGAAGTTACCGGTTACGGTCTTCCTGGACCAATATCCGGAGGAGAGCCGACGGTTTATTGACTACTGGTTCGCTCACAAGACGCAGATGGAGCTTGGAGCTATCTTGATTGCGGTAGACGACGAACCAGACGCATCTCTTCGCGCTTTGCTAAAGCTGGTATTATCCTCGATCATCATCACAAAGTCGGGAGGTGTGTCCCTGGCAAGGGATCTGGCGCATTCCCGACCACACAAAGACCCAACAAAGCGGCCACGCGACGCGCTAGAGCAGTTTGAGCTGAGGCTGGATAAGTTTCATCGAGGTCTTGGAGAATTGCGTGATGCGGATAGCAACTCCGTTGTTCGCGTTGAGATAGGAGACTGTCGCTTGCGCATTCCGTTGGATGACGGCAGTGTGGATTTGATTGTTACGTCCCCTCCCTATGCTAACGCGATCGACTATATGCGCGCACACAAGTTCGCTTTGGTTTGGTTCAAGAGATCGTTGGCAGATCTGACCCGTCTCAGATCGGAGTACATAGGTGCAGAGAAGGTTGGAGCGTTCTTTCATTCAGCACTGCCTGGCAAGGTCGAAAGGGTAATTCGGAGAGTTGGTTCCAAAGATACTCGGAAGGCGGCTGTGCTCCGGAAGTATTTCGTCGATATGGCTTCCTCCATGGGCGAAATGTACCGGGTCTTGCGTAGCGGCCATGCTGCGGTTCTGGTGGTTGGCCCATCGACTATCCGAGGCCTTAGGGTGGATACACCTGGATGTCTGAGTGAAATTGCCAACGGTCTCGGGTATGAGTTGGCAGGTATCAAACGAAGGAAACTTGACCGGAATCGCCGCATGATGCCTGCGAGGTTCAGGGGAAATGGCCAGTCTCTTATCGAGCAAAGAATGCACGAAGAATACGTTGTCGGTCTAATCAAGCCCTAGTTTCATGCCGAGCAAGGAGCAAACTGTAGATGAAGCAATTCGGCTGTTTGAGGCCGCACACTATCCAGGCGAATTGACTCCGGAGACAGCTTGGCTAGGGATCTATCAAGTTCTCCTCTGGTACGAGCAAGTTGGAATAGCGGAAGTTTGTGGGTTCAACGATCGTCTTGGGAACTTGTTCGACCTCGCCGATCTAGTCAAACTGACAAATCTCTGGT
>JACPRY010000032.1 GCA_016193565.1 Armatimonadota bacterium
CGTCAGGTAGCACTTGGCAGGAGCCCCCTGCGACCCGCCGAATTCCCCCCGAGTCCCTCGGTGTTCTCCAACATGGATCTCGTCATCCGCGGCGCCACCATCAGCGGCAAAGAAGGCCCTTACGACATCGGCATCCGCGGCGAGCGGATCGCGTCGATTGCACCCTCTATTCCCGAGCGCGGAAAAGCCGAGATCGACGCCACCCGAAACCTTGTCACGCCATCCCTCATCGAGACGCACATCCATCTTGACGCGGTCCTGACCGTCGGCCAGCCCCGCCACAACCGCACCGGGTCGCTCTTCGAAGGGATCGAGATCTGGAGCGAGCGGGTGAAATCGCTCACCCATGAAGATGTCAAGCAGCGCGCCGTCAAGGCATTGAAGTGGATGCTCGCCCACGGCGTGACCCATGTGCGCACGCACGTGGACATCTGCCATCCTAACCTCACAGCGCTGCAGGCGCTGCTCGAAGTGCGCGAAGAAGTGCGGGACCTGATCACGCTGCAGATCGTGGCGTTCCCGCAGCAGGGCATCTACTCGTTTCCCGATGGCGAGCAGCTGATGGTGCGGGCGCTGGAGATGGGCGCAGACGTCGTCGGCGGCATCCCGCACTATGAGTGGACGCGCGAGTATGGCGAGCGGGACGTGCGCACCGCGCTGCGCCTGGCGGCGGAGTACGACCGGCAGGCCGATTTACATTGCGACGAGACTGACGACGACCAGAGCCGGTTTCTCGAGCTGGTGTGCGCGGAGACGATCCGGCTCGGGCTGCAGGGACGGGTGACGGCCAGCCACACGACGGCGATGCACTCGTACAATAACGCCTACGCCTACCGCCTCATCCGCTGGATCCGCAACGCCGGCGTGCACTTCATCACGAACCCGCTCGACAACTCGGTGCTGCAGGGGCGCTTCGACACCTATCCGATCCGCCGCGGCTTCACACGGGTGAAGGAGCTGCTGGCGAACGGGATCAACGTGTGCATCGGCCAGGACTCGATCATGGACCCGTGGTACCCCCTGGGAGTCGGTGATCCGCTGCAGGCGTGCTTTGTGATGGCGCACTACGGGCAGATGTCCGGCCGCGACGAACTGGAGACGATGCTTGATCTCGTCACAACCCGGGCGGCGGCCTGCTTCGGCGCCGACGAGTATGGACTGGACGAAGGGAAGCGGGCCGACCTCGTCGTCTTCGACGCGCCGGGCGCGGTCGATGCGCTGCGCACGCTCGCCGCGCGGCGGTGGGTCATCTCCCGCGGGCGCGTGGTCGCCGAGACCGAACCGGCCCGCTCGCGCGTGCGCTGGAACGGGCACGACGAAGAGGTCAGGTGCCTCATCTGATGGCGCAGGAGACACTCCGCCCAACCTCACAGGTGCGCGTGCCTGCGCGGCGCAGTCCGTTCGCCGATCTCGGATCGTGGACGATCTTTGCCGTCGTGCTGCTGGCGGGCTGGGAGATCGGATCGCGACTGTACAACCAGCCCTACCTGCTGCCCGCGCCATCCCAGATCATCCGGGCCATGGGCGAGGACTACGCGCTCGTGCTGGACTACGCGCGCATCACAATGCAGGAAACCGTCCTGGGGTTTGTCCTAGGCGCGGTGGCGGCGCTGCTGAGCGCGATGCTGTTTGTGTGGCTGCCGAAGACCATCGAAGACTTTCTCTACCGGATCATCGTCACGCTGAACAGCACCCCGTTTGTCGCGCTGGCCTCGCTCGCCGTGGTGTGGTTCGGCCTGGGCATCACGAGCAAGATCATCATCGCCGGAATGTATACGTTCTTCGCGGTGCTCTACCATACGCACAAGGAGTTCATCTCGGTCGACCCGATGCGCGAGTATCTCATGGATGTCTACAACGCCGGCTGGCTGCAGCGCATGCTGCTGCTGAAGATCCCCTCCGCGCTGCCGATTATCTTCACAAGCCTCAAAGGCGGCGTCATGGCGGCGGTGAACGGCGCGATCGTTGGCGAGCTGTTCGGCGCGTTTGAGGGCCTCGGCTACATGATTCTGGATTCTCGCTACGTTGGGAACACCGTGCGGGTGTTTCTCGCGGCTGTGTTCTGCACGCTCATCGGCTGGGTGTTGCTCGGCGTTGTCACGTTCGCCGAGCGCCTGCTGCTGCCGTGGCACGTGAGTATGGCGCGAGGGAAATCGTCGTAATCGGGCTGCAGCCGGAGGTGCAGCGGCGAGGTAGTCAATCACAATAGGGGGTGGAGCGATGCGGAATGCGTACCGAGTCTTGATCCTGGGTCTGGTGCTGGCGCTCGCGCTGGCGCCGGGGGTGCTGGCCCAGGGCCAGAAGGTCTCGATCATCGAGGCCTGGTTCATCCACAATGAGTCGATGGGCGATCCGGTCGCGGTCGAGAAGGGGTTCTTCGGCAACCTGCAGGTGACCGTGCTAGGCGGCGGACCGGGCTTGTCTCCAATCGACCGCGTCATGGCGAAGGCGCGCGCCGGAGAGATCGTCTTCGGCGTGGACTACCCGTACAACATCCTGGAGGCGCGCGAGAAGCAGCGGCTCCCGCTCGTCGTCATCTCGCATGACTTCCAGAAATCGGCGATTCACCTGCTGTCGTGGGTGCCGCTCAAGTCGCCGCGGGATGTGAGAGGGACCGTGGCCAGCTGGATCGGCTACGACAAGCAGATCAAATCGATGATCGGGTCCGATTGGTCCAAGCGGATCAGGGTCGTGAACCAGCAGGGCGATCCGGCGACGATCGGCGCGTGGATGCAGAAGCAGTACCAGTTCGCCCACGCCATGGGCTACAACGAAGTCCTCGTCGCCAAGCGGCTGGTCAAGACCAAATACTACGTGTACTCTTACACAGACGACTTCAAGATGAAGTGGCCGGAGAACGTCGTCTTTACGACAGAGGACATCATCAGCAAGTACCCGCAGGTCGTGCAGCAGTTCATCACCGGCCACTACAAGGGGTTTCAGTACGCGTTCAGTAACCGCAACGAAGCGGCGGACATTCTGCTGAAATACAACAAGAACCTCGACAAAGCGCACGAGATCGCGGGCATGGATTTCCTGCACTCGATCATGGTGACGCCGGCCACACGGAAGAATGGCCTGGGGTACGTCGATCCCGGCGCGTGGACGCAGCTGGCGAGAGATCTTACCCGCGCCGGCTTCTACAAGTCCACACCGAACTACAAGGCCGCATACTCCACGAAGTTCCCTAGCGGCGCGAAGCCGTAAGTAACCACTGGTGGGGAGGTCGGTTGACCGACCTCCCCACACTGTATCGCGTCTGATGCCCGAGGCCCGGAGCCCGTCAATATGGTGAGGTGTTGATGTCCGCGATCGTGGAGATGGAGCGCATCTCCAAGGCGTATGAGGTTGCGCGCACGCCGGGATTGCTCGGGCGCCGCGGTGCTGACCGCGCGCTCGACGTGGTGACCAACTTCACGCTAGCGGTGCGGCAGGGAGAGTTTGTGTGTGTCATCGGGCCGTCGGGGTGCGGGAAGACTACGGTCCTGTTCCTGCTGGCGGGGATCCGTGATCCGAGCGACGGCCGCATCGCGGTGTGCGGCAAAGCGCCGGCCGACGCGGTCCGCGTGGGACTGTCCAGTGTGATCTTCCAGCAGCCGATCCTCTTCGAGTGGCTGACGGCCGAAGACAATGTGCTGCTGCCCCTGCGGCTGCGCGATCCCCGCTGGTGGTGGTGGCCGCCCCGGCGCGCGCGTTATCAGGAGACGGTACGGCAACTGCTGCGCACGGTCGAGCTGGAGCAGTTTGCGCGCTACTATCCCGACAAACTGTCCGGCGGGATGCAGCAGCGCGTGGCGATTGCGCGGGCCCTGACGCTCAACCCTCAAGTCCTGCTGCTGGACGAGCCCTTTGGCGCGCTCGACGAGATCACGCGCGACCGCATGAACCTCGAACTGCTGCGGTTGTATGACGAACGGGAGCTGACCATCCTGTTCGTGACCCATTCGATCGAAGAGGCCGTGTTTCTGTCAGACCGGGTGGTCGTGATGAGCCGCGGCGCCTCGGCCCGCACGGGATCGAGCATCGTGCGTGAGGTCCGGGTCGATCTGCCCCGGCCGCGCCGGCTCGCGCTCAAAGAGGACCCCGCATTCTTCCAGAAGGTGCGGGAGGGCCGCGCGGCGCTGCGGGAAGCTCAGGTCGCCGATTGATCCCGCTCGATCCAGGTGCTAGGATACTGACAACAATGCGCTCTGATCTGTTCCTCATCCAGCGGCCCCGCGGCTGCATCTGTTGCCGGCGGAGGGCGTAGCCTCCGCCATTCCAGCTTTTCCCTAACGTCTTTCTGAAAAATTGAGAAGAGGTGCTCCATGCGGACCCCGGAGCCTCGTCTTGGAATTGTGTACGAACATCCACAGTGGTTTGCGCCGCTGTTCGCGGAATTGGATCGCCGCGCCGTATCTTACGACAGGATCGACCTGAGCGAGCACCGGTTCGATCCCGCGTCGGCGGCGCCATGGTCGATCGCGCTGAACCGCCTGAGCCCGTCCGCGTACATGCGCGGACACGGGCAGACGATCGTCTACGGCCGTGAGTTCCTCAGGTTTCTGGAATGGCGCGGGGTCGACGTGGTGAACGATGCGACTGCGTTTGCGATGGAGACATCGAAGGCGTCGCAGTTGCTGCTTCTCGAGGAACTCGGGCTCCGGGCACCTCGGGCGAGGATCATCAACCATGCACGAGAAGCGCTGGCGGGCGCTGAAGGCCACGAGTTTCCCGTGATCGTCAAACCGAACATCGGCGGCAGCGGTGCCGGCATCCAGCGATTCGACACGCGGGAGCAACTGGCGCAGGCGGCAGAGACTGGGGCGATCGATCTCGGCATCGACAGGACCGCGCTCGTGCAGGAATTTGTTCCGGCGCGCGGAGGCCACATCGTCCGGGTCGAGGTACTGGACAATCGGTTCCTCTATGCGATCAAGGTCTATCCGAACTTCGACGTGGGATTCAATCTCTGTCCCGCCGATATCTGCCAGACAGACGCGGAAGCGCGAAACATGACGGATGGCAGTTCGAGTTCGCTCGATGCCGACCTTTGTCCCGTGGATCTTCCGAAGGTCGCCTTGAAGGTGGAGGGCCACACGCCGCCGGAGGCGGTAATCCGCGACGTGCTGGCGATCACCCGCCGCGCCGGAATCGATCTCGGAGGCGTCGAATACCTGGTCAACGATCGGGACGGTGAGATCTATTACTACGACATCAACGTGCTCTCGAACTTCGTGAGCGATGCCGTCTCCGTCGTGGGATTCGATCCGTATGTGGCGCTGGTCGACTACCTGGTCGAGCGCGGCCGGCTGGCCCAGGGCGCGAGTGAACGCGTCGCCGCGCGCGCAGGCACGCGCTAACCGGCACTGCCCCGTCAGGGAACGCCGGTAATGCCGGCCGAACCCTGGCGGGTGATGTCCGCAGCACTGCCCCTCGCGGTGCTGCTGATAGGACTGCTTCGTCTTGGATGGCGGGGCGCGACGGCGGGACTGGTTGGACTCGTCACCGCGGTCGCCCTCGCCGTCCTGGTCTTTGGCGTGTCGATGGGCGTCATCGGCGTCGCTCTCTATCGGGCGTCGGCGTTGAGCCTCAACGTGCTGTACATCATCTGGGCTGCGCTGCTGCTGTACCAATTCGCGGAATCCAGCGGTGCGATCCGCAGTATCGGCGACGCGGTCGCGCACCTCACCGAGGATCACGTCCTCCAGTTGCTCATCATCGGCTTCGCGTTCAGTTCGTTCCTCCAGGGCGTCGCCGGCTTCGGCATGCCGGTGGCCGTGACCGCGCCGCTCTTGATCGGGCTGGGATTCCAACCGCTGGAGGCGGCTGCGGTACCGCTGGTGGGCCATGCGTGGGCGGTGACGATGGGCGACATGGCGTCGTCGTTTCAGGCGCTGCGCGCCGTGACCGCGCTGCCGCCGAAGGCGCTCGGCATCTGGATCGCCGTGCTGCTGGGAATCACCGCGGTGGCCTCGGGCTTCGCCGTAGCGCATGTCCACGCCGGTCGGCGTCCATTCCGCCGCGCGTTCGGCGCGATCCTCGCGCTCGGGCTGTCGATGGGCGGGGTCCAGCTGCTGCTCGCCCTTACCGAGCACTGGATCATCGCCTCGTTCGGCGCGGGGATGGTTGGCCTGGCCGTGAGCATGGGACTCGCGCGTCTGGCGCGGAAGCGCGCGGGCTACTTCGGCCTGCTTCCGGAATGGCCGCCGCCGGAAGGCCGGTGGGAACCGCCGAGGCCCGCGCCCGCGACGAGTCCAAAGATGCCGTTTCGCGTCGCGTTCTTACCGTATTACGTGTTGATCGCGGTCGCCGTGACAGCAAGCGTCGTCGTGCCAGTTCGCCGCCTGCTCGAGCAAACGATGATCTCCTTCGAATTTCCTGCGACGTCGACGCGGCTCGGCTGGCGGACTGAGGCGACGGGATTCGAGCTGTCGATCTTCGGTCATCCCGGCGCGCTGCTCGTCTACACGACGGTCATCTCCGTTCTCCTCTTTAGTCTTCTCCGCCGCCGCCGGCCGGATTGGAGGGCGATCGGGCGAGGGATCCTGGACCAGGGGCTGCCGACGACGGTGGCGATCGTGGCCCTTGTCGGCGTGGCGATGGTCATGGTCTACAGCGGGATGACGTTCTTGCTCGCGCGGGGACTGACCGGCCTGGTCGGCACGCTCTTTCCGCTGCTGTCGCCGGCGCTCGGACTGCTCGGGACGGTGATCACCGGAAGCAACACGAACTCGAACGTGCTCTTCGGCGCGCTGCAGCGTGACGCCGCGCGGCTGCTGGAGATGGATCCGGTCCTCATGACGGCGCTGCAGACCGCCGGCGGTGCGATTGGCTCGATGGTCGCGCCCGCGAAAGTCGTACTCGCAACGGTGACGACCGGACTGGCGGGACAGGAGGGCCGCGTGATGCGGGTAACCGCGCGATACGCGCTCGCCCTCACCGCGCTCCTCGGGCTGATCGGTCTGGTCGTGCAACTGCTCAAAGACTAACGGCGCTCTGATTCCAGCAGCGCCTTCACCCACTGCAGCGCGATCGCCACCCGGTCGCCCCAATCGGGGACTCGCGCAAGGTGCACAGTCCTCGAGAACAGCCACGCCGGCAGACCCACAAGGCGCAGCCCGAACGCCTCGGCGAGCGCGCCCATACGGCCCAGCCCAACGACTTCGCCCTTTCGGCGGTAGCGAAACACCGGCGGGTCCGTGCCGGCAATCAGCGCTGCCAGCGTTCGCGCGGCGGCCGGACCCTGCTGCACTGTCACCTGCGCGGTTTGCGGCAGAACGCCGCCGGAGGGGTCCGGACACGCCGCGAGATCTCCCAGGGCCAGAATCTCGGGGTGGCCCGTGACCTGCAAGGTGGAGCTGACTTCAATGCGCCCGCCGGGCCCGCGCGGGAGCGCGAGGTCGGCGATGATCGGCGCTGGTTTGATGCCCGCCGTCCACACGACGGTGCCGCAGGGCACCTGCTCGTCGCCGGAGGGCCCTCGGAATTTCAGCCAGCCCGGGCCGACCTCGCTGACGAAGCGTCCCAGTCTGAGATCGATCCGGCGGTCAAGCAGTTTGCGGACTGCTTCACGCATGAGGTTCGGATCCATCGGACACAGAAGATGATCAAAGGCTTCGGCGAGCACGAGGGAGAGGGCGTCCGCGGGGATCGACGGATATTGCCGCAGCAGTGGGCCGGACATCCAGTCGTGGAGTTCGGCGACAAGCTCTACACCGGTGCATCCTGCTCCAGTGACGACAGTGCGCAGCACGTCGCGCGCGCGGCGTGGCTCTGCGGCCGCTTCCGCAAATCGCTGTTCGATGTGCTCGCGCAGGTGGAACACGTCCGGGAGCCACTTGAAGGGCAGTGCATGCTGCTCCGCCGTGGCCATCCCGTAGAAGTTGGGCACCCCGCCCAGCGCAAGCACGAGATAGTCGTACGCGAAAGATGCGCCGCCGGCGGCGACCTGCTTCGCAGCTACATCGATGGCGGTGACGTCGGCCCGTACGATGCGAACGGAGCGAGGCAGGAGCCGCTTGAGAGGACGCGCCACGTGGTGCGCCTCGAGCGTGCCGCCGGCGACCTGGAAAAGCAGTGGCGTATAGAGAAAGTAGTCGTTGCGGTCGATAATCGTGAGCTCGGCACGGCCGGACAGCAGCCGGGAGGCGATGAGCGCGGTATACAGCCCACCGAACCCGCCGCCGAGGATGAGGACGCTGGCGGGCGCAGGCATATCCATCACATTGTACGTCAGGTCGGGAGGAGGGGATGCTGATGAAATGGGTCACACGCGAACACGTGAAGGTCGACCGGGTCGCCTGTCCGTGGCTCATCCGAAAGTTCGTGGATCCGGAGGCCGAGTTTCTCTTCGTGCCGGCCGACCGGGTGCTGGAGGTGGCGAGGCAGCAGGACGCGACCCCGTTTGACGTGCCGGGAGTGGAACTGGGACACCACGAGGGACGCTGCAGTTTTGAGGCCATCGTCACCAAGTACGAGATCGCCGACCCGGCGATTCACATGCTGGAGCAGATCGTGCACGGCGCGGATGTCGCGAACGATCTCTACGGCAAGCCGGAGGCACCCGGGCTGAAGGCGGTCGCGCTGGGGTTTGCCGCGCTCGGTCTGCGCGACGACCACGAAATCCTTGAGCGCGAATTCATCGTCTATGATGCGCTTTATGCTTACTGCCGACAGGCTTTCTCGGAGCACACATAACCGCGACGCAGATGTGAGTCCGCAGCCAGGGTATATAGAACACACGAGCCGTTACAAGAATAGGAGGGCAGAGCATGCTCCGGGAGTTCAAAGAGTTCATCATGCGCGGGAATGTGGTCGACCTGGCGATTGGCATTATCCTGGGTGCCGCATTTGGCAAGATCGTGACCTCCTTCGTCTCCGACATCCTCATGCCGCCGGTCGGGCTGGCGCTGGGCCGCGTGGACTTCGCCAACCTATTCTACAGTCTGAACGGGCAGCGGTACCCGACGCTGCAGGCGGCGAAGGCAGCGGGCGCTCCGACGATCAACTATGGCATCTTCATCAACACAACCATCGACTTCATCGTCGTTGCGTTCGTCATCTTCCTCGTCGTTCGGCAAATCAACCGCATGCGCCGCGAGGCACCGACGACGCCGACGACCAAGGAATGTCCGTACTGCGCCTCCGTGATCGCGGTCAAGGCGAGGCGTTGCCCGAACTGCACGTCCGAACTGCGGGCGGTAGCGTAAGGAGGTCGTCGGACGCGCAGGAGCCGGCCGGATCCCGGATAAGACGGCGGCAATGGCTTCGCCGTCGATCGTCGTGTGGGATGTCGGTGGAACGCTGGTCGTCCATGTGGTCGGACATCCGTCAGGCCGTCCTGTCCAACTGGCCGCCATCACGGCGCCCGTTTCTCGAACATCACCGGTTGTCACGGTACCTGTCGGCGATCGTCGCGTCAGGCGAGGAGCAGATGGTCAAACCCGATCCAGCACTGTTCCGGCGGGCAGTGGAGCGTCTTGATGCCACGCCGGAGCGGACGGTGTGCATCGGCAACGATGCGGAAGCC
>JACPRY010000033.1 GCA_016193565.1 Armatimonadota bacterium
ACGCTAATTCATCATCGCCTGGCAGCCAGGGAGCGGCGGGTGCTCGAGGAGCCCCGCACGCGGCGGGCGGCGGTGCTCGTTCCGCTGTACGACACGGAGGAAGGGGCGTTTGTGCTCTTCACCAAGCGCACAGACACCGTCGAGCACCACAAAGGCCAGATCTCCTTTCCAGGCGGCGCGTCAGATCCCACCGATCCTGATCCCCTGACCACAGCACTGCGCGAGACGGAAGAGGAGCTCGGCATCGCCCCCCACGACGTCCACGTGCTCGGTGCCCTCGACGATGTCCCAACGGTCGTGAGCGGCTTTGTCATCACCCCGTTTGTGGGGATGATTCCGCACCCGTATCCCCTGCGCGTCAGTCCGGTGGAGATCGCGGAGGTACTGTTCGTCCCGCTGTCGGTCTTTCGAGATCCCGTGCAGATGCGGGTCGAAGAACGCGACAGGGAAGGCGAGCGGATCAAGGTGTACTTCTACTACCATGGCCCGCACGAGATCTGGGGGGCGACGGCGCGCATCATGAGAGGCCTCATCGACGCGGTGTTTGGGGAACCCGCGTGATTGCGATCCTCTCAGACATCATGGCAATCACAGGCGTCCGCAGTGATGTAACCGACAATCCGGAGCGCGACCGATGGATTCGCCGCATCCGCGGAGCAGGATTTTGACCCATTTGGCTACAAAAAATTGACTAAATGTGGCAGAATTTTCACTGCCTGGGAATTGTCTCACGATTGCTCTTGATTTCTTCCGCTTTCTTTGGTTTTCGAGGCCTTTCGGTGCTCTGTTCGCCTGTTCCTGGGCCCGACCCTGCCTTGCTATACTGGAGGGGCTACAAGCGTGGAGGGCCCCTATGAAGCAACCGACCCAGCCTCTCTTCACCGTTAGTGTCGCCAGCAGCCTCGTCGGCATGTCCCCGCAAACGCTGAGAACGTGGGAGCGCGCCGGCCTGGTCGCACCCGTGCGGGACAAGACATCCCGCTGGCGCCTCTACTCCTGGACTGATATCGAGCGGATGCAAGAGATCCGATATCTGGTCACCCGCAAGCGCATCCCGCTGCGAAAAGTGAAACCCATGCTTCGCGCGCTGACGGCCCGCCGGATCCCGGTCTTCCTGTCCGACGGACGTCGACGCGCACCGCTGTCCGTCCCGATCGCGCTCCCGCGCGGATGATGGTGACGGCGCCTCGCCCGGCCCTCTCTCGCTCGAGAGAGGGCCGGGATGAGGGAAAATCTCGCTAGGCTCCTCGCGCTATCGTGTTACCGCGTTATCGCGTTACCGCGTTGGTATACTTGTCTCATGCTGCGCGTCTACGCCGATCACGGCGCTACCACCCCGGTTGATCCCCGCGTGGTCCAGGCGATGCTCCCATTCTTTTCCGACAAGTTCGGAAATGCGAGCAGCGTCCACCAGTGGGGACAGGAAGCCCGTGAGGCCGTCGATGTGGCGCGTGAGCGGATCGCAGCGGCGATCGGTGCGAATCCTTCCGAGGTCGTGTTCACCAGCGGCGCAACCGAGTCGGACAACTTCGCGGTGCTCGGCGCTGCCTACGCGAACGAAGGGAAAGGTCGCCACCTGATTATCTCTTCCGTTGAGCATCACGCGGTGCTCGAACCGTGCCGGTTCCTGGAGAGCCGCGGCTGGCACGTCGCGTATCTTCCCGTTGACCGGTACGGCATGGTCGATCCAGATGATGTCCGGACGGCGATTCGCGACGACACCGTCCTCATCTCGGTCATGCATTCGAACAACGAGATCGGCACGATCGAACCCGTGGCCGAGATCGGTCGCCTTGCGCGAGAGCGCGGCGTGCTGATGCACACGGACGCGGCGCAGTCGGTCGGCATCCTGCCGCTCAGTGTGGATGACCTCAGCGTCGACCTGCTCTCGATGTCATCGCACAAGCGGTATGGCCCCAAGGGCGTCGGCGCGCTCTACATCCGCAAAGGGGCGACGGTCAGCCGCATCCAGCACGGCGGCTCGCACGAGCGCAACCGGCGCGGCGGGACCGAAAACGTCCCGGCGATCGTCGGCTTCGGAACAGCGATCGAGATCGCGGTGGCAAGCGTGGAGGATGAAGCGAGCCGGCTCCGGCGCTTTCGCGACCGGCTGATCGAAGGTTTGAGGCACATTGAGGGCGCCCACCTGAACGGTCATCCCACCCGGCGGCTCCCCGGGAATGTAAACTTTTCATTCGAGGGTGTCGACAGCGAGTCGGTGCTGATGGCGCTGGACTTCCAGGGCGTGGCCGCGAGCAGCGGGTCGGCGTGTACGTCCGGGAGCCTGGAACCCTCGCACGTGCTCACCGCGATCGGCCTGCCCCCCGAGATCGCTGCGGGCACGGTCCGGTTGTCGCTGGGACGAGAGAACGTCGATGGAGAGATTGAGCACCTGCTCCTGGTTGTTCCTGACGTCATCGAGAGCCTGCGCGGCGCAAGCCGCCGGATGTCAAAAGCGGTCCGGTAGCCAGGACGCTGCTCCCACGCGACGAATTGCATGTCACGGATCGGTTGATGGAATCGTATCTCCCCATTTTTGTCCACCTTGCGCTCGTGGTCGCGCTCACTGCGCTCCTGCTGTCCGCGCACGCGCTGCTCGGCCGCGGCCGGCCGCTGCCGGGCAAGGCCGAACCGTACGAATCCGGCGTCTGGCCGATCGGCTCTGCCCAGGAGCCCGTCCCGATCCGCTACTACCTCATTGCGATGCTGTTCCTGCTCTTTGATATTGAAGCCGTGTTTCTGTACCCGTGGGCCGTGGTGGCGCGTGAGTTGAAGGTCCTTGGTCTCATCGAAATGCTCGCGTTCGTCGGCGTGTTGGGGCTCGGCCTAGTGTATGCCTGGAAGCGAGGGGCGTTGGAGTGGCAGTGACAGTTCAGGCACGCGGAATTCAGGTCGTGCGGGCGCCGTCGGCCCGCGCGGTGACCGAGGCCGACGTCCGCGCGCTCGAAGGCAACATTCTGACGACCACGGTCGACCGGATCGTCGCCTGGTCTCGCAAGAGCTCGATCTGGCCGGTGCAGTTCGGACTCGCGTGCTGTGCGATTGAGATGATGTCCACCGCCGCGGCGCGGTTTGACATCGCCCGGTTCGGCAGCGAGCTGTTCCGCGCCTCACCACGGCAGGCCGATCTGATGATCGTCTCGGGCCGCGTCAGCCAGAAGATGGCGCCTGTCTTGAAGCACATCTATGAGCAGATGCTGGAACCTAAGTGGGTCATTGCGATGGGGGACTGCGCCAGCTGCGGCGGCGTCTTCAATAACTACGCGCTCGTGCAGGGCGTAGACAAACTCATTCCAGTGGACGTCTACGTCGCCGGCTGCCCGCCGCGACCCGAAGCGCTGCTGTACGGGTTGCTGAAACTGCAGGAACTGATCGCCTCACGCCCCCGCACATGACGCAGCATCTCGCGGAGTCACTCGCGCAGCAGCTGGCGGATGTCGCACTCGAGCAGACCCGCTTCCGCAATGAGCTGACGCTCGTGCTGCCGAGGGAGCGCCTGCTGGCTGCGCTCCAGGCGGCGCGGGCCGGCGGGTTTTCTCTGCTGATCGATCTGACGGCGGTTGATCGTTCCCCGGCGTCCCCCCGCTTTGAAGTCGTGTACCTGCTGACCTCGCCGCCTGCGCCGTCGAGGATCCGATTCAAAGTTCGCGTGGAAGAGGGCGACGCCGTCGTCCCAACTGCGACGGCGGTCTGGCCGGCCGCCGGGTGGCTCGAACGAGAGGTCTTTGATCTGTTCGGGATCCGCTTCGAAGGCCACCCGGATCTCAAGCGAATTCTCCTGCCGGACGACTGGGAAGGGCACCCGCTGCGCAAGGATTTTCCGCTGACCGAGGAGCCGGTCGAGTTCATCGGGCACACCCCGAAAGTTCCCAGCCAGATCATTCCGAAGAGCCCGCCGAAGCCGTAGCGTGAGTGAACTATCGCGCGAGACCCTGGTCCTCAACATGGGTCCTCAGCACCCCGCGACCCACGGTGTGCTGCGCCTCCTGCTCGAACTGGAGGGCGAGGTCATCCTCGGGGCGGAGGCGGTCATCGGCTATCTCCACACCGGGTTTGAGAAAGAGATGGAGACCCGGACCTACCACCAGAACATCATCTTCCCGCCGCGGATCGAATATCTGGCAACTTTCATCGAAGAACAGGCGTACGTGCTGGCGGTTGAGAAGCTGCTGGGCATCCAGGCGCCGAAGCGCGCGGAGACGATCCGCATCATCCTCGCAGAGCTGTCCCGCATTGCGAGCCACCTCGTGTGGCTCGGCACGTCCGCGATCGACCTCAACGTCAGTAGCGTCTTCATGTACTGTTTCCGCGACCGGGAGGAGATTCTCGACATGTTCGAGATGGTCTCCGGCCAGCGGATGATGCACGGGTACTTCCGGATCGGCGGCCTGCAGTGGGATCTGCCGGCCGGCTTTACGGAGCGCGTGCAGAAGTTTCTGGATGATCTGCCGCGCCGGCTCGATGAGTACGAGACGCTGCTGACCGACAACCTCATCTGGCGGCAGCGCACCGAAGGCGTGGGGCTGCTGAGCGCCGAGGACGCGCTCGGGTACGGGTGCACCGGGCCGCTGCTGCGCGGGTCCGGCGTGAACTACGACGTGCGGAAGGCGTTCCCGTACGGGGGCTACGACGAGTACGCGTTCGATGTGCCGCTCGGCGAGCACGGCGACAGCTTCGACCGATACAAGATCAGGCTCGAGGAGATGCGCCAATCGCGCCGCATCATCCTGCAGGCGGTCGACCGGCTGACCGACGGGCCGATCATGGTGGATGATCGCAAGGTCGCGCTGCCGCCGCGGCGGGAGCTCGTGCGCAGCATGGAGGCCGTCATTCACCAGTTCAAGCTTGTCAGTGAAGGGATCCAGCCGCCTGCCGGCGAGATTTACGCCGCGGTCGAGTCGCCGCGCGGGGAGAAGGGCTACTACATCGTGAGCGACGGCAGCAACCGCCCCGTGCGGGTGCGCGTGCGCGCGCCGTCGTTCAACAACCTCCAGGCCTTGCCAGTCATGATCTACCACGAGACGATCGCGGACGCGGTCGTCATCATCGCCTCGATCGATATCGTGCTGGGAGACGTCGACCGGTGAACGCCGGGAACGGCGAACGGGGAACGGGGAACGGTCTGTCCAGCGCGGCGAGGGCGGAGATCCGCCGGCTGATGGCGCAGTTTCCAGAGCCGCAGTCGGCGCTGTTGGACGCGCTGTTCGTGGCGCAGGAGGAAGTGGGCTACCTGAGCCCCGAGGCGATCCGTGGGGTCGCGGAGGTGATGGATCTTCCGGAAAGCGAAGTGACGTCGGTGGCGTCCTTCTACCATCTGTATCACTTCAAGCCGGTCGGCGCGCACGTCATTCAGGTCTGCACGAACCTATCCTGCGCGCTGAACGGGTGCGGCCGGATCCTTCAACACCTGAAAACCCGGCTGAAGATCGACGTCGGGCAGACGACGCCGGACCGCCGGTTCACTCTGAAGACGGCAGAGTGCCTCGCGGCCTGCGAACTCGCGCCCATGATGCTCATTGGGGATGATCGGCACGGTCAACTGACGCCAGAAAAAGTTGATGCCATCCTCACACGTTATGCCGATGGACGAAGCCCGAAGCCCGAAGCCCGAGGCCCGTAGGTATGCCGGAGTCCTTCCTTCTCAAGTACATCAGCGAGCCCGACCAGGCTGACCTCGAGACGTATCTCTCGCGAGGCGGCTATGCGGGACTCCGCCGGGCGCTCTCGATTGCGCCCGAAGCCGTCATTGACGAGGTGGACAAGTCCGGCCTGCGGGGTCGCGGAGGGGCAGGCTTTCCGACCGGCCGGAAATGGAGGTTCATTCCCAAAGATCCGGCCATCACCAGGTATCTCGTCGTGAATGCCGACGAGGGCGAACCCGGGACGTTCAAGGACCGCACGTTGATGGAGGGCGATCCCCATCAGCTGATTGAGGGGATCATCATCAGCAGCTACGCTATCGGCGCGCGCCACGCGTTCATCTATCTCCGGCGGGAGTTTTCCACGGCGCGCGACGCTTTGACAGGGGCGATCGCCCAGGCGAGATCGGCAGGGTATCTCGGTCGCAACATTCTGCGCAGCGGCTATGATCTCGAGATCGTGCTCGCGACCGGCGCGGGCGCCTACATGGCCGGCGAGGAGACGGCGCTGCTGGAATCACTCGAGGGGCGCCGCGCGATGCCGCGGCTCAAGCCCCCCTTCTATCCGGCGGTGAAGGGCCTGTACATGCAGCCGACCGCGGTGAACAACGTCGAGACGCTCTGCCACGTGACGTGGATCTTCGCGAAAGGGTACCAATGGTACAAGGCGCAGGGGACGCCGATCCTCATCTCCGTGAGCGGCCATGTCGCGCGTCCCGGCGTCTACGAAGTGCCGCTTGCCACGACGATCCGGAAGGTCATCGAGCTTGCGGGCGGCGTGCGCGGCGGACGCAAGTTCAAGGCGTGCTTTCCCGGCGGCTCGTCGTCCGCGATCCTGCCCGAAGCCTATCTCGATACGCCGATGGATTACGACGCGCTGCCGAAGGTCGATGTGCCGGGCACGATGCTGGGGTCGGCGGCGCTCATCGTCATGGACGAGACGGCCTGCATGGTCGAGATCATCGGCCGCACCGTGGAGTTCTACCGCGACGAGTCGTGCGGCAAATGCACTCCTTGCCGCGAAGGCACCGTCTGGCTCGGCCAGGTGTTCCACCGCATGCTCCACGGCCAGGGGCGGACGGAAGACCTGGACCTGCTGAGCGGCATTGCGAAGGGGATGACGGGCACATGTTTCTGTCCGCTCGGGGAGAGCGTGCCGCCCAGCCTCAACGCCTCGCTGCGATTCTTCCGGCACGAATACGAGCACCATATTCGGACAGGGCGCTGTGATGTCCGTGAGAAGTATGCCGCTTAGAAGGCGTAGACGACCAACGGGCTTCGGGCTTCGGGCCTCGGGCTTCGCCAAGGCAATCGGTGTTTCGATGCCCGATGCCCGATGCCCGATGCCCGTCAGTTGGAGTGCTGCATGAGCGAGCAACCGACAGTCACGTTGACCATTGATGGAAAGGCGCTTTCCGCCCACAAGGGGACGACCGTCTACCAGGCGGCGACGCGGGCAGGAATCGAGATTCCGATCTTCTGTTACCACGATCGGATGCCGCCCTTGGGGGCCTGCCGGATGTGCCTGGTCAAGGTCGAGAAACAGCCGAAGTTGCAGACGTCATGTACGCTCGAGGCCGCCGACGGGATGGTCGTCTATACGGATACCCCCGAGGTGAAGGCTGGTCAGGAGGCGATCCTCGAGTTTCTGCTCATCAACCATCCGCTCGACTGTCCGATCTGCGACAAAGGCGGCGAGTGTCCGCTGCAGGACCAGACCTACAAGTTCGGACCGGGCCGCAGCCGTTTCGTGGAAGCGAAGCGGGATTTCGCCAAACCGGTCTCGCTCGGCCCGGCGCTGGTGCTGGACCGGGAGCGCTGCATCCTGTGCTGGCGCTGCGTCCGGTTTGGCGAGATCATTGCCGGCGACGATGCGCTGAAAGGATTTGAGCGGGGGTTCTCCAGCGAGATCAACACGCCGTTTACGCTGCCGGTGCAGTCCAAGTTCATCGGCAACACCATCGCGATCTGTCCCGTCGGCGCGCTCACCGCGAAGTCGTACCGGTTCATCTCCCGCCCGTGGGACAACCGTCCGGTGCAGAGCACATGCACCCTGTGCGGCGTCGGCTGCGCCGTCGAGTTTGACGTGCGCGGCGAGCGGATCACACGGACGCGCGCCCGCGAGCATCCGGCCGTGAACGACATCTGGCTCTGCGATCTTGGCTTCTTCGGGCACGCGTTCGTGGATCACACCGACCGGCTGCGCCGGCCGTTGATGCGTCGGGAGGGCGGATTCGTCGAGACGACGTGGGACGAGGCGCTATCGCAGATCGCCTCCCGGCTTGGGCGCACCAGCGGGCCGCGCGTGGCGATGCTCGGTGGAGCGCGGTTGACCAATGAAGATGCCTATGTGGCCACCCGCTTCTTCCGGGCCGTCGTGGGGACGCCCCATCTCGATCACCGCGTCGATGCGCGACCGCAGAGCCCTGATCTTGCGGTGTCGTGGGGGATGGGTACAGCGATCGCCGATCTCGCGCTGGCCGATTGTGTTGTGCTGATCGGTTGCGACATTACAGAAACATATCCGGTACTCTGGCTCCGGATGAAGCAGGCCACAGAGCGCGGCGCCACCATCATCGCGGTCACCCCCAAGGCATTGGAGATCCAGCGGTTCGTCCGGTGGCAGTTCCTGCACCGCAGCGGGCAGGGCGGCGCCGTGATGCTGGCGCTCGCAGACGCGGTACGCGGCACTGCTCCGCGTGAGGCGCCCCAGGGGATTGACCGCACGGCGCTGGCCGCTGCCGCGAAGGCGCTCGGTTCTGCGTCCAGGCCGGTCGTCATGATCGGCCGCACCGCGCTCGATGCGCCGGACGGATGGCAGATGCTCGCAGCGTCCGGTGAGATGTGCCGCAAGACCGGAACCGAGCTGAACGTGATGCGCGGGAAGGGCAATGCATTCGGCGCCACAGCCGCCGGGTTGCTGCCTGATGTGGCACCGGGCGGCCGTGCACTCGCCGACGCCGCCTCGGAGTTGAGGCAGGCGTGGGGATCGCTCACTACGGAGGCGGGGATGACCGCGCCGGAGATCCTCGACGCCGCCGTGGCCGGAGGACTCGATGTGCTCTTCGTCATCGGCGCCGATCTGGCGAACGACGTGCCCGACCGAGAGCGGTGGCGGGCGGCGCGGGCGCGGCTGCCCTTCCTCGTGGTGCAGGATGCGTTCCTCACTGAGACCGCGCAGATGGCCGACGTGGTGCTTCCGGCGCTGGTGGCGGCGGAGAAGGATGGGACGGTGACGAGCATCGAGGGGCGTGTCCAGCGAGTTCGTGCTGCTGTCTCCGGTCCCGGCGACGCCCGAGGCGACTGGGCGATTCTGGCCGCGCTCGCAGCGCGGCTAGGGAAGACGATCGCATACAGCGGCTGGGAAGAGATCTTCAACGAAATGCGCGGGCTCATTCCAGGACTGGGGATTGACGAACGCCTGCCCGTCCGCCACCCGCCGCTCGGCAAGCCGTCTGAGCCGGAGCGTCCGGCTTCCGCAGCGGGCGGCTTTCCACTCATACTGATTCCCGGCGAGGCACTCTTCGATCGTGGCGTCTTGACAAGCCGGTCCCCGACGATCGCGGATCTCGCGGGCGAACCGTGGGCGATGCTCCATCCCGACGATGCCGGAACGATCGACGCGGCCGACGGCGAGCCGGTGGTGATCACGTCGGCGCGAGGATCGGTTGCGGTCCGCGCCAGGATCTCACCGGTGGTCCTGCCCGGACACGTGTTCCTCCCCCGGGGGTACGATGCCGCGCCCGTCAACACGCTTATTGACGTGAATGAGCCGGTCACGTTCGTGCAGGTCCGCGCGCTGGCTCCGGCGGCGCCATCATGACGTCTGTGGGCCTCGTGGCCCTCAAGAGCGGGATCTTGCTGTTCCTGCTGCTGACCGCCTGCGCCTACATTCCGCTACGGTCCAAACCGTGTCGGTCCCTTCGGGTTGCTGCAGCCGCTCGCCGACGGCATCAAGCTGATCTTCAAAGAGGACTTTGTTCCGGCCCGCGTCGATCTCGTCGTGTACTGGCTCGCGCCGGCCATCTCGATGGTCGTCGCGCTGTTCGTGTATGCGGTCATCCCGTTCGGGCCTGAGATCACGATCTTCGGTCGGCGGGTGCCGTTGTATCTCGCCGACGTCAACATCGGCATCCTCGTCGTCCTGGCCGCCTCGTCGGTCGGCGTCTACGGCATCATCCTGGGCGGCTGGTCGTCAAACAATAAATACTCGCTGCTGGGTTCGCTGCGCAGCAGCGCGCAACTCATCAGCTATGAACTCGCGCTCGGGCTCGCGGTCATCGCGGTGGTCATCACCGCCGGATCGCTGAGCCTGGTCGAGATCGTGAAGGCGCAGGAGCGCGTCTGGTTCGTGGCGTTGCAGCCTCTCGGATTTGTGATCTTCCTGATCGCGGCGGTGGCGGAGACCAACCGCGCGCCGTTTGATCTCCCTGAGGCGGAGCAGGAGCTGATCGCCGGCTACCAGACCGAATACGGCGGGTTCAAGTTCGCGATGTTCTACATCGCCGAGTACATTGCGATCGTGACGATGTCGGCGCTTGCGACGACCCTCTTCTGGGGCGGCTGGCAGGGTCCAGTGCTTCCGCCGCTTGTGTGGTTTGCGCTGAAGACGTTCGCCTTCATTTTCTTCTTCGTCTGGATCCGCGCCACGCTTCCGCGGGTCAGACACGACCAGCTCATGGCGTTCGGATGGAAAGTGCTTGTCCCATTGGGACTCGTGAATGTCGTGGTAACAGCGCTCATAGTTGTCTTGCGGCAGCCGTGAAAAAGTCTACTAGGTCTTCTATGTCTTCTTGGTCTTCTAGGTCTACCTACGTCTCGGCCCGCAGGTATTTGCGTCAGGGACTTGCCATGCTGAAGGGCATGGCGGTCACCTTCCGTTACCTGTTCCGGCCGCCGATCACCGTGGTCTATCCGGAGCAGAAGCGGCCGGCGGTGCAGCCGCGCTTCAAGGGCCGGCACTGGCTCACGCTCTATGAGGATGGGATGGAGCGGTGCGTCGGGTGCGAGCTGTGCGTCATCGTCTGTCCGTCCCAGGCGATCTACGTCAAAGCAGCCGAGAACACGCCGGAGCACCAGGTCAGCAAGGGCGAGCGGTACGCGGAGGAGTTTCAGATCAACGAGCTGCGGTGCATCTTCTGCGGGTTGTGCGAGGAGGCATGCCCGACCGGCGCGATCGTGCTGGGCCGCGAGTATGAACTCGCCGGCTACACACGCGCGTCCATGATCTATACGAAGCCAATGCTCACGGAGCCCTATCCTGGATCTTCCGGGCGCGACCCAGGGAGAGAGATCTAAGAAGTCACGATGGAACTCGTCGTCTTTGGGCTCGCTAGCGCCGGCGCGCTTGCCGGAGGTATCGGCGTCATCGCCAGCCGCCCGCCGGTGCGCAGCGCGCTGTCGCTGCTGCTCGTGCTCGGCAGCCTGGCCATTATGTACCTGCTGCTTGCCGCCCAGTTCATCGCCGCGCTGCAGGTCATCATCTATGCTGGAGCGATCGTCGTCCTGTTCCTGTTTGTCATCATGTTGCTGCACATGCGGTCGGGCGAGGGTAGGGTCGAGAAACTCCGCTGGCAGGGTCCGGTCAGCTACGTGCTGGCCGGGCTGTTCCTCGCCGCTCTCCTGTATGCGATCTGGACCGGTGCAGGGCCGCACATGGCCGAGCCGGCTCCCGGCTTCGGCACGGCCGAGTCGGTCGGCCGGTCGCTGTTCACAAAGTTTCTGCTGCCGTTTGAGGTCGCGTCGATCGTTCTGCTCGTGGGCATCATCGCGGCGGTGGTCGTCGGCCGGCCCCTCGCGCCGCCATGATCCCGGTCCCGTACTACCTCACGATCAGCGCCGTGCTGTTCACGGTGGGGATGGCCGGTGTGCTCGTGCGCCGGAACGCGCTCGTCATCTTCATGGCCATTGAGTTGATGCTGAACTCGGTCAACCTGACTTTTGTTGCGTTCGCGCGCCAGCTGGCGGCGATCGAAGGACAGGTGGCCGTGTTCTTCGTCATCGTGATCGCGGCCGTCGAGGTCGTCGTTGGGCTCGCGATCATCATCGCGATCTTCCGGGCGCGCAGCACCGTGGACATCGACGACGTGGATCTGCTCCGGGGTTAGATGGTGCTGCTCTTCATCATCCTGTTTCCGCTGGCCGGGTGGCTCATCAATGGCTTCGCGGGCGGGCGGCTGCCGCCGCGCGCTCCGGGTCTCGTCGGGAGCGCATCGGTTGGGCTCTCGTTGACGGCGGCCCTGGTCGCAGTGCAGCAGCCCGAGGTCTGGCGGGAAGGCCTCACCGCATCGCTGTTCACATGGATTTCGGCCGGCGAGTTCAGCGCGCGCGCATCGCTAGTGCTGGATCCGCTCTCGGCTGTGATGACACTGGTGGTCACCGGCGTCGGCTTCTTGATCCACATCTACTCGATCGGCTACATGGCCGAGGATCCCGGGAAGAGCCGCTACTTCGCCTACCTCAACCTCTTCATCGCGTCCATGCTCGTGCTGGTGCTCGCCGGGAACCTGCTCGTCATGTTTGTCGGCTGGGAGCTCGTCGGACTGTGCTCGTATCTGTTGATTGGGTTCTGGTTCGATCGCGAGCGGGCCGCGGATGCCGGCCGCAAAGCGTTCATCGTCAACCGCATCGGCGACGCCGGATTTCTGCTGGGAATCCTGCTGCTCGCGGTAACGGTGAAGAGCCTCGACTTCAAGGCCATCGCGGATGCGTCGTCCTCGATGGCGGTGCCGGTCGCCACTGCGATCACGCTGCTGCTGTTCGTCGGTGCGACGGGGAAATCGGCGCAGCTGCCGCTGCATGTCTGGCTGCCGGATGCGATGGAAGGCCCGACGCCGGTCTCAGCGCTCATTCACGCCGCAACGATGGTGACTGCTGGTGTCTACATGATCGGGCGGCTCCACCCCCTCTTCACGCAGGCGGAACTCACGCTGGGCGTGGTCGCGGCGGTCGGCGCGGCCACGGCGTTCTTCGCCGCGACCGTCGCGCTGGTCGAGCATGACTTGAAGCGTGTGCTCGCCTATTCTACGATCAGCCAGCTTGGGTACATGTTTCTGGCGATGGGCGTCGCGGCAGCGCCGGCCGGGATGTTTCACCTGACGACGCATGCGGTGTTCAAAGCGCTCCTGTTTCTCGCGGCCGGGAGCGTGATGCACGCGATGCACGGCGTGATCGACATGCGCCGCCTCGGAGGGCTGGCGCGCCCGATGCGCTGGACTGCGCTGGGCTTCGTGATCGGGGCGGCGGCGCTGGCCGGATTCCCGTTCACGGCGGGATTCTTCAGCAAGGATCTGATCCTCGAGCGCGCGTTCGCGCACGCTCGGGGTTGGGGATCTTATCTGCTGTGGGCCGCGGGAGTCGCGACGGCGTTCATCACCGCTGTGTATATCACGCGCGCGGCGATCCTGACCTTTGCGCCGCCTCCTTCGCATCACGATCATCCACCCTTCGACTCCGCTCAGGGTGGGCCGAGCGGCAGTCGAGGCCCACACGAGGCGCCGCCGGAGATGGGCTGGCCGATGGCCGCGCTTGCAGCGCTATCGCTTGGGGGAGGGTTCCTCGGCGCCAGCGCGGTGGGGGCGCCGCTCCTGCACAGCCTGGAGCGGTTCTTCAACTCTGCACCGGAGCCCGAAGCCGGTGCGGTGCCGGTGCTGGCGCTCACGCTCGTGTCCGTCTCGGCCGCTCTTGCGGGCATGCTCGCCGGCCTATGGCTGTACCGTGGGCGGCGCGATGCGTCGTTGAGTGCGCTCGGGCAATTCCTCAGCCACAAGTGGTACATCGAGGATCTGTACAACGCAGCGATCGTGGGTCCGTTGAGGCGGGGGGCGCAGTTCCTGGCGTCGACGGTCGAGCTCGGGATCATCGACGGTGCGGTCATCGGCGTCGCCGGCGCCGTGAGGCAGGCCGGCGCCTCGTTCCGGCGGTTTCAAACCGGCTACGTGCGCAACTATGCGGCCGTGCTGCTGGCTGGGACGGTGCTGCTGCTGGGGTATTGGTTGACACGATGAACGGGAACGGGGAACCGGGAACGGGGAACGGGAAACGGCTGGGCGCAAGATTGCGGGGACGATGCTTTCAGCTCTGATCTTCATTCCCGTGGCGGGGGCTGTCGCGGCGGCTGTGATCGACAGGCGGCGCGAGTCGGCCATCCGCTGGACGGGGTTGATCGCCTCCGTGACGGCGCTGGCGGTGGCGCTTGCCGTCTTCGCCGTGTTTGTTCCCGGGGAAGCGGGGCTGCAGTTTGAGGAACGGGCGGGGTGGGTGCCGTCACTTGGGATCACCTACCATCTCGGGATCGACGGGATCTCCCTGGCGCTCGTCCTGCTCACCGCGCTGATGTTGCCGCTGGCGCTTCTGTCCTCGTGGAGCTCGGTAACAGAGCGAGTGAAGGAGTTTACGATCACCCTGCTGCTGCTGGAGACGGGACTGCTCGGCACATTTCTCAGCATGGACCTGGTCCTGTTCTACGTGTTCTGGGAAGCCGTGCTCGTCCCGATGTACTTCATCATCGGGCTGTGGGGCGGCCCGCGCCGGTCCTACGCGGCAATCAAGTTCATCCTCTACACGATGGCGGGGAGTGCGCTGATGCTGGTCGCGATCATCGCGCTCTACCTGCAGAGCGGCGCGCTGCTGGGGGAGCGGACGTTCGACCTGGTTCGACTCCGTGACGTTCAAGTGGGGATGCCGCTTCAGGCGTGGCTGTTTGGCGCCTTCGCGCTCGCGTTCGCGATCAAAGTTCCGGTCTGGCCGCTCCATACCTGGCTGCCCGACGCGCACGTCGAGGCCCCGACGGCCGGCAGCGTGATCCTCGCTGCGGTGCTGCTGAAGATGGGCACCTACGGCTTTCTGCGGTTTCTCTTACCGTTGTTCCCGCAGGCCACAGTACTGTTCGCGCCCGTGCTTTCGGTGCTGGCGCTCGTTGGAATCGTTTATGGAGGGATCGTTTCGTGGGCGCAGCGAGATGTCAAGCGGCTGGTGGCAATGAGCAGCGTCAGCCAC
>JACPRY010000025.1 GCA_016193565.1 Armatimonadota bacterium
ACCAAGCGCGCGGAGTTCACCGTGGAGTTCTGGGAACGACGGCGTGATCTCATCCAGCGTCCGCGAGTAGATCGCGAGCCGTGTCCCGTCGTAGTGCACCTGCGCCCGGATCCCGTCGTACTTGTCCTCGACGAAGAGCGACGTCGGCCGCCCCCCATCCCCCTCGCCCCGACCAAGTGGCTCAAAAGGTTCTTCCGGTGAGAAAACGGTCTCGGCCAGCATGAAGTGGAACGGACGGAACAGCGTCAGCGTGGCCACATCCAGCGTCCCGTGGCGCGCCATCACCGCTACCATCCCAACGTCGCTGACGAGCATGTTGGCGCGCCGCACCGCTTCGACCGGCGCATCGAACGCTTTGGCGATCGCCTCTTCCAGGAGTCCCTCTTTCAGACCGACGCGCAGATCCGAGGTGATGATGCGGATCAGGTACTTCGCTTCGAGCGGATCGGCATCCGCGAGCAGCGCGCGCATCCCGTCCAGCTTGACCTGGCGTGATCCCTTGCCGGATGAGGCCGCCATCCTGGTGAACGCCGCATCCACCGCCTGAAGCCGAAGCGGGGTCCGAAACAGGGGGGCGTGACGCTTCTGTTGGAGGAGTTCATGAGCCACCGCGCCGAGGTCTCCGTGGCGCAGGTAGCTCTGATCCACCGCCTCGTCCGTCGCGCCGCTCACGTCCAGCAGCGCCTCAACGATCGCTGACCAGCCAACGTTCAGCGCCCGCGCGTCGCCCGCCGGAAACGGGGAGCCGGTCATGTACGTGCAGGCGATGCGGAGTTCGTCGTCGGCGAGGGCCTTGAGGTAGTCGGCAACGAAGTCGCGCTTCGCGAGTTTGCCTGTCGTCCCGGAGATCGCCTCCAGGACCTCTGCCAGCCGCCGCATGCCTCTATTCTAACCGGGAACGGGGAACCGGGAACTGGGAACGGGAGGACCGGCACCGTGTCCGAGCATCTACGCGTTTCCGCGCTTCCGCGTTACCGTGTTCCCGGGTTGTCCGCAAGACCTGGGATACCCCCCAGACCTTTGGCCAACCGGACGGCTCGCTTGACAGCCTCCGCGACCGCCCGCTCTGCCGCAACGCCCAGCGAGAGCAGGTTTGCCTTCGCCTCACCGAGGCTGAGCGCGAAAATGACATCGCCATCGAACATCGTGTGCGCAGGTGAGATCACGCGCGCCAGGCCGTCGTGGGCCATCTGCGCGAGTTTGTTGGCCGCTTCCTTCGTCAGCGTCGCATTTGTCGCGACGACACCCAGCGTGCTGTTCCGCGGGAAACCCGGCATCTCTTCCATGGTGAGCAGCATCTCGGCCATGTTGAGGAAGCGCCCGCTTCCCGGATCGCGCGCTCCCGCGAGAATCGCTCCTGTGTCGTTGTCCAGGACGTCGCCGAATGCATTGACGACGACCAGCGCTCCGACGATGACGCCGCGGGGCAGCCGGACCGACCATGTCCCGACACCGCCCTTCATGGCGGAGGACGGTCCGAGCAGTTTCCCGACCGTGGCACCGGCCCCGACACCCACCGAACCTTCCTCAACGTTTCGGATCGCGGCGCGGGCCGCAGCGTGACCCATCTCGGGGCCGGGACGGACCTTCGCATTGCCCACCGCGAGATCGAAGATCACGGCCGCAGGGACGATGGGGACCTTCGCCACGCCGGTCTCGAAGCCGATCCCGCGCTCTTCAAGAAACCGCATGACCCCGTCGGCGGCGGCGAGCCCGAACGCGCTGCCGCCGGTGAGCAACACGGCGTGGACGCGCTCAACGAGATTCATCGGCCGCAGCAGATCGGTCTCACGCGTTCCGGGGGCCGATCCGCGCACGTCGACCCCGGCGACTGCGCCCTGCTCGCACACGATGACGGTGCAGCCGGTCGCCGCACCCAGATCGGTGGCGTGCCCTACTGTGATGCCATGAACGTCGGTGATCTGCGGCATTGTCCTAGGCTGGATCGGCTTCCCGTACGGAGACGTCGGCCGCTCTGACAGGCTGGACACCTGATCCCGTGCGTACCAACAGCGCGCCCGAAACATCGATGCCCTCGGCGATCCCGTCAATTCTCTGCGCGCCGCTGACGATCACCCGCCGGCCGGTGAGAAAGGAACGCGCGCGCCAGGCCTCGAGCACAGCGTCCGGATTCTGATGTACCAGATCGTAGTGCTGCTCCACTTCGTAGAGGACCGTGCGTGCGAGGGCCGCCAGCTCCACCGGCCGCCCGAGCGATGCAAGCAGCGTCGTGGCTTCGGCGCGCAGGCCGTCGGGCAGTACCTCGAGCGGAACGTTCGCATTGATACCGATGCCGAGAATGGCGACGTCCCTCGCTGATTCCACCAGGATTCCGCCGACTTTCCGGCCGTGAAGCATCAGATCGTTCGGCCACTTCAACAGAATCATCGCCCCGGTTGCCGCCTCCACAGCCGCCGCCGCGCCGGCGCCGGCGGCGAACCCGATGAGCGGCCACGCATCTGCCGGAAGCGATGGCCGCAGCACGACGGAGAGCCACAGGCCCCCGGCCGGTGAGACCCACCCCCTGCCCTGACGGCCGCGGCCCCCGGTCTGCTCTCTCGCCAGCACAGCCGCGCCTTCGGGCGCCCCGTGCTCGGCGAGCTCACGCGCGATGTCGTTCGTCGAGTCCACAACTCCATGCACCGACAGCGGCCGTCCGAAACACCTCGTTTGCAGTCCCTCTTGCACTGCTTTAGCACTTAGGATCCCTTCCATTCACCATTCACCATTCACCATTCACCATTCACCATTCACCATTCACGTCTCTTGTCGTTCCGTGACCCTCCGTACCTCTTGGCCGCGCAAGACCTTCAACAGGTGCTCGATCGACCGGCCATCGGGAAGCGTGAGGTCCGGCGCAATCTCCTGGAGCGGCTCGAGGACAAACCTGCGCCCGGTCATCTCCGGATGTGGGATCGTCAACCGGTCCGTTGCGAGCTCGAGACCGTCATAGAGAAGCAGGTCGATGTCGATCGTGCGCGGCCCCCACCGGATCTCGCGGGTCCGCTCCATCTCCTGCTCCACTCGCTTCG
>JACPRY010000056.1 GCA_016193565.1 Armatimonadota bacterium
CCTGGAGGGGGCTCGCCCCGGTGGCCGTGATCGCTTCAATCGGCCCCGGATCGATGGACTCGATCTGCTCGGAATACAACTTCCCCAGAGAAGCCACCGAGTGGAGCGCCAGAGCCAGCACCCCCGCAAAGGGTCCGATACCGACCCACACGGCGAAAACAGTCGCCATGATCAGCGGCTCGATGGACCGCGTGATGTTAAAGACGGTCCGCACTATGTAGTAGACAGTCGTCCCGACGGGACTGCGCGCCATGAGGTTCTTGGCACCCAGAAAGCTGAGGGGCACCGCGAGGATGACGGCAATCGTGGTGCCCATCAGGGCCAGGAAGACGGTCTCGACCAAGCGGCCAAACACCAGCGTCAGCGCGGTGCTGGGCCGCAGCAGCCGACCCTCCAGGGTCACTTCGGCGATCAGATGGTGATGTTCACCTATCAAACTCGGCACGGCCAGGTCCACCGTGAATGCGCCCTGGCTGTCGGTCCGAAACTCTTTCGCCTTCGCCGACGCGCCCGACTGGTCTTGCCAGATGAGCACCCCCGGGCGATTGGGCGTGAATCCCTCGCCCCGGACGACGAGAGGCTGCCCTGGCGACGCCACGCTGCTCGAGAGTCGCAGGCGCGGGCCCGCAGGCGGGACCGGAAGTGGGGCCGGCGCGCCTTCACGTGTGAAACTAAATGGTACGCTCAAAGCTTGCGTTCGCTGCCGCCAGGTGAGAAGGTCCGGGCGGATCAAATCCCGGACCAGGGGCCTCACGAGATGGGCTTTGGTCACGAGCTCACCCAGGTTGATCTGGGTCACCTTCCAGCCGTAGACGTAGACCACCGCCAGGCCAAGCACCAGCAAGAGGAACGTCCAGGGACGGGCCTGTGTCCTGGGCAGCGTGGGGGCGGGTTGGGTGAGGGTCTCGTTTGCCATCAGGCGATCTCCACCTCTACCGCCTCCTCGCCGTAGATCTCCTTGAAGCGGTGTTCGTCAATATCGGGCGGGTACCCCGTGAACACCACCCGCCCCGACTTCAACGCAATGATCCGCGTCCCATAGCGCCGGGCCAGGCTCAGGAAGTGCAGGCTGCACAGCACCGTGATGCCGTCCTTCTTGTTCAACTCCTCAATGTACTTCAAGACGGAGTGCGAGGTCGCGGGATCGAGACTCGCCACTGGCTCGTCGGCCAGGATGAGCTTCGGCTCCTGCATCAGCGCCCTGGCGATGCCCACGCGCTGCTGCTGGCCCCCGGACAGTTGGTCGGCGCGGGTGCGCGCCTTTTCCGGAATGCCTACGCGCTGCAGATTGGCCAAGGCCCGGGTGACCTCTTCGCGCGGGAAGTAGTTCATCAGCGCCCACGAGGGTTGCACGTACCCCAGACGGCCGGAGAGGACATTGGTCAGCACCGAGGACCGTTTGACGAGATTGAACTGCTGGAAGACCATGCCGATCCGCCGGCGCAGCTGCCGTATCTCCTCAAGCGACAAAGTCGTGATATCGACATCGTCGATGTAGATCTTGCCGGAGGTAGGCTGGATGAGCCGGTTGATACACCGCATGAGGGTGGATTTCCCCGATCCACTGAGGCCGATGATCACCAAGAAGTCACCAGGGTGGACTTCGAAGCTGATGTCGTCCAGCGCCCGGGTGCCGTCCGGGAAGACCTTCACCAATTGCTCCACACGTACGGATGCGCCTTTCACGTCGGGCCCTCCAACATCGAAGGGGAGGGGCTCAGCCTCCCCTCCCCCGGGATCTCCTGACTGACTGCGCCAATCCCTAGCGGACAATCCTGTTTATGTCCAGGCCCAGCAGCTTGATCGCATCGCGGACAACTGTGTAGAGGTCATCGACTGACCGCAGCCCGGGCTGCTTGTACGTCGTGCGGAGGGCCGTCAGATCGGCATACCCCTCATGCTGATAGAGGCTGAAGATCGTCTCCCGGCCCGGCGCGGTTGCGGCGATGCGGAACATGGCCTTGGTCACCTTCTCCTTCACCTCTTCGGGAAGATCCCGGCGGAACGACACCGTGTCGTTGGGGATCGGGTTTGTGTACATGAGGACTTTGACCTTATCCCTGACATCAGGGTACTGCCTGACCACGCGATCCCGCGCCTCGAAGACCGGGTTGTCCGGATCCCCGAAGGTGGCCCCGGCATCCACGGAACCCGTATAGATGGCCAGAACAACCTTGTCGTGCCCGCCGGCGAAGACCACCTGGCTGAAGAACCGATCGGGGTCAATCCCGTTCGTTTTCAGCAGTGCGGCGGGGAAGAGATAGCCAGACGCTGATCCGGGATCAACGAAGGCGAATCTCTTGCCTCGCAAGTCGGCCAGGCTCTTCACGTTGAGGTCCGCCCGATAGAGGATCTGCGAAACATAGAATGGCTTCTTCTGCCGGACGCTGACCAGACGGGCGTCGGCTCCGCATCGCTGGTGTCCGAGAACGTAGGCGAACGTGGCCAGGAAGCCGACGTCCACACGGCCCGCGCACATCGCCTCGATCGTGGCCGCGTAGCTTGTGGGCACCTCCGCCCGCACCCGGTACCCTGTGGCCACTTCCAGCATCCGTGCCAGCGTGCCCCCTGTTGCCAGGACTTGCGTGGCATCCAGCGACGGGACAAATGCCAACACCAACGACGTCTGACCGACCGCTGGCTGGAGTGAGACGGTCGTCAGGCCGACGGCCAGCACCGCGACGAGCAAAAGCAGTCGACGGAATCGATTCACACTCTGTCCCTCCTTATGTCACTCCCTGGAATCCAAATGGTCATAATTCGGGATACGCAGAATTTCCTCCTCCGGTTCACGACCGCGTGGCGGCCCTTACCCCCGCGCGGTCAACGGGACGAACGCGCGCGGGGCGGGTCCGGTGTAGTGCGCGCGGGGCCGGATCAACTTGTCGTGATACTGCTCCATCGCGTGCGCGCACCAGCCGCTGATCCGCGCGCTGGCAAAGATCGAGGTGCAGAGGTCGATCGGGATCCCAAGCGCGTGGTAGACGACTGCCGAGAAGAAGTCGACGTTCACCGGCAGGTCCGTCTCACGGTGCATCGTCTCGTACACTTTGACCGCCGTGTCGAACACTTTCATCGCCCCGGCCTCCGCGCTGAGCTTCCGGGCCATCTCGCGCAGCACGCCGGCGCGCGGGTCATCTACTTTGTAGACCGGGTGGCCGAATCCCGGGATGCGGTTCTCAGGCTTCGCATCGCCGATCTCCAGCAGCATCGCCAGCACATCCTCATTGGCGCCGCCGTGGCGCGGCCCCTTGAGGGTCCCGATCGCCGCCGTGATAGCGGAGTGCAAATCGGTGAAGGTCGCCACCGCGACGCGCGTGGCAAAGGTGCTGGCATTGATCTCGTGGTCGGCATGGAGGATGAAGATCATGTCCATCGTGCGCGCGGCCACGGGTGAGGGCGCCTTGCCGGT
>JACPRY010000057.1 GCA_016193565.1 Armatimonadota bacterium
CCGCCTTGTTCATCCGCTGCGCCGCATCCCTCACGGCCTCGACGATTCCCTGATAGACGGTGCACCGGCACGAATTCCCGGCCAGCGCCTCGCGGATCTGACCATCGTCCGGGTCGGGGGTCTCGTCCAGAAAGGCAATCGTGGTCATCAGGAATCCCGGTGTGCAGAAGCCGCACTGGAGGCCGTGATGATCGCGGAACGCCTCCTGAATCGGGTGGAGCCGGTCGGGTGTGCCGAGTCCTTCGACGGTCGTGACGTCTCCGCCGTCGGCCTGCACGGCGAACAATAAGCAGCTCCGCACTGCCCGCCCGTTCAGAATGATGGTGCAGGCGCCGCACATCCCATGTTCGCATCCGACGTGCGTGCCCGTGAGGCCGAGATCCTCGCGGATGAAGTCAACGAGCGTCTTCCGTACATCGACGGTTCCCGAGTACTCGCGGTCGTTGAGGCGGAGCCGGATCTCCTTTCGCTCGATGAGGCGAGGAGCGGCAGTTCGTCTTGTCATCGCGCTCCCGCTCGCTCAGCGGCGAACCGAAGAGCTCGGACCGTAAGCACCCCCGCCACGTGCTTCCGATACTCTGCTGAGGCATGCACGTCGCTGTCGGGATCCAGCCGCTCCTCAACGGTCTTCCGGACATCCTGCAGCACACGATCGGTCAGACGGTTGCCTGTGACCGCCGCTTCAGCCTCAGGAATCCTGACCGGCCCGGGGCCGACGCCGGTAAACGCCAGCCGGCACGTCCCGACCTGCTCTCCGTTCTTTGATACGACGACAGCCACGCCGGCCAGCGCATAATCCCCGTGCCGACGCGCCACCTCCAAAAATGCGGCCCCTGCCTTCGGAATGACCGGAAACCTGACTTCGACCAGCAGCTCATCTGGCTCGAGTGCCGTAGTGAGATAAGAGAGGAAGAACTCATCCGGTGTGAGGACTCGCCTCCCCTTCGGATCCCGGATGACCATCTTGGCCTCCAGCGCTGCGGCCACCGCAGGCAACTCAGCCGACGGGTCCGCGTGCGCGATACTCCCGCCGATGGTGCCGCGGTTCCGGATCTGCGGATGGCCGACGACGCCGAGCGCTTCGGCCAAGAGAGGAAGCCGGCGCCGGATCAGAGGAGACAGTTCCGCCTCCCGCTGTCGCGTCATCGCGCCGACCGCGATCTCGCCGTTGTCTTCCTTAATATAGGACAGTTCCAGGATCCGGTTGAGATCGATGATGACGGACGGCCGGGCCAGCCGCATGTTCAGCAGCGGCACCAGACTCTGGCCGCCGGCCAGCAGCTTCCCGTCCTGCCCATAGCTGCGCAGGAGGCCAAGGGCTTCTGCGACGGTGTCGGGCGCCGCGTATCGGAATGGGGCGGGCTTCATCTCGAGGGGACCGGCTCGTGTTGCCCGAAGCCCGAGGCCCGAAGCCCGAGGTCCGTCTGTATGAGTTCCAGTAGCCGGTTCGGGCTCAGCGGCATCTCGGTGATTCGGACGCCCCGGTCCGCCAGCGCGTCATCGATGGCCTGAGCGAAGAGCGCGGGGACAGGGATCACGCCCGCTTCACCTGCGCCCTTGACGCCGAGCGGATTGAGCGGCGATGGCGTCTCGATGTGATCGACCTCGACGTCAGGAATTTCCATCGACGTCGGCAGCAGGTAGTCCATGAACGTCTGTGTCAGCAGCTGGCCTGACTCGTCGTAGAGCAACTTCTCATAAAATGCGCCGCCGATCCCCTGGGCGACGCCTCCCCGGATCTGGCCCTCCAGGATCAACGGGTTGATGACCTTGCCGCAGTCGTGGACGACGACGTACTTGAGGATCTTGATCATGCCAGTCTCGATGTCGACCTCCAGGATCGCGGCATGCACGCCGGCGGCAAACGTCCCCCGGGGCGGGGCGAAGTAGCGGCTGGCCTCGAGCCCGGGCTGCTCCCATTCCTTGGGAATTGTGCCGCGCAGCGGGTTCGCGGCCACGGCGATCTCCGCCAGCGTGAGCCTCGAGTTTCGTCGCCGCCACCTTCAGCGCTTTCTCGCGGACCGCCTGAGCGGCGAGAGCCACGGCGTTGCCGGCGACCACCGCGGCGCGGCTTGCGAACGTGCCGGTGCCCCATCCGAACGCGCCGCTGTCACCGGTCGTCACGACGATCCCGTCCACCGGCACCGACAGTGCATCGGCGATGATCTGTGCAAATGAGGTGAAATGCCCCTGTCCCTGCGTCCCGACGCTTGTGGCCGCATACACTTTCCCTGACGGCTCGACGGTGATGCGGCAGCCTTCATACGGGCCGATCCCAGAGCCTTCGACATAGCAGGCGACTCCAAGCCCGACGGATCGCCCCTCGCGGCGGTACCGCTCCCGTGCTTGCGGCCACCGGTCATAGCCGATCATCTGCAGCGCGCGGTCGAGCAGGGCCGGGTAGTTCCCGCTGTCGTAGATGAGCGGCGCGTTGTCCTGGTAGATGAGGCCGACATCGTACGGAAACTCTTCCGGCCGGATGAAGTTGCGCCGGCGCACCTCGACGCGGTCGATGCCCAGCTCGCGCGCCACCCGGTCCATCAACCGCTCCATCACGAACACGCCGTGCGGGCGCCCGGCGCCGCGATACGGGCTGACGATCGTCTTGTTCGTGAAGACCGCTTTGAATTCGCAGTGGTAGTTCGGAATCTTGTACGGTCCCGGCAGCGTCGTGCTGGCGACGATGGGGACGGTGAGGCCATAGGGGATGTACGCGCCGGAATCATACAGGAAGACGGTCTTGACCCCGAGGATGCGGCCGTCCCGGTCCACCGCGATCGCGGCATCGTGAATCTGCAGCCGCTCCTGGTTCATGGCCACGAAGTTCTCGCGGCGGTCCTCGATCCACTTCACCGGCCGGTCCAGCTGCATCGCCGCGTACGGCACCAGCACCTCTTCCGGGTAGAACATCATGATCTTCGGGCCGAAGCCGCCCCCGACGTCGGGCGCGATGACGCGGACATTCGCCTGCGGCAGCTCGAGGAGCCGCGCGAGACCGTTCCGGATTGGAATGGGGGCCTGGGTGGAATCCCAGACCGTGAGCTGCCGGGTCTTCTCATCCCACACTGCGACCACACCGCGGCATTCTATCGGCGCGGCCGCGCCGCGGTCGACCACAAACCGATCTGTGAAGACGTGCGCCGCCTTACTGAACGCCTCCTCGACGTTGCCCACGCGCTGGGCATATTGCGCGCAGACATTGGTGCCCATGTCCTCGTGCACCAGGGGCGCGCCGGGCTGCGCGGCCTGCTCGAGGTCCACCACCGGCGGCAGCGGATCGTACTCGACGTCAATCAGATCCAGCGCGTCCTCGGCGACGTAACGGTTCTCCGCGACCACGAACGCAATCGGCTCGCCGACGTGACGCACCGTGTCAGGAGCGAGCGCATACTGAGTCTTGTGGTGAATGAGCGACGGATGCGGGATCAACTTCGGCAGCGGTCCGGCAATCGCAGAAAGCAGGTCGGCGTTCGTGTAGACCCCGATCACTCCCGGCAAGACCTTCGCCTTCGAGACGTCGATACTGCGGATCCGAGCGTGGGCGTGCGGGCTGCGCAGGACCGCGGCGTGCACGCAGCCGCGGGGCTGGATGTCGTCGACATACGTCCCCCGGCCGGTGAGCAGCCGGGGATCCTCAATGCGCTTGATCCGTTCGCCGAAATACCGGGTCGTCATCGCGAAATAGTGTCCTCGGATTTAGAGAGTATGGGGATTAGGGGTCTCGCGCGGGTAGTCCTTCATCGCTGCCTCCCACGGGGCTCAAAAGTATCGAATTTGGCCCAAAATTGGTGCCAGGCACCTGTTCCGGGCCAAATAGGTGCCTGGCACCGATTTCCCGCCAAAAGTGGCAATTTCTACTTGGTCGGGGATTTCGCGAGTGGCGGCTCTTTCCCGGGGGTGAAGATCCCCATGGTGAAGATCCGGCCGTGGATCGCTCGCTGGCTTGGGTAATTCACAATGCCGAGTTGCAAGCCGAGGGCAACATAGCGAATTAAGGTCAACTTGTCGTCAGGATACTCGTACCGTCTGTAGCTTCTGCCGTACGTCGCTTCCATCTTTGACTCGGTCTGCAGCAGCACCACGCCTTTGTCGGTCTTGTACGCACCCGTGCCGAAGACGCTGATCAGCCGCACCTGCCGGGTGGCCCCGTCGAGCGAGACCCAGACGCCCTCCCTGCGCCATTCATACACAATGACGTCTTCCTTGTCGAAGGCCTCGCGCCGGTACCCAAGGGGCATCAGCCGGATCATCTGGGCAGGCGTCATCCCCAGCCGCAGCGGACCGATGCGCTCGCCCGGCACGACGATCCCGTCGCCAATGATGCCGGTCCCGATCTCCTCACTTGGCTTATCGGCCGGCCTCTCAACCTGAGCGATCCCTAGGCTCGAGGATGCCGCCAACAGCATCGCTGCGGCGACCGCGATCGAGAGTGTGCGCATCGAATCCTCCTCTACTAATACATCTCTCCACGAGCTGATAGTTCCCTTCTTGTTATCTGGTCACTTGCAATAGGTGAGTCTCGGCTCGAACCCGAACGAGTGAGTGGTGATGCGGAAGCAGAGGAGGAATTGTGCATGAAGCGGATCGTTGTCCTCACCACCGGCGGGACCATCTCGACCCGCGACGTCGATGGGAGTGGCGCCAAGCCCACGCTGCGAGGCGAGGACCTGCTGCGTGATATCCCGGGTCTGAGTTCGATTGCGCAGGTTTCGGTTGAGGAGCTGGCTTTCATCCCCGGGGCTTTCATGACGCTGGAGCTCATGCGCCAGATGAGCGAGCGCGCGTCGACCATCCTGGCGCGGCCAAACGTGGATGGCCTGGTCGTGACCCACGGGACCGACACCCTTGAAGAAAGCGCCTACCTTCTTTATCTGACCGTCGATTCTGAGAAGCCGGTGGTCTTCACCGGAGCGATGCGAAACTCATCGCAGATTGGCTTCGATGGGTACCGCAACCTCTATGACGCGATCCGAGTCGCGGCTCACGACAGTGCCCGCGGCATGGGCACGATGGTTGTTCTCAATGAAGAGATTCATTCCGCGCGGTGGGTTACAAAGACCAATGGTCAAAAGGAGGACGCGTTCAAGTCGCCGGCGACGGGGCCGCTCGGTGTCATCTACGGCGACGGTCCCCGATTCTTCATGCGTCCGATGCCTCGAACGGTCCATCCCCCCAAGCTGGAGCCAAAAGTCGATCTCATCCGCCTCTTTGTAGATTGTGATGACAAATTCATCAGGGCATCAATCCAGGCTGGCACCCGTGGGATCGTCCTGGAGGTCTTCGGGGGTGGTCGGGTGAACCCGCCGCTGCTGCCGGCGATCGATCAGGCGCTGGCGAAAGGCCTTACAGTGGCGGCGACGACACGGTGTTTCACCGGCAACATGTGGGACATGTACGGGTACGAGGGCGCGTTCCGCGACCTCCAGCGCCGCGGCCTGTTGTTTGCCCACGATCATCCCGGACACAAAGCGCGCATCAAGCTCGCGGTGGCGCTCGGGAATGCCTTCTCACGGGATCGAATGAGTGGCTATCTCGCAGAAGCCTGATCCGGAAAAGGTTGTCTGGCACCCGTCTGCCAGCTACGTGGAGCAGAGCCGGCTCGTACGGTTCCTGCGCCGGCACGGCCTTCCTGATTACGAGTCTCTCTTCCGCCGTTCTGTTGAAGACCTGGAATGGTTTTGGAACGCCGTCAGCGAGGATCTTGAGCTCCAGTGGATCCGGCCGTACACGAAAGTCTACGACTCGTCGGCAGGGGTCGCGTGGACGAAGTGGTGGATCGGCGGCAGGTATAACTACGTCCAAAACTGCCTCGACCGCCATCTTCCCCGGCTCAAAGACAAGATCGCGATTCGCTATGAAGGCGAAGAAGGCACGAGCCGCACCCTGACCTACGCCGAGCTGCTGGACGAGGTCAACCGGCTTGCGAACGGACTCAAGCGCCTTGGGATCCGGGAAGGCGATCGCGTCGGTATCTTCATGCCGTTGACGCCCGAGTGCGCGATCGCCACGCTGGCGGTCTCCCGCATCGGGGCGATCTACATTCCCATCTTCTCCGGTTTCGGTGCCTCTGCTGTCGCCACGCGCCTGGCGGATTGTGACGCCGTCGCCCTCATCACCGCCGACGGTTTCCCTCGACGCGGCAGACCAGTTCCGATGAAGGAGACAGCGGACGAGGCCCTCCGCTCCACGCCCTCGGTGAAGCACGTTGTGGTTCACCGGCGTCAGGGTTCCCAGGTTCCGTGGACTCAAGGCCGTGACCACTGGTGGGACGACGTCGTCGCCGAGCAATCCTCACAATGCCCGCCCGAGCCGACTGAAGCCGAAGATCCATATATGATCATCTACACTTCGGGCACCACCGGCCGGCCGAAGGGCACGATCCACGTCCACGGTGGATTTCCCATCAAGGGCACGATGGACATGGCCTACGGCTTTGACTTCAAAGACTCCGATACAATGTTCTGGCTCACCGACCTCGGCTGGATGATGGGACCGTGGGAAATTATCGGGGTCCTCACGCTCGGCGGCACAATGCTGCTCTACGATGGCGCGATCGACTTTCCGGAGCCGGACCGGCTGTGGGCGCTGGTGGAGCGACACAAGGTGACCGTCGTGGGGATCTCCCCTACCGCCATCCGCGCGATGATGCGCCACGGCGAGGATGGGGTGCGCAGGCACGACCTCAGAGCGCTGCGCCTCCTGGGCGCGACCGGCGAGCCGTGGAATCCCAAAGCGTGGCTATGGTACTTTCACCACGTCGGGGGCGGCCGGTGCCCGGTCTTGAACTACTCCGGCGGCACCGAGATCAGCGGCGGCATCGTAGGTTGCACCGTCCTGCACCCCCAGAAGCCGTGCTGCTTCACAGGCCCCGTGCTCGGCATGGATGCCGATGTGTATGACGACCAAGGGAAGCCGGTCCGCGGAGCCGTCGGCGAGCTCGTGATCCGCAAACCGTGGCCGGGCATGACCCGCGGCTTCTGGCGCGATGCGGAGCGCTACCTCCAGACCTACTGGTCGCGGTGGCCGGATGTGTGGGTGCACGGCGACTGGGTGAGGGTTGACGAGGACGGCTTTTGGTTTATTCAGGGTCGATCCGACGACACGATCAAGATCGCCGGCAAGCGCGTCGGGCCGGCTGAGGTTGAATCGGCGCTGGTATCGCATCCTGCGGTGTCAGAAGCCGCGGCGATCGGCGTGCCTGATGAACTCAAGGGGGAGAAGATCGTCTGCTTCGCCGTGCTCAAACCCGGTGCCGCGCCCTCGGATGATCTGCGTCACGCCCTCGCCGAGACCGTCACCGCGCAGCTGGGGAAGGCGCTGCGCCCCGAGCGAGTGCTGTTCGTGCGCGACCTGCCCAAGACGCGCAACGCGAAGATCATGCGCCGGGTGATCCGTGCGAAGTACCTCAATACGGAACCCGGCGATCTGTCTTCTTTGGAGAACCCTCAGGCAGTCGAAGAAATCTCCCGGGCCCGTTGACACAGATTACGTAAAGAGCGAGTCCCACTGGTTCGCCACTGAGTTGAGCGCGTGAAGGAGGCTGTCGTTCTCATGGGATTTCACGCGGAGCACGGCGTCGGGGATGCGAACCGTCTGCATCGTCCCGTCCTTCAGCCGCGCCGTTCGCGCGGCCGTTGAGAGGAAGATCTGCGCCTCCGGCTCGGTCGCTTCGTCTGTGTCCGGATCAGCGATCATCAGCTTGAAGCACGGGGTGAATTCCAGAGAGAGATCCACGAACACCCAGGCAAATGACTTGGGAGGCGTCGCATTCTCCAGATATCGGCCGCCGCCCTCATCCTGTTCAAGCCGGAAGTCGCGATTCTCCCGCCGCGCCCACTCCTCAACCAGGGGACACACCAGCTCGGTCCAGATCTGCCGGATGATCGGGACAGAGGAGTCGAGGACAAAACGGATCTTCGAGATCCTCGGATTCGCAAGGGCGGGCTGCAGGAAGTTGCGGAAACCCTCAGGGTAGCTGACCCCGCCCAGGGGAACCCTGAACCAGTACATCATCCCGGCGCCTTTCTCGGCAAAATCCCGTCCATCTCGTGCGACCGCCTCCCACGAACGGACCAGCCTGTGCGCCGCAGGCGGAGCCTGGTCGACCCTCGGTTGGGCTGGACCGGGGGCAATGGGGAGCTTCTCTGCCCGCAGGCTCTCCATGGGCCTCGCAATGTTGGCGTTGTACGGCTCGAAAATCTCCAGCGCAGGCTCGCCCGGTTTGATCCGGTACAGGCCGTGTTCTTTCCAGGCGATCCGGCTCTTCGTAATCCAGCTGAACGCATCAGTGTACACGGACCGCGTGACGCAGATATGCCCTCCGTCGGCCAGCTCCATCGCGCGCGCCGCCCAATCCACATGGCGGCCGAAGAGATCCCGCTTCACGCCCCCGATCGATTCGACCCTGACCTCGCCCATATCCATACCGATCCGGACGCTCAGGTGCGGGTGGCTGTGCAGCTTTTCTTGAATCTCAATAGCGCACTCGACCGCCGTCGACGGCTTGTAGAAGATCGCCAGGAGACCGTCGCCCGTCGACTTGATGACCTCACCGGCGTGATCCCGGGTGATGATCTGCGTGAGGAGCGCATCGTGCTCTTTTCGAAGTTTCTGGAAGGCCCGCTCGTCCCAGGTGGTGGTCATGCTCTCTTTCAGCGCCATGGATCCTTTCATGTCGTCGAAGAACACGACGAAGAGGGACGTTTCGTCCTCGTGCGTGTCCGGGCTGTTCACGGAGAGGATTATACTAGGTGCTAGGCCTGAAAGCCTGGAGGTCCAGATGAAGGTCGAAGGTACGTACACGCTGCCGGCGTCACGCCAGAAGGTGTGGGAACTGCTCAACGATCCCAAGGTGCTCGCCAAGGCGACGCCGGGCATCAAACAGCTCGACCCGCTGGGAGGCGATACGTACAAGGCCACCATCGAAGTCGGCGTCGGTCCGGTGAAGGGGACCTACGCGGGCCAAGTGTCCATCGCGGACAAGGTTCCGCTAGAGCGCATGACATTGAAGGTCGAGGGTGGAGGGAAGCCCGGCACCATCAGGGCCACGGGCGAACTCCGGCTCGAGGAGCAGGACGGCAAAACGATCGTGGCCTACACGGGTGACGCGCACATCACGGGCCTGATTGCCAGTGTGGGCCACCGCTTGATCGGTGGCGTCACCAAGCAGATGGTGGGCGAGTTCTTCAAAGCGCTCGAGAACGAACTCAAGTCGTAGCCTCGTCCCTCTATGGTCATCTCACATGCGCTCGGCGCGCGCATCAAGCGCCGGGAGGATCCCCGGCTCATCACGGGCCGGGCGATCTACGTCGATGATCTGAACTTCGCGGGCATGGTGCACGTCGCCATCGTGCGCAGCCCGCATGCCCACGCAACGATTCGCAGCATCGACACGACTGCGGCGCGGCGCGCGCCCGGTGTCGTCGCGGTCTGGACGGGCGAGGACGTGAAGGCCCGCTGCGGCCCGCTGCCGGTTGGCCCGCGCATCAAGGAGATGAAGGCGCCGAAACGCTTTCCCCTTGTGATTGATGGGGTGGTGCGTCACGTCGGCGATCCCGTGGCGGCCGTCGTGGCGACCACAATGGACGCGGCCCGGGACGCCTCCGACCTCGTCGAAGTCGACTACGAGCCATTGCCATCGGTCCAGGACCCTGAGGCCGCCCTCGAGCCCGGCGCGCCCATCCTGCATCAGGATCTCGGTACAAATGTGTGCTTCCGGATGACCTACGGCGGCGGCAATGTCGAGGAGGCTTTCGCCGGCGCCGACGTCGTGGTGAAGACGCGGATCGTGCAGCAGCGGCTGATCCCGGCGGCGATGGAGACCCGGGGCGTGGTCGCGCAGTACAAGGGCGGCGAGCTGACCGTGTGGACCAGCACGCAGATCCCGCACGTGGTGAAGACGACGCTGGCAGAGACAGTGAGGCTGCCCGAGCACGAGATCCATGTCATCGCGCCCGAAGTCGGCGGCGGCTTTGGCAGCAAGCTGGACGTCTACGGGGAGGAAGGGCTGGTGGCCGCGCTGGCGCTCGCGCTTGGGCGCCCGGTGAAGTGGATCGAGTCCCGCCGTGAGAACTTCATCGCCACGATCCACGGGCGCGGTCAGATCGACTACGTCGAACTGGCTGCCCATCACGACGGCACCGTCGCGGGGCTGCGCGTGCGCGCCATCGCCGATTTGGGTGCGTACTCCCAGCTGCTCACCCCGGGCGTGCCGACCAACACCGGCCTGATGTGCTGCGGCTGCTACAGGATTCCGAACGCGCATGCTGAGGTCATCGGTGTGTTCACCAACCGCACGCCGACCGACGCGTATCGCGGAGCGGGACGGCCGGAGGCGACCTTTCTCATCGAGCGGGCGATGGATCTGCTGGCAGCTGAACTGAAGATGGACCCGGTGGAGGTACGCCGCAAGAACTTCATTCCTCCCGCCGCCTTCCCGTACAAGACCCCAACCGGCGCGGTCTACGACAGTGGGAACTACGAACGTGCGCTGGACAAGGCGCTCGAGCGTGCGGACTACCGCGCGCTGCGCGACGAGCAGGCGAAACTGCGGAAGCAGGGCCGTTACCTCGGCATCGGCATTGCGACCTACGTCGAGATCACCGGCCTCGGCGCCGTGGCAGGTCTGTCGGGTGGAAACTGGGAGAGCGCGACCGTGCGCGTGGAACCGACCGGGAAGGTGACGGTGCTCACCGGTACGTCTCCGCACGGCCAGGGCGAAGAGACGACGTTCGCGCAGATCGTCAGCGACCGCCTCGGCGTCCCGGTCGAAGACGTGGTCGTGCTGCATGGCGACACACGCGCGGTCCCTCACGGCGTGGGGACCTTCGGCAGCCGCACCACACCCGTCGGTGGATCGGCAGTCTATGTCGCTGCGGAGAAAGTGAAGGACAAGGCCGTGCAGATCGCCGCGCATCTCCTGGAAGCCGCCCCTGCCGACATCTCGACCGATGGTGCCCGGTTCACCGTCCGAGGAAGCCCCGAGCGATCCGTGGAGTTCAAAGACGTCGCGCGGATGGCGTACAAGGCCTACAAACTTCCGGCCGGGATGGAGCCGGGCCTCGACGTCACGCATTTCTTTGTGCCGAAGGAGCGCGTCTTCCCGTTTGGGACGCATCTCTGCGTCGTCGAGGTCGATCCGGACACGGGAGAAGTGACGTTCCGCCGATACATCGCCGTCGACGACTGCGGGAACATCCTGAACCCGCTGCTGGTCGCAGGTCAGATCCATGGCGGCATCGTCCAGGGGCTGGCACAGGCGATCTATGAAGGGGTCACCTACGACGACGAGGGCCAGTTGCTCACCGGTACGTTCGCTGAATACGTCGTGCCGCAGGCGACAGACGTGCCTGCCTTTGAGCTCGACCACACCGTGACGCCGTCTCCGCACAATCCGCTCGGCGCCAAGGGTGTGGGCGAGGCCGGCACGATCGGCGCGACGCCGGCCGTGGTGAACGCCATCCTCGATGCGCTCGCCCCATTTGGTGTGAAGGACCTCCAGATGCCGATCACGCCGCGACGGGTCTGGGAAGCGCTGGAGGGAAATTCCGCCTCCCGTTGAATCTGCGGGGAAAGACGCTCCCCCGAAAGCACCCTATTCCTCTCCTTCGCCCCCCTCACAACCCGAGGGGGAACCGTCTGTTACATGGATGTGAAACCGCGGCGGCATGCTGAGGCCACCGCGGTCTCGAGCGAACCAAGTGGATTGTCGCATGCTTGTTGCGACTTTAATCGAGAGGGTGGTGGCGGAATGATCCCCGACAGGTTCGAGTATGTTGCCCCGAGCAGCGTGGCGGAGGCGGTGGGGCTCCTCCAGCGCTACGGCGCCGAGGCGAAGGTGCTCGCCGGCGGACACAGCCTGATTCCGTTGATGAAGCTCCGCCTGGCCTCTCCCCGATATCTGGTGGACATCAATCGCATCCGCGGCCTCGCGCAATTGCAGGAAGACGATGGGACGCTAGGTGTCGGCGCCCTGACCCGACACGCCGATCTGGAAACCTCAGAGCTGATTCGCTCCCGCTATCCTCTGCTCGCCGATGCCGCCCGGGTGATCGCAGACCCGCTCGTGCGGAACATGGGGACGCTGGCCGGATCCCTCGCCCATGCCGACCCCGCCGGAGACTGGGGCGCGGCGATGCTCGCGGTGCGGGCGCAGGTCGTCGCTACCGGGCCGCGCCGGGATCGCACGATCCCCATCGATGAGTTCTTCGTGGACACGTTCACCACGACGCTGGGCCCAGATGAGATCGTCAGCGAGATCCGCGTCCCGAAGCCGTCACCGAGGAGCGGCGGCGCGTATCTGAAAGTCGAGCGCAAGGTGGGTGACTTTGCCATCGCCGCGGTGGGGACCTACGTCGTCCTGGACGAGAAAGGCGCCTGCCGGCAGGTCGGGATCGGTCTGTGCAACGTGGGCGCGACGTCGCTACGCGCAAAGCGCGCGGAGGAGACGCTGCGCGGAAGAGTGCCGGATGAGAAGGCGATCGCGGACGCGGCCCGGGCGGCGAGTGAAGAGTGCGATCCCGCAAGCGACCTGCGCGGCCCGGCCGAATACAAACGTGACCTGGTGCGGGTGCTCATCGGCCGGGCGCTCCGGCGTGCGGTCCAGCGGGCCAAGGGGGGTGCGTGATGGGGCACCGGATCAGCGTCACGATCAATGGGACGGTGCATGAGGCCGAGGTCGAGTCCCGGCTGCTGCTGGTGCATTTCCTCCGGGAGGTCCTGGGTCTGACCGGGACGCATATCGGCTGCGACACGACCAACTGCGGCGCGTGCACCGTGCTCCTGCAAGGTCGCGCGGTCAAGTCCTGCACCGTGCTCGCAGTCCAGGCCGACGGCCGCGAGGTGATGACGGTCGAAGGGCTGGCCCGCAACGGGCAGCTCCATCCCGTGCAAGAAGGATTCTTCGAGAAGCACGGGCTGCAGTGTGGATTCTGCACGCCGGGGATGATGATGTCCGCCTACGCGCTGCTCCAGCAGAATCCGAATCCCTCAGAGGGCGAGATCCGCTGGGGGATCTCCGGCAACCTCTGCCGGTGCACCGGGTACGTCAACATCGTTGAGGCCGTCAAGTACGCCGCGGAGAAGATGCGCGCGACGCCGGCTGCGGCCGAGCTCGAGAGGAGCTGATCGCGATGGCACAGGCCCACGGCATGGGGCACGCCCTCAAGCGCAAGGAGGACCCACGGTTCATCCGCGGCAAGGGCAACTACATCGATGACATCAAGGTACCCGGGATGCTGCATCTGGATATCGTCCGCAGCCCCTATGCGCATGCGAAGATCAAGGCGATCCACACCGAGAAGGCGCTGGCCGTTCCCGGCGTGCTGGCCGTCATCACCGGCAAGGACCTGGACAAGTACGGGCTGGCCTGGATGCCCACGCTGATGTCCGACAAGCAGATGGTCCTGCCCATCGACACGGTGCTATACCAGGCACAGGAGGTCGCGGCCGTCCTGGCGACGGAGCGGTACGCCGCCGCTGACGGAGTGGCCGCGGTGGAGGTCGACTATGAGCCGCTGCCGGTGGTCGTGGATCCGAAGAAAGCGCTCGAGCCCGGCGCCCCTGTGCTCCGGCAGGACCGCGAACAGAAGAACAACCACATCTGGCACTGGGAGGTCGGCGACCGGGGCGCCACGGACCAAGCCTTTCAGCGGGCGGAGGTCACCGTCAAGGAGGACCTCTACATCCCGCGTATCCATGTCGCGTCGATCGAGACCTGCGGGTGCGTTGCGAAGTGGGATGCGCTCGAAGGGAAGCTGACGCTGTGGATGACGACCCAGGCGCCGCACGCGATTCGCACGGTGGTGGCGCTGGTGGCCGGCCATCTCGGGCTGGCCGAGCACAAGATCCGGGTCATCTCCCCCGACATCGGCGGCGGGTTCGGCGGGAAGGTGCCGGTGTATCCCGGCTACGTTCTGGCCGTGGCCGCCTCGGTGCTGACCGGCAAGCCGGTGAAGTGGATCGAAGATCGCATGGAGAACCTCCAGGCCGACTCGTTCGCCCGCGACTACCATATCACCGCCGAGCTGGCCGGCAAGAAAGACGGCACGATGACCGCGATGCGCGTGAAGACGCTGGCCGACCACGGCGCATTTGACGCGGCCGCCAACCCGTCCAAGTTCCCGGCCGGGTTGTTCTCGATCTGCACCGGTTCGTATGATTTCAAGTCGGCGTCCGTGGAGGTGGACGGCGTCTATACGAACAAACCGCCGGGAGGCATCGCCTACCGCTGCTCGTTCCGCGTGACCGAGGCGTCGTACATGATCGAGCGGATGGCCGACATCATGGCCCACCAGCTCGAGATGGATCCGGCGGAGTTTCGCCTGAAGAACTTCATCCGCGCCGACGCGTTTCCGTACAAGTCGCCGCTGGGATGGACGTACGACAGCGGCAACTACCAGGCGGCCCTGAAGAAGGCGATGGACAAGATCGGCTATCCGGAGCTACGGAAAGAGCAGGCCGAGCGGCGCAAGCGCGGCGAGCTGATGGGGATCGGCATCAGTAGTTTCACCGAGATCGTCGGGGCCGGTCCGTCGCACACCTTCGACATCCTGGGCCTGAAGATGTTTGACAGCGCGGAGATCCGCATCCACCCCACCGGGAAGGCCGTGGCCCGCTTC
>JACPRY010000078.1 GCA_016193565.1 Armatimonadota bacterium
ACCACGGTGCCGTGGTACCCCTTGGCGGCAAAGACCTCCATGGCCGCGGCCAGAATGCGATCTTTCATCGGGATATCTGAGGTCGAGCGCCCCATCGGTAGGGAACCCTGGCCGGAAAACGAATTAGACCGACGCGTCGGTCTGGAACCACCTTGACAATACGACGGAGCGATCCGCGTGTCAACGGGCTCGATCAGAGGGGGCCTGACCCCAAGGTGCCAGGCCCCTGGGGGTCAGGCCCTAAGTGTTCAGAGATAGCTCAAATGGACCGATCCAGTTATCGCAGATCAAAGACGACTACCAGGGTTTCAAGGATCCTGTGCGGTTCACGGACCTGATGTTCGATTACAGCCGCGGACGGTATGGCGTGCGTTTCAGGGAAGAGGAGTAGGTAGCGCTACCTACGAGACCTCAGTCAGAACTCCTCCAATCGGATTACGTCCTTCTATGCGAGTAACCTGAGCATTTCCTCGTGAATCTTTCCGTTCGACGCGAGAACGTCGCCGCCGTCCACGGAAAAGGGACCGCCTCGTACATGCGAGACCTGACCACGCGCTTCGGCAACTAGAAGAATCCCTGCAGCAACATCCCATGGATTGAGGTTCTGCTCCCAGAACGCCTCAAGCCGTCCTGCCGCCACATAGGCAAGGTGCAGCGCGGCTGCACCGAGGATTCGCACCTCACGAGCAATACGACACAACCTGCTGATCTGAGGTATGTTCGTCCCCACTTCAGTAATGTCGTACGGCAGGCCGGTCGCCACGACGGATTCGGCGACCGAGGGCACATCAGAAACCTGCATCCGCTGAGTCTCTCCGCCTCTCTGCAGAAAGGCGCCTTTCCCACGCTCGGCCATGAACAGTTCTTCCATTGACGGGTGGTAAACTACCCCGGCGATCATTTGGCCCCGCTGCTCGAGCCCGATTGAGACGGCAAACAGCGGGACACCGTGAGCGAAGTTGGTAGTGCCGTCAAGGGGATCTATGATCCAGCGGTACTCATCGCCTTGATGAAGGCTGCCCTCTTCGGCGATAATCCCGTGATCCGGGAACCGCTTGCGGAGAAGGCCGACGATGAGATCTTCTGCCGTGCGATCGGCTCGAGTGACGAGATCGGTGGGGTTGCGTTTGAAGCTGACCTGCTTCGATGCACGCGGCTCGGGGAGCATCCCCTGTAGCAGTTCGCCTGCCTGCTTTGCAGCGTTGATCGCGGCCTGAAGAAATTCAGAAGGCACACCCGAATAAATGCGGGCGGGAGGACTTCTCTTCCTCTATATGAACGCGACGCGGTCGAAGTCGCGACCCAGGATCTTCACTCCCAGCGAAAACGTGAGGCCGCCAGCGCGAAGGCCGCTGCTCCCCACGCCCCCAGGTACGCCAGCCCAGGCAGGTACGGGCCGAGCGCGTCGCCCCGGGCGGCGACCGCCCGCATCGCCTCGATCAGCGGCGTGAGCGGGAGCGAGCCGATCACCGGCTGCATGAACTCCGGCATGAACTCCCGCGGCCAGAACGTGCCGGACAGGAACATCATCGGGAAGTGGATGGCGCTCCCGAGCAGGTTGGCCGATTCCGCCGTCCTCGAGATCGTCGAGATGGCAAACCCGATACCGACGAAGACGAACGTTCCGTAGATCATCAACCCTGCGACAACAAGAGGATTCCCGACAATCGTCGCGTTGAACACCGTCAGGGCGACGGCCACGATGATCGCGATCTGCACGAGGTTCGTGAGCGCATACCGCCCGACGAGCCCGCCCAGAAACACGAGGGGATGCACCGGCGTCGCCAGGATCCGCTTGAGGATCAGCCGCTGGCGGTACCCCGCGACGACATAGGTCACGCCCAACAGCCCAGTCTGCATGACGGTCATCGCCAGAATCCCCGGGAGGAGAAAGTCGAAAAAGCGAAGCCTGCGCTGCCCCTTCAATCCCGTCGTGTGAATCCGCACTACCTGTGGTGCGCCCGAGAGGCGAAGGTTCGCCTCCGCGACGAACCGCTCGAGGATCACCAGCGCCGTTTGCGAATCCTGAACACGCGCCTGATCGAAGAAGACCTGGACGGGCTGTCCGGAGGTAATCGGCGGCACGACAATCACGAGGGTGCGCCGGCCCTTGCGCAGGGCCTCAAGGGCCTGCGCCTGGTCCGTCTCGTCGATGACGCGGAACACCGGCACTTCCTCGAGCCCGCTGTGCAATCCCTGGCTCAACGGCCCGCCGCCCTGATCGACAAATCCGACCGAGAACGTGAGGCTGTCCGACCGGCCGAAGGCGAGCCCGATCAACGCCATCAAGATGAGCGGGAATGCGATCCCCCAGAAGACCGAGCTCCGGTCGCGGAAGTAGTGGCGGAACCCCATGATGATGGTCGTGACGAAGGCCTTCATTCCCTCAGCCTCCGGCCGGTCAGGTGCAGAAACACGTCTTCCAGGGTCGCGTCTTCCACGCGCAGCTGGTGGAACCCGATCTGCCCGGCGCGGCTCGACTCCATGAGCGCGTAGACGGTCTGCATCGGGTCGGTCGAGGAGAGCACGACCTCCCCGTTCGCCACCTCGACATGCCGGACGCCTGGCAGCGACGCGTATCCGACCTCGCCCTCCAGTACGGTGAGCGCTACCGTCGTCCTCGGCGCGTGCGTCCGGATCAGGGTGCGTGGCGTATCCAGCGCGACGATGCGCCCGTGGTCCATGATGGCCACCCGGTCGCATAGCCGCTGCGCTTCTTCCATATAATGTGTGGTCAGCACGACGGTGCGGCCCTCACCCCGGAAACTCGCGATGACCTCCCAGAGGTTCCGGCGCGCCTGCGGGTCCAACCCGGTCGTGGGCTCGTCGAGGAAGACAATCCGTGGATCGTTGATGAGCGCGACCGCGATGGAGAGACGCTGGCGCTGGCCGCCGGAGAGGTTCATGACCCACGAACGCCGCTTGTCCTGGAGCTGCAGGCGGTCGATCACCGTCTCCGGAGCCACCATCGTGCGCTGGTAGGAACCGAACAGCTGCAGGGTCTCCTCGACGGTGAGCCGGTCGAAGAATGCGGCTTCCTGCAGCTGAACGCCGATCCGCGCCCGCACGCCGCGCGGATCGCGGCGGACGTCGATGCCGTCCACCACGGCCGTCCCACCGTCGGGGACGCGGAGACCTTCGATCATCTCCAGCGTCGTGGTCTTCCCGGCTCCGTTCGGGCCGAGGATCCCGAAGATCTCGCCGCGGTCTACTTGAAAACTGACGCGATCGACCGCTGTGATGGCACCGTACCGCTTGAAAAGATTCTGGACATCGACGATGACTTGCCCCATGGACGCACCCTGTCATTGCGAGCGCAGCGAAGCAATCTCCTGCCAGGGCAACACGAGATTGCTTCGACCCTTCGGGTCTCGCAATGACAGACTCTAACAGGAATGCTCTGAGCTGGGCTCAAAGATGTTCTAGCGTCGCAATGACCTTCGAGATTCGCCGGGCCACGGCCCGGGATATCAAAGAAATCTTGCCGGTCTGGGGGGAACTGGCCGGCTTCCACGCGTCACTCGACCCCGCGTTCACCCCATCGTCGGAGTGGCCTCGCGAATATGGCGCGTATCTGCGGTCACTCATGTCGCGCGAGGACGCGCTCGCGCTCGTAGCCAAAGACGGCACCGAAATCATCGGATACGCGGTAGGCCGCGTCACCACTCTGCCTCCATTTTTCGAGCACCGATTCCGCGGCTACATTCACGACGTCTACGTGAGGGAGGAGTTCCGCCGTCGCGGGCTGGGGCGCCGGCTGGTCGAGCAGATCCTGGCCTGGTTCCGCCGGCGCGGCGTGACCATGGTGGAGTTGACCGTCGCCGCCAACAACCGCGACGCCATCCCCTTCTGGGAACGGTTGGGCTTTTTCGTGTACATGCACCAGATGAAACAAGAACTGCGAGACTCGGGACTGGGGACTGGGGATTGACACCTCTACTCCAGCCGTCCACGTTCTCGATTGCCGCAGTCGACCTTTCCACCGGCGAGATGGGGGTGGCCGTCGCGAGCAAGTTCCTCGCCGTCGGATCGGTCGTCCCGTGGGCGAAGGCCGGCGTGGGAGCGGTGGCGACGCAGGCGTGGGCCAACTTGAGTTACGGCCCAAACGGGCTCGACCTGTTGAAACAGGGCCTGCCCGCCGAGGAAGTGGTCCACCGCCTGGTCGACGCCGATGACAACCGCGGTCACCGTCAGTTGGGCGTGGTCGACAGGCACGGCAACGCGGCTGCCTGGACCGGCAACGCGTGCTTCAAGTGGGCCGGCCACCGCAACGGCAACGGGTACACCTGCCAGGGCAACATCCTGACGTCTGAGTCTGTGGTCGCGGCCATCGCCGAGTCGTATGAACACTCCTCGGGACCGTTCCCCGAGCGCATGCTGGCGGCGCTTGAAGCAGGTCTCCGTCAGGGCGGCGACAGCCGCGGCCAGCAGTCAGCGGCCATCTACGTCGTCAAGGAGAAGGGCAGCT
>JACPRY010000029.1 GCA_016193565.1 Armatimonadota bacterium
TGACCGAGACGCTGTACGTCGCGACCATCCGTTGCAGCCGTTCGCGTGCGACGAGCGAGGCCGTATCGCTTTCGTCATACATCACCGTGACCTTCGCGCCTCCTTTCCCGAGGGCATCGACAAATCCGGCGGGGATCATCAGCACGGCCTCCACCTCGTGCGAGGCGAGGGCGCGCGCGGGATCACGCACATCGACCGGCCGGATCCATTCCCGCTGCACGCCGAAATTCACCAGGGCCCGCCCGTGCTCGGCACCGACGATGGCGACGGTCGCGGGCCGATCCTCGAACTCGGCGGCCTGGCGCTCGGCGAGGTACGGAACTCCCAGCGTGGCGATCGGCATCATCAGCAGGGGCAGGACAAGTGCGACGATGATCGTCCGCCGGTCGCGCAGCGCCTCGATCATCTCTTTGCGAAAGACCGCGAGCGCAGCGGGCATGGGTTAGAAGCCGCCGAGCGGGAACAAGGGCACGGCGCTGAGGATGAAGATGAGCAACAGCGCCATGCCGGTCATGACGCGCGAGCGGCTCACCGGTGAGACGTCGTCGAGCGGACCGGGATGCCCGCGCCGCGCCATGGCGACGATGAGGATGGCCATCAACCAGTAGCCGAGCACGATCGCGAGGGCCACCGCCATCCATGAAAGCCAGCGATGGTGCCGGCCGCCGAAGATGGCGCGCACGGCGTGGCCGCCGTCGAGCATCCCGGCAGGGAGCAGGTTGATGCTGGTCACCAGCAGGCCGATCCATCCGGCAAACAGCACCGGATGGCCCAGCACGACCGCGTCCTGTGCCGGATGGAGGATCAGGCGGATCAGGAGTTTCACGAGCAGCGGATCAGGGAGGTTGATGCCTTCGAAGGTGACAGGACTGATCACAAACGACCGGGCGATGCCGATAATGAGGATCGGCACGGCGACGAGGAACCCGGCGATGGGACCGGCCGCGCCCACGTCCATCAGCGCGTCGCGGTTAGGCGCGGGGGTGCGCGTCACGATCACCGCGCCGATGGTGCCGATGGTGGGGAACCCGGTCAGCGGCGGAACCGGTATGAAGTACGGCAGGCTCGCGTCCACCCCGCGGGTAATGGAGAAGACCTTGTGGCCCATCTCGTGCGTGACGAGGATCAGCATGAGCGATAGCGAGAACGCCAGTCCGCCGCCGATCGCGCTCGAGAGGTAGCCCTCCCGGGCCAACGGGATCGCATTGAAATATCCAGCGTAGTAAGTGGTCACGAGCGTCGCCAGGAACAGCGCGAGGTTCAGCGGCCAGCGCCACTGCCCGCGCGGCGGATGCGGCAGCAGCGCCACGACCTCGCGGCCGTCCCGGCGGCGCAGCAGCGGCAGGTAGCCGAGCGGCTCCAGGCGCTGGCGGAGCTGGAGAAATCGCTGCTTCGAGTCTTGCGGAACCTGCACGACGAACGCCGGCCGCCCGCCATCAAACCACAGATCCGCCACGGGAAAGTACTCGTTGACGATGAGGCGAAACTCTTCGAGACGCCAGGTCAGCTCAAGTCCCACGGTACTCCTAAGCGTAGAGGGAAAGCGCGAAAAGGAAAAGGGGCGTTCACGCGCCCCTTCCCCTGTTCATTCTCGCGTTGTCGTGTTGCCTCGTTGTCGCGTTTTCTTGTCTAGCGCTTCCGCAGAAACGCCGGGATATCGAGGTCGCTGATGAGCGCCTTCACCCCGTCTTCGATCGAATCCGCCGTATCAGGCGCCTGATCATCTCGCTTCTTGCCGGCGTCGAACCCGGTGGCGATGACGGTGAGCCGCACCTCTCCGTCGATCTTGTCGTCGATCACCGCGCCGAAGATGATGTTGGCATCCGGGTCGGCGGCCTCCTTGACGATCTGCGCCGCCTCGCTGACCTCCATCAACCCTAGGTCCAGCCCGCCGGTCACGTTGATCAACACCCCGCGGGCGCCCTGCATCGAGGTCTCCAGCAGCGGGCTGCTGATCGCCGCCTGGGCCGCGCGGATGGCGCGGTCCTCGCCGCTGGCCACGCCGATGCCGATTAGCGCCGCCCCCGCCTCGTGCATGACCGTGCGCACGTCGGCGAAGTCAAGGTTGATGAGCCCCGGCACCGTGATGAGATCCGCGATGCCCTGCACGCCCTGGCGCAGGACATCGTCGGCGACGCGGAACGCCTCGATCACGGTCGCCGTGCGGTCGATGATCTGCAGCAGCCGGTCGTTGGGAATCGTGATCAGCGTGTTGACCTTCTGCTTCAGGTTCCGCACGCCGTCCTCGGCCGCCGTCGCGCGCCGCCGTCCCTCAAATGAAAACGGCTTCGTGACAACGCCGATCGTCAGCGATCCCAGCTCGCGCGCGATCTGCGCGACCACCGGCGCGCCGCCGGTGCCGGTGCCGCCACCCATGCCGGCGGTGACGAAGACCATGTCGGCGCCCTCGAGCGCCTCAAACAGATCATCCTTGCTCTCTTCCGAGGCCTGCCGCCCGATCTCCGGGTCGCCGCCCGCGCCGAGGCCCTTGGTGATCTTGCTGCCGATGTGAATCTTCTTGTCGGAGTTGCTCATCGCCAGCGCCTGCGCGTCGGTGTTGATCGCAATGAACTCCACCCCGCGCAGTCCGGCGCTGATCATGCGGTTCACGGCATTGCTGCCGCCGCCCCCAATCCCCACGACTTTGATCGCTGCGTACCTGCGGAGATCGCGATCAATGTGCGCCATCCCTGCTCCCCCTCGTCTGCTCCGTCGTCGCTGCGTGCGCGTGATGACGAATGATGAATGCCTCGTTCGCGTTACCGCGTTCTCGCGTTACCGCGTTACCGTTATGCTCCTTGCACAACCTCCCTCAGCCAACCCCGCACCCGGCCGAGGATCCCGTGACCGTTTGTGGTGCGCACCATCTTCGTGCTGCCGTGGCGCACCCCGTACAGCACCAGGCCCACGCCGGTCGAGTAGATCGGACTGTTCACGGCATCCAGCAGGCCGCCCAGTTGCTCAGGCATGCCCACGCGCGCCGAGAGCTCGAGCTTTTCGCTGACGTACTTTGCAATCCCCCGCAGCAGCGCGGTGCCGCCGGTGAGGACGATCCCTGCGGGCACGAGGTGCGCGTAACCACTGCGGCGGATCTGCAGGCGCATCAGGCTGCAGATCTCCTGGAGTCGCGGCTCGATGATCTCGCACAACACGCGCCGCGGCAGCACACGCGGCGCACGGTCGCCGACGTTGAAGACCTCGACCAGTTCCCCTTCGGCAGCGTCTGCGACCGACGCGGCGCCGTAGCGGATCTTGAGCTTCTCCGCTTCGGCGACCGGCGTGCGCAGCCCGACCGCGATGTCCGAGGTCAGATGGTGGCCGCCCACCGGGAGGATCGTTGAATGGCAGAGCCCGCCGCCCGTGAAGACGCCGATGCTGGTCGTCCCGCCACCGATGTCCGCCTGGACCACGCCCAACTCGCGTTCCGCCGATGTGAGCACGGCTTCGGCAGACGCGAGCGGCTCGAGCACGATCTCCTCGACCTCAACTCCCGCGCGTTGCACGCATTTGAGAAGGTTGGCCAGCACCGTCGAGGTGCCGGTGACGATGTGCGTCTCCACCTCGAGGCGGGCGCCGTACATCCCGACGGGATTCCGGACCCCGTCGTGGCCGTCGACAACGAAGCCGCGGGGCAGCAGGTGGACGATCTCGCGGTCGCTCGCAGGAAGCGCGGCCATGCGGGCCGCATCGACGACGCGCTCGACGTCTGCCGCGCTGATCTCGTGGTCGCCGCGGCTGATCGCCACGATCCCACGGGAGTTCGTGGAGGTGATGTGCTCTCCGGAGACACCGACATACAGTCCTCGGATCTCGGCGCCCGACATCCGCTCCGCGCGTTCCACCGCATCCTCGATCGCGCCGGTGGTCGCGTCAATGTCGATGACGACGCCCTTGCGGATCCCCGTCGATGGCACGCTGCCGACCCCGGCGACATGGATGTCCCCTTCGTCGTCCACCTCGCCGACGACGGCACATACTTTCGTCGTCCCGATATCAAGTCCAGCTATGTGCTCTTTGCGGGGCATACCCCTATCCTAGATCTTGTGGCGTTGGGCAACTTAACCCCCCATATCTTGTAGCACGTTTCCACGGTCAGCGACCGACTCCTGCTCCCTCAGCGGCTGCGCCAGGCTTCAACACCACATTGCCGTTGAAGCGCAGGTCGATGTGTCGCGGGGCAATCTTGTGCTGTCTGAGGGCCGACAGGATTTCTGGCAAGATGGCCGCGCGGTCGCCGAGCCCGCGCAGCGGGCCCAAGAGCACGCGTACGCCGCCGGGAGTGACGATGGTGAACTCCTCTGCGAGATCCATCCTGATCTCAACGCCGGCGCGTTGAATCGACGGCGGCAGCAGACCCAGTACCTTGAGGGCCTGGCGGACCTGCGGCGCCGGGAGTTCGTCGCCTAGTTTCACCCACGGTGGCGAGAGACCGACGATCCGCAGCACAGGCAGTGCCAAGGGGTCAGGCCGCGAGTCAATGACGAGACCGGATGAGTCCACAATCAGAAACGTGTCCAGGGTGGCCACGGCCGCAGCAGCCCGTCGTTCGGTCACCGCAATGAGGACCTGACCCGTCGATCGCACCGTCACCCGGGCAGCCGCAACTCTCGGATGGCGCGCGACGCGGTCCGCCACGTCAGCCGACGAAACAGCGAAGAGCGCGTCGCCGGGACGGATGCGGGCATAGGCCGCCACCGCAGCGGCGGCGACGTCCCGGTGGCCGGTCACAACCACCTCGGTCACGCGGAAAAACGAGGCGCGCGGAAATGACGCGACCGCCAGCAGCACGGTCATGGCGGTCGAAAAGCGCAGCAAGACCTGAAGATAAACGGCCGGGGATTCGGCCTCAGGCAGGGACGGCGCAGGCGGCGAAGCCGTCAGCGGATGGGCAGCGTTGATCGTAGCCATTGAAGTGCGACGAAAGGGCGAATGTCAGGGCGTCGGTATCAGTGGTCCCGCTCAGTTCGCCTGTGAGAATTCCCCCAGTAACTTGATCTCCGGCTCCAGCCTTACCCCGAACTTCTCCGCGACCACCCCCGATACCTTGTGAATCAGCCCCAGGACATCGGCCGCGGTGGCCTCGCCCGTGTTGAGGATGTAGTTGGCGTGCACCTCAGAGACCCGAGCGCCGCCGAGCGCCAGGCCCTTCGCCCCGGCCAGATCGATCAGGCGCCCGGCGTGATCCCCCTGCGGGTTGCGGAAGATGCAGCCGGAACTGGGCGGGCCGATCGGCTGCGTATCGCTGCGGTGCTGCAGCCACTCATCGGTGCGGCCGCGAACCGAAACCGGATCGCTCTGAGTGAGTTCCACTGTGGCCTCGAGCACGACGGCGCGACGCTGCTGGAGTACCGTGGTTCGATAGCCAAATCCGAGATCGGGGGGTCCGAGGATTTGCTCGCCGTCCGGTGTGAGGACCCGGACCTCGCGGACCACTTCCGACATCGCGTGGCCATGCGCGCCGGCGTTCATCACCACCGCGCCGCCGAGCGACGCCGGAATCCCCGCGGCAAATTCGAGGCCGGCCAGCCCCTTCGTCGCCGCGGCACGCGCCAGGTGAGGAAGCCCGACGCCGGCCTCGGCAACCAGACGCGTTTTCTCGAACGAGAACCGGTCGAGCCCCTTCCCGATCTTGATGACGATCCCGCGGATCCCCGCGTCCGCGATCAAGACGTTGCTGCCCTGCCCCAGGATCGTGAATGGTACGTCGTGAGAAAACAGCCAGGACACGGCCGTGCGGAGTTCATCCACTGAACGCGGAAGGACCAGGACGTCGGCCGGCCCGCCGATCCGGAAGGAGACGTGCCGCCGCAGCATCTCGCGTTCGCGCACGTCCCGGCACAGACTCCGGATGTCATTCGCGACAACGGTGACTTCTGATGACTGACTCGAGACTGATCGTGGGGAAGGCGGAGTACTCATGAAGTAGGCGTACTCACTGCTTGTCCGCTACCGGTGCGGGCCCTGAGCGCGGCCACGAGGTCGTCGGCCACGCGCCAGATATCACCCGCGCCCAACGTAATCACCAGATCCCCCGAGCGCAGGTCCGGCAAGACCGTCGCAACGACCTGGGACTGTTCCTTGATGAAGATGACCTCGCGGTTCGGCCGGACCACGTCGACGATGAGCGCCGCGGTCACCCCCGGGATGGCCTCTTCGTCGGCAGGATAGATCTCGGTGACGATGAGATCAGTAGCGTCCTTGAATGCCTGCGCATACTGGCGGTACGTCGTCTTGGTGCGCGAATAGCGGTGGGGCTGGAAGATGGCGACCAGCCGGCGTTTCGGCCACGACTCCCGCGCGGCGCGGAGGACGGAGGCCACCTTCACGGGGTTGTGTGCGTAGTCATCGACGACCATGATGCCGTCCACTTCGCCGCGCACCGAGAAGCGGCGGCTCACCCCGCCGAAGGTCTCGAGCGCAGCTGCGATCTGCCCGAACGACAGTCCGACCTCGATCCCGACGGCGGTGGCCGCCATGGCGTTGCGGACGTTGTAGCGACCCGGCACGTTCAGCTGCACTTTGCCCAACGCGCGTCCGTGCCTCCGGAATGTACAAAACGTCCGGCGTCCCTCCATCGTATGAATCGTCGCGGAGTATTCGGCGCCGTTGTTGAGGCCGTAGGAGATGACGCGCGCACGCACGGCGGGCAGCAGCTCTCGGACGTGACGGTGGTCGGTGCACAGCACCACAAAACCCTCTGCCGGAATCAGCGCCAGAAACCCGGCGAAGGTCGTCATCAACTGCGGCAGCGTCTTGTAGTAGTCGCGGTGGTCGGTGATGTCTAGACTGGTGACCACGGCCGCCCACGGCCGGACGTACACGTGCGACCCGTCGGACTCATCGACTTCCGCGACCACGTACCGGCCGGATCCGATGCGCACGTTGCCCCCGAGGATCTCCACATCCGCCCCGATGAGCGCGGTCGGGTCGAGCCCGCCCGCGGTGAGCACGTGCGCCGTCATCGCGGAGGTGGTCGTCTTGCCGTGCGTGCCGACGACCGCGATCCCGAATCCCTCGGCAAGGAGCTGCCCGAGCACCTGCGCGCGGTGCAGCACCGGGATATCTTTGGCATGCGCGGCGACGATCTCGGCGTTGAGATCCGGCACCGCGCGTGAGGCGACGACGATGTCCGCATCGGCCACATGGTCCGCATCGTGACCGATCATGATCGTCGCGCCCATCGCCGCCAAGCGGTCGGTGACCGGCGTGCGGCGGAGGTCGGACCCGCTGACCCGATACCCCCTGGCCAGGAGCACGTGCGCGACCGCACTCATCCCCGCGCCGCCGATCCCGATGAAGTGGACCTTCGCGTCTTTGGCTATCATCCTAATGTCGCCACACCTACAGTTTCGCTCGACTAGATGCGGCCTGCAGCACGAGCCCTGCGACATCATCAGCCGCGCGCGGCCGCCCGAGCCGGCGGCTCGCCTCCGCCATCGCCCTCCGTCGTGAGGGGTCGCGGAGTTCCTGCAGGGCCTCGAACAGCCGCCGTCCGCTCAATTCCTGGTGCACGATGACAACAGCCGCTCCCGCGGCCTCGAGTACCCTCGCATTCGCTTCCTGTTCACCCGCAACGGCAAACGGATACGGCACGGTGATCGCCGGCAGCCCATGCGCCGTCACCTCAGCGAGCGTGCCGGCGCCGGCGCGGCAGATCGCCACGTCGGCGCAGGCGTAGGCATCGCCGATATCTTCAATATATGGCATCGTGACGTACGTGCGCACCTGGATGGCACCGATCCGGCCCGTCACCCGCGCGTCATGCTCTTTTCCCACTTGATGCAGTATCTGTACCCCGGTATCTGCCGGCAGCAGACCTGCCATGTCGATCACGGCATCGTTCAATGTCGCGGCCCCGAGGCTTCCACCCAGCACGAGCACGGTGAGCGTGCCGTCGGCGAGGCCAAAATGCTTGAGCCCGCGCGCGCGGTCGCCGGCCAGCGCGCGCGCGCGCACTGGCACGCCGGTCACCACGGCGTTTCCGGGAAAGTACCGCTCGACGCTCGTGTGAGGGACCGAGACGGCGCGCGCCCACCGCGCGAGCAGCCGGTTCGTCGCTCCGGGGATGGCGTTCTGCTCCTGCACAATGAGCGGGATGCGCAGCAGGCCTGCGGCGACACCGGCCGGCACCGACGCGTAGCCTCCGGTCGCGACGACGGTGGACGGCCCAAAGCGCATCATGCGCACGGCCGCCTGCAGCGTCCCGGCGCCGAGCAGGCTCATCGCCCAGAACCAGCGCACCGAAGGGCGGCGAGGCCACGGGTGCGATAGAACAGGTGAGAATTGCAACCCTTCCTGAGGAACGATCCGGCGCTCCAGACCAGACCCGCCGATGAAGAGCACGTCGAGGTCCGACACCTGGCGGCGCAGCGCCTCGGCAATGGCCACGCCCGGATAGACGTGGCCGCCCGTGCCGCCGCCCGTGATCACGATACGCATACGCTAACTAACGAAGACGGGACAACGGGATAACAGGATAACTGGACAACTGGGCAACACTCGACCTTTCTTATCGCGTTGTCGTGTTGCCGCGTTGTCGCGTCATCGCGTTGTCGCGTCATCGCATTGTCGCCTATTGCAGTCACGTTACCGCGTTACCGCGCTCTCGCGTTACCGCGTATTGCGAGATGTTCAGGACAATGCCGACCCCGATCATCGTGAACACCAGTGAGGATCCCCCGAAGCTCAGGAAGGGCAGTGGCACACCGGTAATCGGCAGCATCCCAGTCGTCACACCGATGTTGACGACCGCTTGCAACAAGACCATCGCGGTGATCCCAGAGGCGAGCAGGCCCGCGTAGCGCGTCGGCGCCGCGCGCGCGATGCGGAACCCGCGATAGGCGAACAGCGCGAACAAGAGCAGGACGGAGGCGGTTCCGATCAGCCCAAGCTCTTCGCCCACGATCGCAAAGATGAAGTCGGTGTGGCGCTCCGGCAGATAAAAGTACTTCTGCCGGCTGGCGCCCAATCCCACCCCGAAGATGCCGCCGGATCCCAGCGCCAGCAGCGACTGGATGATGTGAAACCCCATGCCCTGCGGATCGGCCCACGGATCAAGGAACGCGAGAATGCGCCGGCGACGGTACTCCTCGCCCAGAACGGCGACGGCAAGGATAGGCGCGCCTGCCAGGCTGAGGCCGAGCAGGTGGAGCAGCCGCGCCCCTCCGACAAACAGCATGGCGGCCATCACCAGCCCGACCAGGATTGCTGAGCCCATGTCCGGCTGCAGGAGGATGAGGCCAAGCATGAGGCCGGCGAGCAGCACGGGCGGGAGCACGCCGCGTTGCAGTCCTTGGACGTCCGCCGTCCGCGATGTCAGAAAGCGCGCCATATAGAGCGCCATCGCCATCTTAGCCGCCTCCGCAGGCTGGAACGAAGCGGGACCGATGCTGAGCCACCGCCGCGCGCCCCCCGCGATCCGACCGACACCAGGGATGAGCACCAGAGTGAGGACCACGAGGGTAACGAGGACGAAGAAGGGGGTCACACGGCGGAGCTGTTCGTAGTGGATGCGCTGCGCGATCATCGCGGCCGCCGTGCCGAGGAGCACCCAGAGGGCCTGGCGTTTGAAAAAGAACGAGCTGTCCCCGAAGCGATCCTGTGCAACGATCGCGCTGGCGCTGTACACCATCACCAGACCCAATCCCACCAGCGCGATAACGGCCAGTGCCAGCCAATAATCCGGTGCGCGCTTCTTGACCAGGTCCATCGTCTGCAGCAGTGAAAGGTGCGTGTGACGTCGCTTGGTCGCGCGGGGCCGCTTCTCCGCGGCCCTCCTAGATGTTGCCTGCGGTGGTCTGAAGTTCCTTCAGAAGGCTCAGGCGCGGACGGCGAGCGCGCGTACGAGCTCAGCAAAGCGGTCGCCGCGATGGCGATAGTCGGTGAACTGATCGAAGCTCTCGCAGCCCGGCGAGAGCAGCACAGCGTCACCGGAACGCGCCCGGGCGGCAGCCTCGTCGACGGCCCGCTCCAGGGTCTGCACAGTGGCAACGGGGATTCGCGTTCCGTCAAGAGCCCGCGCGAGCTGGGGGGCCGTGTCACCGATGAGCAGGACGGCGCGCACCGGCGACCGCTGCAATGCGTCGCGCATCGGCGCGAACTCCTCTGGTGTCGCGTTGGGCCGAGCCCCGCCTGCAATGAGAATGAACGGACGGTCCATGCTGGCGATTGCCGCCTGCGCCGCCGCGGGATTCGTCGCCAGCGAATCCTCGATGTACCGGACGCCAGCGATTTCCGCGACCAGGTAGAACCGGTAGGCCAGCCCGCGAAACTCTGACAGGACGCCGGCCATCGCCGGCGCGGACGCCCCCGCCAGTGATGCCGCAAGCGCAGCCGCCAGCGCGTTCTCGATCATGTGCGTGCCCGGCACCTGCAACGCGGCAAGCGGCACCCGCTGCTCGATCCGGTCGCCGGCGATCAACAGATGCCCGTCGTGGATGTAGGCCCCGCGATCGACCCGGTGGATACGGCTGAACAGGTACGGATGCCGCGCCGAGCTCGCCATCGCCGCCGTATGCGGATTGTCGGCATTCAACACGGCTTTGTCATCGCCGGACTGGTGCGCGAGGATTGTGCGTTTCGTGGCCACGTAGGCTTCCATCGTGCCGTGATCATCGAGATGGTGCGGCGCGATGTTGGTGATGACCGCGATATGGGGACTGTAGGGCAGGCCGACCAGCTGACGGTTACTGATCTCCAGGACCAGCCAGGCGCCGGGCGGGATCTCGTCCACATAGTACAGCATCGGCACGTGCGACCGGTCATTGCCTGAAAAGTACGCGCCGAACCCGGACTGAACGAGCATCTGGTGGATGAGGTGGGCGACGGTGAATTTGCCGTTCGTACCGGTGACGCCGATGATGGGGCACGGGGCGACCTCGAAGAATAATTGTGTCATCGAGCTAAACGGCACACCGCGGCGCTGTACCTCGCGGAGCGGCGCGTTGTGGGCGTAGCGGAACCACGACTGCGGGACGAAGATCACCTCGGCCCGTTCGAGACCCTGCAAGTACCGATCCTTCCACTGACGGGTGATGGGATAGCTCAGCAGACGCTGCGCGGCCGCTGTGCGCTCCTCGGCCCCGAGCCACAGATGCGTCCGGTCGTAGGCTGCCGCAAACTCACCGGGTGTGTGCATCTCGTGTGCGGTGATCGATGTGACGCTGCGTCCGGCGAGAAAATCTACCACCGCCGCGCCCTCGGTCCCCGCAAACCCAACGACGTGGACCGATTTTCCTTTGAGTCGATTGATAACGTCCTTGACGCTCATTTTCGTTCGATCCATGAATCTATCGGATCTTCGGATCTATTGAATCTATTGAATCTATTGAATCTATTGAATCTCTCGTTCGAAGGTCGCCAGCTTGATCCCAAAAAGATTCAAGAGATCCAATAGATTCCACAGATTCAACAGATCCAACAGATCAAAAGATAATCGTCATGCCGATAAGTGCGGCAAACGCCGCAATCAGCCACATCCGCGTGACCGTTTGCGTCTCCGTCCATCCGGACAGCTCGAAATGGTGATGCAGTGGACTCATGCGGAAGATGCGCCGGCCACCCGTCGTTTTGAAATATGCGACCTGCAGCAATACCGACGCCGCTTCCAGCACGAACACGAACCCCACGATGAACAACGTCAGCTCTGACTTCGTCGCGATCGCAAGCGCAGCCAGCCCGGCGCCCAGCGCGTTGCTGCCGACGTCTCCCATAATGACCGCGGCAGGATGCGCGTTGAACCAGACAAACCCGACACACGCGCCTGCGATGGCCGCGGCCAAGCCCGCCATCTCCGGCTGCCCCAGTCGCAGGGCGATCGCCGCGTAGGTCCCGGCGGCGATCGCGACCGTGCCGCCGGCCAGCCCGTCGAGACCATCGGTGAGATTTACCGCGTTGGCAAACCCCACAATATAGAGGATGGCCAACACCAGATAGATCCAGCCGAGGTCGACCCGGCCCGCGTACGGCAGCACCACGCCCGAGCCGAGTTCAGGACGCCGTACGACGTACAGCGCGATCACCGCAGCCAGCGGAATCTGCATCGCAAGGCGCTCCCGCGCCCTCAACCCAAGATTGCGCTCCCTGCGGATCGCCAGCAGGTCGTCGGCGGCCCCCACTGCGCCATATCCCAGGGTCACCAGGAGCACGAGCAGGACGCCGACCGACAGCGGCCGAACGGCGAGGGCGACCGTCACGATGACGGAGGCGAGGATCAGCACCCCACCCATCGTCGGCGTTCCCGCTTTGCCTCGATGGCGTTCCGGCGCTTCTTCCCGGATTCGCTTACGGAAGTTGAGGCGGTACAGTTGGGCGACGGCCCAGCGTCCGGCGAGCAGGACGAGGAGCGCAGCCAACGTCGCAGAGAATGCTACTCGCTCCACGATTCGACCCGTGAATGGTGAATGGTGAATGGTGAATGGTCTTGCGTCATCGTAATAACGAGCTCCCCCTGCATGTCAGTTGCCATTCACCATTCACGATTCACTATTCACGTTTGTAGAGCGTCGACGATCTTCTCCATCTCCATCGCCCGCGAGCCCTTGACGAGAATCACATCGCCTGGACGCATGACCATCTTCAGCGTGGCGGCGGCTTCTTCGTTGGTGCTCGTGTGATGCACGTGGCCCGGGGAGAGTCCGGCCTCGAGGGCGCCCTCAGCGATCGCGCGCGCGCCCGAGCCGACCGTAATCAGCAGTTCGACTGCCCCGGCCGCGGCGGCCCCCACATCACGGTGCAGCGACTCCGATGCATCACCGAGTTCCCTCATCTCACCCAGCATGGCCAGACGGCGCCGGCTGGTGCCCAGGGCCAGCAGCACCTCGAAGGCGGCCCGCATGGACGCCGGGCTCGCATTGTAGGCGTCGTTGATGATCAGCACCTCTCCCAGCCGCACAGGCTGCAGCCGCATCTTCGGCGGCACGTATTCCTCCAGACCGGAGGCCACGTCGTCCAGGTCGAGATCAAGCGCGATGGCTGCTGCCGCGGCGGCGAGCGCGTTCATCACGTTGTGGCCGCCCCACGTCCGCAGGTGCGCCTCGATGGTACGGCCGAGCGCCGTGATGAGGAACGTCATGCCGCTGCCGTCCATGCGGAGATCGCTCCCTCGCACGTCGGCCGCCGGAGACAGGCCGAAGGTCAGGACCCGGCCGCGGGCCTGATCGGCAAGGCCGCGTGCCACCGGGTCGTCCGCGTTGAGAATCGCCGTCCCGCCGTCCGGCAGCCCCGCGACCAGCTCGCTTTTCGCCTTCGCGATGTTCTCCAGGCTGCCGAGCAGCTCGAGGTGCGACTCGCCGATCGTCGTCACAATACCGATTGAAGGCCGCGCGATCTTCACCAGATCGGCGATCTGCCCCAGCCCGCGCATCGCCATCTCGATGACGGCGACCTCATGGTCGGGCGCAAGGCTCAACACGGCGAGCGGCACGCCGATCTCCGCGTTCCAGTCCTCTTTTGTCTGCGCGACGCGGTAGCGGGTGGACAGCACCGCCGCGCACATTTTCGTGGTGGTCGTCTTCCCGACGCTCCCGGTGACGCCGACGACCTCGAGATCAAGCGTGCGGCGGTAGGCCGCGGCGACGCGGCCGAGCGACTTGAGCGTGTCTGACACCTCGATGACCACGGCCGTCTGTGGGAGGGAATCCACCGGGCGCGCCGCCAGTGCCGCGACCGCGCCCCGCCGGAACGCGTCGGCGATGAAGTCGTGGCCATCCGCGCGCGGCCCGGGCAACGCGATGAAGAGGTCGCCTGGATGCAGCGTCCGGGTGTCCGTGCTGACGCCGGTAATCACCGGCCTCGGACTTCGGACGCCGGCTCTCGTCAGTTTGCCACCGGTCGCGTAGATGACTTCTTCTATGGAAAGGCGCATATTACGACGGCGCCCGGTGGCCGGGGCTCGGGGTCCGCACCTGCCTCAAAGCTTCGCGTGCAACGACACGGGTCCGCACCTGCCTCAAAGCTTCGCGTGCAACGACACCGTCATCAAACTGGTGCTTCACGCCTTTGATCTCTTGATACGGCTCGTGCCCCTTCCCAGCGATGATCACCATATCTCCGGGTCGAGCCAAACCAATCGCCTTGTAAATTGCCTTTCGGCGATCCGGCTCCACTTCGATCTGGGCACCGTCGCGGTCCCGGATCCCTGCCAGGATCTCCTCAATGATCGCCCCCGGCTCTTCAGTCCGGGGATTGTCTGAGGTCACGATCGCCATGTCCGCGAGCTCCGCCGCGAGCCTGCCCATGATCGGCCGTTTGGTGCGGTCGCGGTCGCCGCCACATCCGAACACGACAATCGTGCGGCCGCGCACGAAATCCTTCGCGGTCTGCAGC
>JACPRY010000030.1 GCA_016193565.1 Armatimonadota bacterium
CGCGCACGACACTGCACGACCATATCGCCGACAACGTGCTGGTGCGCTGGCGCCGCAGTCACGGCGATGTGGAGGGCGCATTCGCACGCGCGGCGCAGATCGTCCGGCAGCAGTTCCACATCCCGCGGCTTGCGGCTGCGCCGATCGAGTCGCGCGGCGCCCTGGCCGTCTACGATGCCCGGAGCGATCTGCCCACCGTGTGGTGTTCTTCGCAGGATCCGCACCGGCCGCTCGCCCAGTTGAGCCACGTCCTCAGCCGGCCCGATGACCGCATCCGCGTCATCGTGCCCGATGTCGGCGGGGGCTTTGGGAGCAAGGGCGGGGCGCCCCCCGAAGTAGCTGTCGCGGCATGGCTCGCGATGGAGACCGGCCGGCCGGTGAAATGGATTGAAGACCGACGTGAAAATATCGCCGCCTCGTATCAGGGGCGAGGGATCGATGCCGACGTCGAGCTGGCGCTTGATGCGGGAGGCCGCATCACCGGCCTGCGCGCGCGCGTTGTCGCAGATCTCGGCGCCTACCTGTATTCTGCCACGCCCCTCGTCCCGGTCACGACGTCAATGCTGTTGACCGGCACATACGCGATCCCCGCGGCGTCGGTGGAGATGCTCGGCGTCGCGACGAACAAAGTCCCAACCGGTCCGTACCGGGGCGCCGGCCGTCCCGAAGCCGCCTACCTCATCGAGCAGATGGTGGATCTTTCGGCCCACGCGCTCCAGATCGATCCGGTCGAGCTGCGCCGGCGGAATCTGATCACCTCTGATCAGTTTCCCTACCGCAATCCTCTGGGGTTCACCTACGATTCCGGCAACTACGCGCGTGCGCTCGACCGCGCGTGCGAGCTGATCGAATACGAGCGGTGGCGCCAGGAGCAGCGCACGCGTGCGCGCGGCGGCCACTTGATCGGGGTGGGCGTCACCCTCTACGTGGAACGCGCGGGCAGCCAGCTGTGGGAGAGCGCTGCGGTCAGCGTCAGCCCGAACGGCCGCGTGACCGCGAAACTCGGCTCGACGCCAAGCGGCCAGGGTCACGAGACCACATTTGCGCAGATCGCCGCCGACGTGCTGCAGATCAACCCCGATGCGGTCACTGTAGTTCAGGGTGATTCCGCCGTCGTCCCGCGCGGCGTCGGGACCTTCGGCAGCCGCTCCACGACCATCGGCGGCTCGGCGCTTTTGACCGCGCTGGAGCGTGTCAAGGCCAAGGCGAACCGGGTCGCGGGTGCGCTCCTTGAGGCGCCGGTGGCCGACATCGTCTGGAGCGACGGCCGGATCCACGTGCGCGGCGCTCCCGACCGCGCGCTGACCTTCACCGAAGTCGCCGCGGCCGCATATCAGCCGGCGAAACTGCCGGCAGACGTGGAGATGGGGCTGGACGCGCAGGCAGTGTTTCGCCTGAGCGGTCTCGTGTTTCCTTTTGGAGCGTATGCGGCGGTGGTAGACATCGCCCCCGACACGGGCGCAATCTCTGTCGTCAAACTCGTCGCGGTGGATGATGCCGGCCGGATCGTCAACCCGCTGCTGGCCGAAGGGCAGGTCATCGGCGCCGCGGTCCAGGGTCTGGGCCAGTCGTTCGTCGAGGAGGTCATCTATGGAACCGACGGGCAGCTGTTGACCGCCACGTTCGCCGACTACGCGCTCTTGCGGGCGGAGCGATCGCCCGAGATCCTAACCGAGTTCCTGGAAACGCCGTCCCCGTTGAACCCGCTCGGCGCAAAGGGGATCGGGGAGGCCGGCTCGATCGCTACACCCGCGGCCATCGCGAGTGCCGTCCTCGATGCGCTGCGTCCGCTGGGGGTGCGCCATCTGGATCTCCCGTTCACGCCGGAGAAAGTGTGGCGGGCGATCCGCGACGCGGACCGGACGTAAGCCTTACGGTCCCATGTACTCCAGGATGTCCAGCGCGCCTTCCAACCGGTCCACGAGGTAGATCAGCCCGTCCGCATCAACATACACATCATTCGACTGCGGCACGCCGGAGGCCACCTCAGGCACGTACCACGCGATCTCTTCCGGCCGCATCGGATCGGCGATGTCCACGACGCGCAGGCCACCCGCAAAGTACGTGAGAAAAATGCGGTCCTCACGCACGAGCCCGCCGGGGCGGTTCTCATGTACGTTGTGCGGGCCGAACCGGAACTCCGGGTGCGAGAGGCCGTCCGGCTTCACGGAGAACGCCCCGATTGGTATCGGATTCCGCTCCTCGCGCACGTCCACGATCCACATGAACTTGTCCGAATCGCGGCCCTCGCCGGCCTTGCGCAGCGCTTCCTGCGTGCAGATCACCAGGTTGCGGGACGGCAGCGGCAGCGCGGTGTGGAGCATGTCGCCGAACGGTGGATGGAATGTGTGGCGCGTGATCAGCTTTGGCTGCGACCACGAACTCATGTCCAGGATCGCCCAACCCCAGTCCACACAGCCGACGTAGCAGCGCCGGCCGACGACGAATGGGGCGCCGTGGACTCGCACTCGCCACTGCAGCGGCCAGTCCGGCCACTCCCCACCTGCGCTCCACTGGCCCGGGATCCACCACCGGCCGACTTCCTCGGGCCGGTCCGGCGTCGCCAGATCGACGATGCGATAGATCTGATCGCTGAACCCCTCCGCCCCTGCGGAAAGATGCGCATACCGGCCGTCGGTAAACCAGAACCGGTGGACGCCCGGACCGCCGGTGGCAAAGACGCTCAACGGTCGCGGCGCGGTGGGCGTATGGATATCGTAGACGCCGATCCCCGCGCTGAAGTCGGATCCGCTGTAGCCGGGCAGGCGCTCGTGATTGACGACCATGAGATCTCCGGCCACCTGTACCTTGTGCGAGTGCGTGTTCGCCGGCACATCCAACTGCGCGACCACATGCGGATGCGCCGGATCCTGGACATCGATGATCGTCGTGCCGACGTCGTGCATCGGCGCAACGTAGGCAAAGCCGCGGTGAACAATCACCTGCCCCGATCCAACAGGTCCGTAAGCGGTGCGGCTGACTAATTTCAGATTGCGGAGGCCGCTCAAAACAGTCTGTAGACCCCCGGGGGCAGGTGAAGACCGAGCAGGGACGTCAGTCCGCTGAGCAGCGTGCCCGTGGCAGAGGCGCTGCAGCAGGTCGCGGGCGGCGCGGCCGTGGTGGACGGGCAGGACCTGATCCTCCGTCCCATGGGCGACGAAGATCGGGAGGCCACGCAGCGCTTTTGGCGGCGCGATCATCGGCGCGATCTCGGGTAGGATCCGCCCGCTCATCGCGACGATCCCCGCAACCTTCTCCGGCCGGGTGAGCGCCACGCTGAGACTCATGATCGCCCCTTGACTGAATCCCATCAGGTACACGCGCGAGGGATCGAGGCGGTACGTCTCGATCGCCTCGTCAATGAACCCCACAAGCCGTATGCGGCTCGATTCGGCCTGCTGCGGGTTGATGATCGGCCGGACCGGATCGAGCTGCACCTCGAACCACGCGTACATCCCCGGGGCCAGCGTGACCGGCGCGCGCGCACTGATCACGAAGAACCGTCCGTCCAGAAACGGCGCGAGCTGGACCAGATCGCCCTCGTGACTGCCCACGCCGTGCAAGAGGAGCAGCAGCGGTGAAGCGGTCTGCAAGGCTTTGCGAGGAGGTTGTGTGATGTGAACCAGTGAAAGCGTGGGCAACGACCACCTCCGAGAAAGAATTTCCCCTCACCCGCTCCCTCTCCCGCAAAGGGGAGAGGGCTTGGAATTGGACTGAGGGGCTAGGGAAGGGGAGGCGGGAGTGGAATGTGAGGATTAAAGGGAGGCATCGGGAATGCCGGACCTTTCGCAGATGAAGTGTGTGGCCTGCCGGGAAGGCGAGCCTACGGTGACCGAGGCCGAGATCGCCCAGTATCGTTCGCAGGTGCCCGAATGGAAGATCGTGGAACGAGAGGGCATCAAGCGGCTCGAGCGTGTCTTCAAATTCAAAGACTTTGTCCAGTCGCTCGCCTTTACAAACAAGATCGGTACACTTGCCGAAGCAGAAGGCCATCACCCCGCCCTCCTCACCGAGTGGGGCCGCGTTACGGTGACATGGTGGACCCATAAGATCAGAGGCCTCCACCAGAACGACTTCATCATGGCCGCAAAGACCGATCAACGATACGGGTTGTAGGACGCGTCGGGAGGGACCTCGTGACCGTCCATGAGATCCTAAAGTTCATTCACGTGCTGCTGGCCATCAGCGCCGTCGGTGCCAACATCACCTACGGGGTGTGGCTGGCGCGCGCGGGCCGCGAGCCGCAGTATCTGGGCTACGCGCTCCGCGGCATCAAGATGCTCGATGACCGCATCGCCAACCCAGCCTACGCGTTGCTGTTCGTCACCGGTCTCCTGATGCTCTACACAGGTCGGTTCGCCTGGACCACACCGTGGATTCTGTCCGCGCTGATCGTCTACGTCCTGGTGCTCGGACTCGGCCTGTTCGGCTACACGCCGCTGCTGCGCCGGCAGATCGCGATTCTAGAGCGGGTCGGCCATCAATCCTCCGAATACAATCGCATTGCGGGACGCGCAAGGACCGTCGGGATCCTGCTCGCCGCGCTGGTCGTCGTGATTGTCTTCTTGATGGTGACGAAGCCGGCGCTTTGGGGATAGGCCTAGAGCTAAACCGGCGGCTCGACAGATTGGTCTTATGCTGCAGTGGCTGGACCTGGATGACCTCGACGGACTCGAGGCGCTTGCGAAGCAGGTGCTGCCACATTTCAGAATGACGAAAACGCGACAGTGATGAATTCGAAGGGGGATCGGATGCGACTCGTTCTGATCTTTGTTCTCGCTGCGGTTTCGGTGGCTGTTGCTGCACCTGCGCCGCAGATCCAGGAGTACGCTGTGCCTCCCGGGAGCGGCCCGCACGATGTGGCGCCGGCGACCGACGGCGGGGTGTGGTATACGGCGCAGCGGTCGGGTGAGCTGGGTCATCTGGATCCGAGGACCGGTCAAACCCGGCACATCAAGCTCGGCGAAGGATCGGCGCCGCACGGCGTGATCGTCGGACCCGACGGGGCCCCGTGGATCACCGACGGCGGTCTCAACGCGATCGTGCGGGTGGATCCTGCCAGCAGGCGCGTGCAGCGGTTCCCGCTGCCATCCGATCGAGGAAGGGCGAACCTGAATACCGCGACCTTCGACGGGCGCGGCGTACTCTGGTTCACGGGACAGAACGGCATCTACGGCCGGCTGGACCCGAGGGGCGGACGCGTTGACGTCTTCGAGGCGCCCCGAGGGCGCGGCCCATACGGCATCGCAACAGCGCCCGACGGTAGCGTCTACTACGCGTCGCTGGCCGGCAGCCACATCGCACGCATCGATCTCGCCTCCGGTGCAACCACCGTCATCGAGCCTCCGACACCCCGGCAGGGCGCGCGGCGCGTCTGGTCTGATTCGAAGGGCCGCATCTGGGTCAGCGAATGGAATGCCGCTCAGGTGGGGGTGTACGATCCATCCACGGGTCGCTGGCGCGAGTGGAGGCTTCCTGGCTCCAATCCCATGGCGTACGCCGTGTACGTGGACGATCAGGACATGGTCTGGCTCAGCGACTTCGGCCCGAACAATGCGCTCGTCCGGTTCGATCCAGCTCGGGAGGCCTTCGAGGTGTTCCGCCTGCCCAGCACACCGGCGAACGTGCGCCAGATCCTCGGGCGTCCGGGCGAAGTGTGGGGCGCGGAGTCCGCCGTGGACAAGCTCGTCGTGATCCGGACGCGATAAGGTTCGAGAACGCGGGAGTGCTTCTATAGGCCGGCCGGATGGGCCACCAGCCACGATGCGGCGAGCGCGGCGAGGAGCGCCGTCGCGCCGGCCGCCGCCGCCACGGCAGACACCTCAGTGGGTCGGCGCTCCCAGCCGATGCTGCGCGCGAGCCTGCGGTAGATCTGCTTCAGGCCTTCGGCCGATGAGGCGTGATAGTATGTCCCGCCGGTGATCGTCGCGATCGTCTGCAGGGTCTCCTCATCGAGCGTTCCGCCGATCTGCCATGCGTTCGTGGACTCGGGTTGCCCAAGCCCCACGGTGTACACCGTGACGGACTGCTGCCGGGCGATCTCGGCGGCGTCGTGCGGTGCGATGCCGGTATTGCTGCGTCCGTCGGACAGCAGCACCACAATGCCTGGCGACAAAGGGCCCGGTGGAAGCGGCGGGAGCGATCCATCGGGTCCCGGGCGCACGCGTCCGGGCAGCGCGACGACCGATTCGAGCAGCCCTTCCCCGATCGCGGTGCGCCGTGCGTATCCCAATCCTTCGATCACGTCCGCGATGCGCTGGCGCTCGGTTGTGGGCGGCACAAGCAACGACGCGAAACCCGCGAATGCGACGAGGCCGACGCGCACCCGGTCGGGCAGCGAAGTGAGGAAGGTGGTCGCGGCGGTTTTTGCGGCCTCGAGGCGCGTGGGGAGCACGTCCTGGGAGCGCATGCTGCCGCTGATGTCGATCGCGAGGATGATGGCCGACCGATCGGCCGGTACCGGGAGTGGCGCGACCGGACGCGCGGCAGCCAGAATAAGAAGCGCCAGCGCGGTTCCGAACAGGGCGGCCGGAAGGTGCCGGCGGTACCTCGATGACGCGTCCACCGCGCGCGCCAGGACCGGCTGCGTGGCGAAGATCACAGGGTGTCGTGCAGGGCGGCGCAGAAGGCGGACGTACAGGGCGACAAGGAGGGGAACGGCCAGCATCCCCCACAAGACGGCCCGCCAGAGAAAGGTGAGGGACATGTTGTTGCCGGAAGAGTTCGGCTGCATGGAGGCACCTGCCTGCACCTTCGGTGAGGAAATGCGGAGCCACGCACGATGAACAAGGCCTCGACAAAGGCACGAGCCGATCGAACTCGCGATCGAGTATTTTGGATCGGGCTCGGGGTGGCCGGCGCGGCCCTGTTCATTGTGCTCCTCGTCATGGCCGGCGGTGAACAGCCGCCGCGGCGGGGCGACCACTGGCACGCCCGGTACGCGGTGATCATCTGCGGCGTGCCTCGGCCGCAGTTTCCGCCCACGCAGGGCAATGTGCATACGCACGGTGACGGAGTGATCCACATTCACCCGCAGGCGCGGGGCGAGACCGGGAAGAACGCGAACCTTCGACGGTTCTTCCAGAGCGCCGGGGTGGACTACGCGCGCGACCGGATCGAGTTTCCTGACGGCACGCGCTACCGGAACGGAGACCGCTGTCCTGACGGGTCGCCCGGAACGCTCCGGCTCCTCGTCAATGGAAGACCGTCGGAGGCCTTCGAGCGCTATGTCCCCCGGGACCGCGAGACAATCGTCGTGGAGTTCGGCCCACCCTCGAGATGACCCGCCGGCTCGTCCTGATCCTGCCGGTCCTGGTCGTCCTCGCGACAGCCGCACCCGCCGGCGCGCACGGCATTTTGAAACGCGCTTCGCCTCGGCCAGGGACATCGGTTGATGCCCCGCCGAAGACGGTCACGCTCGTGTTCAACGAACCTGTTGACCGCGTCTATAGCAGCGCGACGGTTGCTGATGCGTCGGGGCGCTCCATCTCCGGCCGCGCGGTCGTGTCCGCCGACGGGCTCACGATGTCCGTTCCCCTGAAGGCTGAGGCAGGGATCTTTACAGTACGCTGGCGCGTGCTGTCACAACTGGACGGTCACACGACGAACGGGCGCTTCCGCTTCGCCGTCAGGGCGGCAAGGCCTCCGGGGCAAGTGCAGACGCCATCGGCGGACGTTCAGGCGCCGGCCGAAGATCTGACCGTGGCGGGCGCCGGCATCGACTTCCCTCGTGCTTTGATTCGGTGGATCGGGATCGCGGCAGTGCTGCTCGCGGCGGGAACCGCGTTCTTCACCTGGCTGGTCATCGGTCCGCTCGATCCAGAAGCTCCGGCGGCCGTCTCCCGGCACCAGATCGAACATGCGCTTCGACCGATCGCGGTTGGCAGCGCACTGATCATGGCGCTCGCCGCGATATGGGAGTTTCTCATTCAGGCCGCCGCGCTTCTCGATCTCCCGTTCTCCCGGCTTCTGGCGAGCGGCTTGCTGGGCGGCCTGCTACTGGACACGAAGGCGGGGTGGAGCACGCTAGCGAGGATGATCCTTGCGGTGGCGTTCCTCGTGCCCGCCAGCCCACGAGGGCGTGTGTTTCGCATGTCGTTTGTCATCTGGTTCGCCGTGGTGGCGATCGTCTTTGCGCTGCTGTCAAATCCTGGCGTCGTGACGGTCAGCCGGCATTTCGAACATTTCGTGGCGCTCCTGCTGGTGGCCACCGTCTACGGACTGATCACCGCCGTGGGTGCGCTCATCCTGCCGATGGTTCCGGACCTGAAACTCCCCGAGGGCGCCTGGGCGCCGCCCGTCGCCGGGATCATAGTGGTCGGCGCACTGACCGTGAGTTCGCATGCCGCGGGACGCGGTCCAGTTGCCGCCGTCGTGGACTGGGTCCATCTGGTTGCCGCCGCTGCCTGGATCGGCGGCCTGGTGCCGTTGGCGGTCATCCTGCTCCGGACGTCAGGGAGCGATCGGTCCGATCTCGCCCGCCGGATCGTGCCACGGTTCTCGCAAATC
>JACPRY010000053.1 GCA_016193565.1 Armatimonadota bacterium
AGTTTCATCGATTCGCGTTGCCGAGTTCCCGCGTTGTCGCGTTGGTGTTCCGACACTTGGCGACGGCATGGCGATACGAAGAGTGTGTAAGTGAGAAAGAAAGACGGGGCCGCGGATCCACGGCCCCGGCTGGAGTTTCACACGGGCTAGGGTCTAGAATTCATCTTCCATTCCGGCGCCGGGCATGGGCATGGCGGCCTTCTTCTTTTCCCGCTTCTCCACGACCACCGCCTCGGTGGTAAGCAGCAGACCCGCGACCGACGCGGCGTTCTGCAGCGCGAGGCGCGCCACCTTGGTGGGGTCCACAATGCCGGCCTTCACCATGTCCGTGAACTCCCCCGCGGAGACGTCGTAGCCGGTGCGGCCGGTTTCCCGCTTCAGCCGTTCGACGATCAGGCTGCCCTCGACACCGGCGTTCGCGGCCAGCTGTCGCGCAGGCTCCTCGAGCGCGCGACGCACCAGGTTGACGCCGATCGCTTCATCAGCCTCGGCCTCACCCTTCTCCAGCGCCCCAAGCGCCCGGATGTACGCGGTGCCGCCGCCGGGGACGATGCCTTCCTCGACCGCCGCCTTGGTGGCGTTCAGGGCGTCCTCGAAGCGGTGCTTCTTTTCCTTCATCTCCGTCTCTGTGGCTGCGCCGACCTTGATCTCCGCGACGCCGCCGCTGAGTTTCGCCAGCCGCTCCTGCAGCTTCTCGCGGTCGTAGTCACTCGTGGTCTCTTCGACCTCCCGCTTGATCTGGGCGATGCGGCCCTGAATGTCCTTGCGGTCGCCCTTCCCGCCGATCAGAGTGGTGTCGTCCTTGTCCACCTTCACTTTGTCGGCCCGGCCGAGCATGTCGAGCTCGACGTTTTCGAGCTTGATGCCGATGTCGTCGGAGATCACCTTGCTTCCGGTGAGCACCGCCATGTCCTGGAGCATCGCCTTGCGGCGGTCGCCGTAGCCCGGCGCCTTCACCGCGAGGGTGGCCAGCACGCCGCGCAGCTTGTTCACGACGAGCGTCGCCAGCGCCTCACCCTCAATGTCCTCGGCGATGACGACCAGCGGCTTCCCAAAGCGGATCACCTTCTCCATGGTCGGGACGATGTCGCGCGCGGCGCTGATCTTCTTCTCGGTGAGCAGGATGTATGGCTCCTCGACGACACCTTCCATCTTGTCGGGGTCAGTGATGAAGTACGGGCTGATGTAGCCGCGATCGAACTGCATGCCCTCGACGACCTCCACGGTCGTCTCGATCCCCTTGCCTTCCTCGATGGTGATGACCCCGTCTTTGCCGACCTTGTCCATCGCATCGGCGATGATCTCGCCGACCTCGGTGTCGTTCGCGGCGACGCCGGCGACGTGGGCGATGTCGCGCTTGCCTTCGACGGAGATCGACAACTTCTTCAGTTCATCGACGACGGACTCAACCGCCTTGTCGATGCCCCGCTTGAGCAGCATCGGGTTGCTGCCCGCCGCGACGTTCTTCAGCCCCTCGCGCACAATCCCCCAGGCAAGCACGGTCGCCGTCGTCGTCCCGTCCCCGGCGGCGTCATTCGTCTTGCTGGCGACCTCCTTCACGAGCTGGGCACCCAGGTTCTCGATGGGATCTTCCAGCTCGATCTCTTTCGCGACGGTCACCCCGTCTTTGGTGATGCTGGGCGAACCCCACTTCTTCTCGAGGACCACATTGCGGCCCCTGGGTCCCAGCGTGATCTTCACGGCGTTCGCGACTCTCTCAACGCCGCGCTCCAACGCCCGCCGGGCCTCTTCGTCGTACATCAACACCTTGGCTGGCATTCCGCGTTCCCTCGCTTTCTGATCAGAGGATGGGATGCATTAGCACTCGAGGTCGATCACTGCTAATTCAGTATTATTCTTCGGAGTCCGATCTCCTTCATCAAGCCCAATTTCCTCAAAATCTAGCCATGTTGGGTTCAATTCCGTCGAACTTGGTTCCTGGTTCTGCAGTTTTCGCGCTATTTCTCGCCATTTCACTCTCCTGCTGCTTACCTCGTCGCGTTCCCGCGTTCCTCGTTCTTGCGTTTCGGCATGTTGTATACTGTGTCCGCCATGCGCGTCATCAGGTCGCAGATTCAAGGGTGGCAGGTCGCGCTCACCCTGTTCCTGCTGCTCGTCGGTTTCCTCTTTGTGGTCCAGTTCCGGGTCGGACGGGAGATCCGGCGGGAGACTGAGCTCCCGACGTTCCGGGTCAGGGACCTCGCTGTTCTCGTGAACCAGCAGGAAGAGGCGCTGCAGTCCCTGGAAGCGGAGGTCGATCAACTCCGCGGGAAACTGCGGGAATACGAGACCGTGACCACGGAGGGCCGGAGCGCCGCGGAAACCCTCACAAGAGAAGTCGATTCCTACCGCCTCGTGCTCGGGCTGACTCCGATCCAGGGTCCAGGGGTCATCCTCCGGTTGAGGGAGGGAGGCTCGCCCGGCAGCGTCCTGGCGCCACAGGTTCAGCCCCAGGATCTCAGCGGTTTGGTCAACGAGCTGTGGTCGGCGGGGGCAGAAGCGATTGCGATCAACGGCGTTCGGATCCTGGCGACGACCGGCATCAAGCAGGATGAACGGGAGATTGTCGCGGGGACCTTTCGGATGCAGGGTCCGTACCTGATTCGCGCCATCGGCAATCCGAAAGCGATGACAGCGGTGCTCAACCTGCGCGGTGGATTTGTCGAAGGCCTGCGCTCTGTCGGGTTGACGGTCGAGATCGCCGCTGTGGAGTCTTAGGGACGGCTGGCCGGACGAGAGGCGTTGGAGAGAACTTCGTAGAGAAATGGGGCGGGGATGACCGCGGAGATGTCGCGGCGCTCCGTGAGATGCCCCACGACCATCCCCAGCAACAGCCCATCCGCCACATCTACGATCGGAGAGCCGCTGCCCCCCGATGGGAATCCACAATGCCATGAGATCTTCCTGA
>JACPRY010000054.1 GCA_016193565.1 Armatimonadota bacterium
TCGTATGTGTCCAGTAGAAACGCTGCAACACGATAGCCGGCCAGCACGCTCAGCGATGCCGCATTTTTCACGCGAATCGCCTTGACGACCGGCACCGGCATTGCGGCGCAGTAGTCCGGCGACTCCTGGCCATGTAGCTGCACCGTGTCCAGGCCTGCGGCCTCGACGATCTCTGTTACTCGGCCGCGATCTTCGTCCACGAACACGCCTACCTTTGCCACAAATGGCGGGAGCGACGCGGTGATCTCGCGGGCGCGCTGGGGCGTGACCTGCCGGCGGCTCTTCGCGAAGATCAGGCCGATGGCGTGTGCGCCCGCCTCGGCAGCGACGAGGGCCGAGGCGATGTCTGAGATGCCGCAGATCTTGACGCGCGTCAACGCAGCCCCATCCTGTGTCGCGCTTCCTCTATGGTTCGCTGCGCCACTGGGCGCGCGCGCTTTGCGCCGTCGGCCAGGATATCGCGGATGTCGTCCGGCCGTTGCATCAACTCTTCATACCTCTTCCGCATAGGCGCAAACGTCTCGACCATCGCGTCGGCCAGCACCTGCTTCATCTCGCTGTACCGGACCGTCCCGGCTTCGTATGCGGCCACGAACTCCGGATACCGGGCCGGCGCGAACACTTCGAGCAGCGTGAACAAGTTGGCCACACCGGGCGTCGCGTCGTCGAGCTTCGAGCCTTTCTTCGGCGGGCCGGGATCGGTCACCGCCGCGCGGACCTTCTTGCGTATCGTCTCAGAGCGCTCTACGAGCGCCACATAGCTACCGTCGATGCTCTTGCTCATCTTCACGTTGGGATCGTTGAACGCCATGATGCGCGCGCCCTTGGTCAGGCGCACTCCCGGCAGGGGGAACGTTTCGCCGAACTGCTTGTTGAACCGCTCCGCGATGTCCCGCATCAACTCCACATGCTGCACCTGGTCGTCCCCGACCGGCACCAGCGAGGCCTTGTAGAGCAGCACATCGGCGGCCATCAACACCGGATAGTTCAGCAGCCCGGCCATCACCCCGACCTTTGAGCGGCGCGCCTTGTCCTTGAACTGAGTCATACGCTCCAGCTGCCCCACGGGCGTGATGATGTTCAGCAGCCACATCAACTCACTGTGCTCGGGCACGTGGGACTGCACAAACAGCACCGACTGCTTCGGGTCGATGCCCGCGGCGACGTTGGCGGCGGCTGCATCCAGCACCCGCTGCGGGAACTCCGCGGGTTCGTACGGCACCGTGATCGCATGCAGATCGACAATGCAGAAGTACGATTCGTAGTCCCGCTGCAGCTCGGCCCACTGCCGGATCGCGCCGACGTAATTGCCGATGTGGATGACGCCTGTCGGCTGGATGCCCGAAAATACGCGCACGCGCGCGGGCGGTCCACCGTGAGGAGCCACCTCGCTCTGCGTCTCAACCTTCTGCATCATGCACCCCGCAGATCACGAAGTTTCGCGGATGGATCCGGACTCGCCATGAGACTGGTCCCAACCAGCACGGCGTCGATCCCCTGCCGTCCCAGCCGCTCAACCTGCTCCCGGGTCTCGATCCCGCTTTCGCTCACCACAACCACGCCTGCCGGAATCCCCGGCCGCAGGCGCGCCGTCGTCTCCAGGTCGACCTGAAGGGTCTCCAGATTCCGGTTGTTGATGCCGATCATGCTCGCCCCTGCGTCGAGCGCGACGGTGACCTCGTCGGGTGTGTGAACTTCCACGAGTGCGTCCAGCCCGCGAGCTTGCGCGTGCTGGAGACACCCCCGCAGCTGCGCGCCATCGAGAATCGCGGCGATCAACAGCACCGCCGACGCCCCGGCCACCCTGGCCTCATCGATCTGATATGGATCAATCACAAACTCCTTGCAGAGTACAGGCAGCCGGGTCGCCCGGCACACTGCTCTCAGGGCTTCCCACGACCCCTGAAAATAGCGGGCATCGGTCAGCACAGAGAGCGCGGCCGCACCGCCCGCCTCGTACGCTCGGGCGATCGCGACCGGATCAACATCGCTGCGGATCGTCCCGGCAGATGGTGAGGCGCCCTTGATCTCGGTGATGAACGCCAAGCCCGGTCTCGTCAGCGCCGCTCGAAAACTGACCGGCCGGGGCGCACGCTCGGCCTGCGAGGCGACTTCTTCCATCGAACGTGCCGCCATTTTCGCCGCAACTTCCTCTCGCTTGTGAGCGACAATCTCGTCTAGGATCATCGCGTCATCTGTCATGACACAGCTGCTCGTGTGTGCGCGCGTAGCGCTTCGAGTTTCTCATACGCGGCGCCTGAGGAAATGGCCCGGCGGGCCAGCCCGATGCCCCCGCGCCAGTCGTCAGCAATCTCGGCCGCCACCAGCGCCGCCGCGGCGTTCGCCAGAACAATGTCTTGTCGCGGCCCGGCCTCTCCATGGAGGATCGCGGTCGTGATCGCCGCGTTCTCTTCCGGCTTCCCGCCTACGATCGCATCGGCCGATGTCCTCGGCAGACCCAAGTCGTCCGGATTGATCGTGTACGTGCGCACATCGCCGTTCCTCAGCTCCGAAACCTGCGTCGAACCGACCGTGGAGACCTCGTCGATACCGTCCAACCCGTGCACGACGAACGCACGGCGCGCGCCCATCTCGCCCAGCACCTCAGCCATCACCGGCGTGAGCGAAGGGTCGTAGGTCCCGACGACGAGACAGCTCGCGTTCGCCGGATTCGTCAGGGGGCCGAGGATGTTGAATACCGTCCGCACGCCGATCTCTTTGCGCGGGCCGACGGCATGCTTCATCGCGGCATGATAGATCGGCGCAAACATGAACCCGATGCCGATATCCTCGATCGCCCGGCGCACGACATCCGGCGGCACCTGGATGTTGACGCCGAGCGCCTCAAGGACGTCGGCGGCGCCCGACAGCCGCGACACGGCACGGTTGCCGTGCTTGGCCACGTACCCGCCGGCCGCGGCCACGACGAACGCCGTCGTTGTCGAGATATTGAACGTGCTGAGCCGGTCGCCGCCTGTTCCGACGACGTCGATGAGCGAATCGGCCTTCGGTGCAATCCGCTGCGCGCGCTCGCGCATGGCACGGGCGAACCCGGCGATTTCTTCGACGGTCTCGCCCTTCATCCGCAGCGCAGTCATGAGAGCAGCGATCTGGGCCGGCGTCGCTTCGCCGTCCATGATCTGCCCCATCGCCGCCCACGCTTCTTGTTCCGTCAGGTTCTGCTTCTCGACAGCTTTCTTGATGGCATCTTTGATCATCGCGGATCACCGCCAGGCCCAGCTGTCATTTTCACGCTCTCGCTTTCTCCTTGATCTCCACCCCGGCCAGCCTGAGGAAGTTGCGGAGGATATCCTTCCCGGGCGCCGTCAACACAGATTCCGGATGGAACTGGACTCCTTCAATGGGAAGCTCCTTGTGCCGCACGCCCATGATCGTGCCATCCTCGAGCTCGGCGGATACCTCGAGCACATCAGGAAGCGTCTCGCGCTCGATGATGAGTGAGTGGTAGCGGGTCCCCACAAGTGGACTCGCCACTCTCAAGTAGATCGAGCGGCCGTCGTGGCGGATCTCCGACGTCTTCCCGTGTACGGGTCCCTTCCCTCGGATCACCCGCGCGCCAAACGCGGCGCCGATGCACTGATGGCCCAGACACACGCCCAGGATCGGAACCTTTCCGGCCAGTGCCGTGATCAACGGGGTAGAGATCCCGGCTTCTTTGGGCGTGCACGGCCCCGGAGAAATGACGACTGCCTCCGGCCGCATCGTCAGCACATCCTGCGGCGTGGTCTGGTCGTTGCGGAACACGCGCACGTCGTCCACCATCTCGCCGAGGTACTGGACGAGGTTGTACGTGAATGAATCGTAATTATCGATGACGACGATCATGCTGCACCTCTACATCGGTCCGCGTCCGACCCACGCGCTCAATGGCGCGGACGAGCGCTTTCGCCTTGTTCACGGTCTCCACGTACTCGCGCTCCGGGACCGAGTCGGCCACGATCCCGGCGCCCGCCTGGATGTATGCGCGGTCGCCGCTGACCACGATCGTGCGGATCGTGATGGCCGTGTCCATGTTGCCCGAGAACCCCAGATAGCCGACCGCACCGGCGTATGGGCCGCGGGCCACCGGCTCCAGTTCGTCAATGATCTCCATGGCGCGCACTTTCGGCGCGCCGCTCACGGTGCCGGCCGGGAAGCAGGCGCGCAGGACGTCGACCGCATCCAGTCCTTTGCGCAGCCTCCCCTGCACGTCCGAGACGATGTGCATGACGTGCGAGAACCGCTCCACATTCATCAACTCGGTGACGCGCACCGAACCGTACTCACAGACGCGTCCCAGGTCGTTGCGTCCGAGATCGACCAGCATGACGTGTTCGGCGCGCTCCTTTTCGTCTGCCATCAGCTGCGCTTCCATCGTTAGATCGTCTGCCTCGGTTGCCCCGCGCGGTCGCGTGCCGGCCAGCGGCCGTGTCTCCACGACATTCCCTTCGAGCCGGACCAGCAGCTCGGGCGACGAACCGATGATCTTCACGCCTTCGAAATCCAGAAAGAACATGTACGGCGATGGGTTTACCGTGCGCAGCGCCCGGTAGATGTCAAGCGCGTCCACGCCGTCCAGTCCCATGGAGAACCGCCGCGACAGCACAACCTGGAAGATGTCGCCTGCTCGGATGTACTCTTTCGCCCGCTCCACAGCGCCCAGGAAGTCCGCGACCGGCATGTCGGTATCCATGATCGGCTGCACCCGGCCGGCCCCCGGCGGCGCGATCAGCGGGGAGCGAAGTCGCTCATAGAGCCGCTCGACCTTCTCCACGGCCTGCCGGTACGCCGCGCCACCGTCTGCGTCGACCAGCGCGTTACTGACGATCTTCATCGTGTGCCGCACGTGATCGAAGATCACCACAGCGTCTGCGACGACGAGGTAGCACGTCGGCAGCTCGAGATCGTCCGCGGGTCGGTTCGGCAGGCGCTCCCACGAGCGGACCAGGTCGTAGCCGAAATAGCCTACTGCGCCACCTGAGAAGCGTGGGAGCGAAGGATCTGGGACGACCCGGTTCCGGCCCAGAATCCCGCGGGTGACCTGCAGGACGTCGGCGCTGGTGGTCTCCACGACGCCGTCGTGCACCACCTCGACTCCGTCGCCGCGAGAGGTAATCGTGACGGCCGGTCCGCTGCCGATGAAGGAGTAGCGGCCGATGCGCTCGCCGCCCTCCACGCTCTCGAGGAGAAATGCGTTGCCGTCTCCTCGCAGTTTGAGGAACGCCGAGATCGGCGTTTCCAGGTCCGCCGGCAGTTCGCAGGACACCGGGACAAGGTTTCCCGATCGAGTCCGGCTCAGAAATTCCGTCTTGCTCGGTGCGATATCCAACATGCCCATTTCAGCTTCGATCACATCGAGCTGCCCGCGCAACCGTGTCAGCGCTCTGCGAATCGCCTCGCGGTTGGTCGCGCAGATCTGCGTCCACAGCTCGACCGGACTCGACGCCAAGCGGGCCAGGCTGGCAAACCCGGGCCCCTGGAGCGCGAGCGCCTGATCGGACGCCGCGGTGACTGCGGCCACGGCAAGCAGGTAGGAAAGATGGCTGACCTGGGCCACGAGATCATCGTGATCTTCCGCGCTCAGGACGACCGGCCGCATGCCGATCCCTCTGGCGAATGCCGAGACCATCTCTACCGCTCCGGCATCACTGACCGCAGTGGGCGTGACGATGAACGGCCGCCCGGTCAGCAGGTCGGGATCCGCAGCTTGGGCTCCCTGCCGCTCCGATCCTGCCATAGGGTGTCCGCCCACGTACTGAACGAGCCGCGGCAGGCGCTGCTCCAGCGTGCGCACAATCTCAGCCTTCGTACTCGCCACATCCGTCAGCACGCCGCCCGCGGGCATCACCCGAGCTGCCGAAACTGCCACGTCGGGCACCGCCCGGGGCGGCACCGCCACCACCAGGAGGACAGCTTCATTCAGGACATCGTACGAAGTGCTTCCCTTGTCGAGCGCCCCGCGCGACTTCGCCGTCTCCACCGCCGCTTGGTCCACATCCACTCCCACGACGCGATCCGCGACGCGACGCTGCCGGATTGCCAAGCCGATCGACGTGCCGATCAACCCAAGTCCCACAATCCCGACGGTGCTGATCCGCTCCATGCGAGCCTCAGGCGTCACGACCGAATCGCGGCTGCAGACTGCACCCGGCGGCCCAGCGCCGCAGCCAGCGGCGTGATCTCCGCCATCAACTGCGCAAAGTGCTCGGGCGTCAGCTGCTGCGGTCCGTCACTCAACGCTTTGTCGGGCTCCGGATGGACCTCAATGATGAGCGCATCCACGCCGGCGGCCACGCCCGCCTTCGCCATTGGTCCGACGTACCTCCAGCGGCCGGTCGCCTGGCTCGGATCGACGACGACCGGCAGGTGCGTCAGCCCTTTGAGCACCGGCACGGCCGAGAGGTCGAGCAGGTATCGCGTCTGGTCGTCGAACCCACGCAGCCCGCGTTCGCACAGCACAACGTTGTAGTTGCCCTCGCTCATGACGTATTCGGCGGCGAGCAACAGCTCTTGAATCGTCGCGCTGACGCCCCGCTTGAGCAGCACAGGATATTTGGACCGCCCCACCTCGCGCAGCAACATGTAGTTCTGCATGTTCCGCGCACCGATCTGCACCATGTCCGCATACTTGATCACCAACATCAGCTGACTCGCATCCATCGCTTCCGTCACAATAGGGAGGCCGGTCTCCGCGCGGGCTTCCGCAAGGTAGCGGAGCCCGTCTTCCTCCAGACCCTGAAATGAGTAGGGCGAGGTGCGCGGCTTGAATGCGCCGCCGCGCAGCATCACGGCACCGGCTGCTTTCACCGCGCGCGCCGTCTGCAGAATCTGGTCGCGACTTTCGACCGAACATGGTCCGGCCATCACCACCACCGACCCGTCGCCGATGCGAACGCCCTGCACGTCAACCACGGTGTCATGGGGGCGGAACTCACGGCTGACCAGCTTGAAGGGCTGGAGGATGAGTACCACCCGCTCGACACCCGCCGACGCCTCCAGGGACTGGCGCAGCAGCTCTTTCGTATGACTGTCGCCCACGACGCCGATGATGGTGCGCTCAACGCCGACGGAGAGATGGCTCCCCAGTCCTGCGTCCTGAATCTTTTTCACGACGGCATTGATCTGCTCGCGCGTCGCGTGCGCTCCCATGACCACGATCATGCCGATCCCTCCAAACGAACACCCGATCCAGCGGTTACCGTCACTATTGTCGTCACCGTTCCCAGTTCCCCGTTCCCGGTTCCCGTCTTTGTGAAACAAAAACACCCCTCACCCCTTTGAGGGGGCGAGAGGTGTCTGACGCTCTCGCGGTGCCACCCGACTTCCGGTCATCTCAAACGACCGGCACTTTATCGCGCTCTCCAAGGTTACGGCGGAGAATCCCGGCGGACCCTACTTGGTGAATGGTGATTGGTGAATAGTGAATGGTCCTGATTCACCATTCACGATTCACTATTCACTTTCAGTCCGCGCCTCCCGGGTCCATTCGCCGTTCAGTTGCTGCCGCTTCACACCGTATCGCGGCTCTCTCGGAGCATTCCGAGCGGGTACTCGTCCCGGTCATCGGCCGTATGCGGTTGACTTGAGTACCGAACATTATAGCACACCCGCGCAGGTGGCAAGGATTGACGGGCCGATCTCGCGCGCTCTGCTTGATGCGCGCCAGCCCGTCCTGGCTAGTGCGCACATCCTCCTCGGTCGCCTGATGCCCGGCATACCGAACCTGGATGTAGATGCCGGTAAGCGCGCCAACTTCCTCGACGTGATTGGGAAGGTATTGCGAAAGGCGCGGCTGGTACTCGTCGGGAGTTTCGTGGCCAAATCGCGGAATGCCCGCGGCCGCCCCGACACGGAGCAGTTCCCGGTAGATGGCACGAATCGCGCCCACCCCTGGTCCCTCATGCACGCGCTGCGGGACCCGGAACCGGCTCAAGAACTTGCGCCACATCGCTCCCAATCCGCCGAGCAGCTCTTCTGCGGACCAAACCGACTCCCGCTCATCCTCATCACGCTTCTTCTGCCGCCGGCGCGCGCGCACGACAGCAAGCGCCACCAGCAAGACAAGCAGCGCGATGATCGCCAGCACCATGCCCCACCGCGCGCTGCTCACGACCTGGGGTGGAAGGTCCTTGAACAACTCCGCGAATGACGGCGGCGTCACGGCGGGCCGGTCGGCGAGTCCTCCGCGGAACGGCAGCCTCGAGATGACGAGCAAGATCACCCTCGCGATGACCATCGCGACGACGAACACTAGATAGAAGACGAACTCCAGCACCGGTTCCAGCGGCCGGAACACAAGCAGCAGCATGGGGCGAAACTCCACGCTGACAATGCCGGAGACCGCCATCGCTAGCGAGAGAATGAGCCCGACGACACCGAGCAACAACAGCAGCCAGTGCCGGTTCATCACCAGCGCCTGGTCCTCGTCCGCCAGCGTTTCCTGCCAGATTCCGATCAGTCGCGCCACTGCGAGCGCGGTGAGTCCGAAGGAGAAAAAGGCCAGCAGGTAGGTAGGGGCGACCTGAGCGAGCGCAAACCCGCGGGTGTCCCCGTAGATTGCATACAGCAGCACGAAGAAGATACTCCACGCGACCCCGCGGCGGTACTGCCGGTCGATCTCAAAGTGACTGAACTCGCGCTCGCCCAGCACGATGCCGCGCCACCACAGCAATGCCGCCATCAGCGCCCCGACGACGGGAGGCGTGATCTCCGGAAGAGCATCGTGCGCCGCGCGGAGGAGCAGCAGGGCCCACCGTAGATCCCACGCCGCAAATTGCGGGTAATACGTGAGTTTGACCGACGCGAGCCCTGCGGTGAAACCGGCTGCAACAACGGCGACGCGCGCCGTCGAGATCGGCCACGGCCGTGCCAGCACCCATCGGACGGTCACAAATCCCAACACCATCAGGCCGAGCGCGGTCCAGGAACCCAGGAGCGGTGCCGCGGCACCGCCGTAGAACGCGCCGGTCAGCAGCAGCACCCAAGGGAACAGCCAGCAAAACTCGATGAGCACGCCGGCGTACGGCAGTCCTGCCCTAAGGGTGCTGAAACCGCGGAACGCCATCCCTGCGCCCGCTCCATCAGTTCAAGCCCTTCCAGTGCATGCCAGGCTCGAACCGCGGGCACACGATAGCTCTGGGCACCGGGCACTTCTTCGGCGTCGTCGCCAACCAGCACCAGCACGACCCCGTGCCCGGCATCGCGCAGGCGCTGAATACCTGCCGCAAGTGGCGCATCCGTGACCGCCGTCACGACCACCGCCGTGGTTCCCCAGGGGAGACCTCGCGCTTCGAGCTGCATGAGATCGCCGATCGGCATGATCGGCGTTGGATACACCGTGGCCAGCGCCTCCAGCATCGCGGCGAGATGCCCGCTGCCCGTGGCCGGGGGCAGACGCACCCATCGGAGTCCCTGCGGGAGATACCCGTTTGCGTACAGACCGGTGAGGTGCCCGGCCTCGATCGCCCAGTTCGACACCGAAGCCGCCGTGAGAATCACAAGCTCCAGCACCGCCCGTACAAACCCCCGGTATTCTGCGTAGCGGCCCAGCGTGTCCATATTCAGGAAGACAGCGAACCGGTGGCTCGTCGTCGGCTCATACTGTTTGGAGCGCAGTGTCTGGGAGCGCGCCGTCGCCTTCCAGTGGATCGCTCGCAGCGGATCTCCCGGGGAATAGTCTCGCGCGCCGACGACGCGGGTCGGATCCTCAAACACGTGGCGCCGGGACCGGACGTCGTCGCCAATCGGATGCAGTGACGGAAGCCCCAGGACCGACAGCGGCACGACGCGTGGATACACGAGCAGATGATCGACCTGGTCGACGTCGGCCCCGCGGATTGTGAGACCGAAGACGTCCCCGGAGCGCAGCCGTGCGGGGCCGAGGGCGAAATAGCCCCGCGCGATACAGCGCATCGTGACGTGCCTTTTCACGCGCTCGTACCACTTGAGGCTAAACAGGTGCGCGAGATGGTGGCGGCGCTGGCGGAGGCTTGGGATGACGCGCCCGCGCAGCGGCACGAGTTCTGCGGGGAGCTCATCCAGGACCTCGAGCCACGCGAGGGGAAGCGGCTTCCGGTTCGTCACTTCGAGCGTGAAGGTGATCGTCTCTCCGTAAAACGCCCGTCGCGGCGTAAAGATGCGCCGGTACTCCACCTTCCACAGGCAGTAGCGGACCCACAGGTATGATGCGCCGGCGCTGAACAAGACGATTGCGCCGAGGACCACGCCGAGCGGCTGGCGCGCGATCAGGCCCAGGATGACGAGCAGCCAGCCCGTGATCAGCCAACCCTGCGAATACATGACTAACGGGAACCGGGAACGGGGAACCGGGAACGGTACCTGCTAGTCTTGTCCGTTCCCCGTTCGCCGTTCCCCGTTCCCGTCATTCTGTTTCCACCGGCACGGGGACGGACTTCACGATTTCCTGCGCGATTTCTCGCGCTCCGCGTTCGCGCAGTCTGGCCTGCGACGTCGTGATGAGGCGGTGCGGAAGGACGTAGGGGACAAGCGGTTTGACGTCGTCGGGCAGCACGAACGTCCGGTGGCGGATGGCGGCCAGCGCCTGCGCCGCGCGGTGGAGCCCCAGGCTGGCCCGAGGGCTTGCACCGAGCTCGATCTCTGGATGGGACCGCGTGGCGCGGGTGATCTCAACGATGTACCCTTCCACCGTTTGGCTGACGTGGATCTCACGGACGGCGCGCTGCATCTGCACCACCTCATCGGCGACGGCGACCGGCTCAAGGTCGTCGAGCGGATTCGCGGTACGGAACCGCTGCAGGATCGCTGCCTCCTCGTTCGCGCCCGGGTAGCCGATGGGCAGCTGCATCAGGAAACGATCCAGCTGTGCCTCGGGAAGCGGGAACGTCCCCTGAAGTTCGACCGGGTTCTGTGTGGCGATCACCATGAACGGCCGGCTCAACGGAACGGTGCCGGTCTCGAGCGTCACCTGGCGTTCTTCCATGCACTCCAGAAGCGCGGCCTGCGTCCGGGGCGTGGCCCGGTTGATCTCGTCCGCCAGCAGAATGTTGGTGAACACGGGACCCGGACGGAACTCGAACTCCTGTGTTTTCTGATTGAAGTAGTGGATGCCGGTGACGTCGGCGGGTAGCAGATCGGGCGTACACTGCAGACGGCGGAATGCGCAGCCCAACGACCGCGCCAGGGCTTTCGCGAGCATCGTCTTCCCGATGCCCGGGACGTCCTCGATGAGCAGGTGGCCGTCGGCCAGCAGCGCGACCAGGGCGAGATCGATGACCTCGCTCTTCCCCACAATTACATGTTCGATGTTGCCGCGGATGCGCTGCGCCAGGCTTGCAACCGATGCAGGAGAGGCGCTCACAGCGTCACCTCGACGCCGCCACGGCTGGACCGCCTGCGACCGCCTGCACCGTTTCTACAAACCCCGGAAAGGATATCGCGATCGTCTCGGCGCCGGATACGGTGACCGGACCGTCGGCGAGTAGCCCGGCGACGGCGAACGCCATGGCGACGCGGTGATCTCCGGCGGCATCCACCCGGCCGCCCCGCAACCGGCCGCCGCGGATGACCATACCGTCTGGCCGTTCAGTCACATCCGCCCCCAGCGCCCGCAGGCCCGCAGCGATCGTGCCTATGCGATCAGATTCCTTGACGCGCAGCTCCGACGCATCGCTGATCACCGTCTCACCGCCGGCGACCGCAGCAATGACGGCGATCACCGGCAGTTCATCGATCACACGCGGAACCACATCACCATCGATTCGAATGCCCTTCAATTGACGCCCGCCCACCGCAACGGTCGCGCTGGGTTCGCCCGACCGCTCCACCCGGTTCCCGACCTCGAGCGCGGCACCCATCTTCGCCAGCACCTCGAGCACGCCGGTGCGCGTCGGATTGATCCCGACATCCACGATCGTGACCTCTGATCCGGATCGAGCTGCGGCAGCGGCAAGCAAGAACGCGGCCGATGAGAGGTCGCCGGGCACTTCGACTTGCTGGCCGGTCAGTTCCGAGGGTGTCACGGAAATGCGTTCCCCCTCCCGCCTGAGGCGCGCTCCGAACAGTTGCAGCATCCGCTCCGTGTGATCGCGCGTAGACACGGGCTCGATCACGGTGGTGGTGCCATCGCCATAGAGCCCCGCCAGCAGCACCGCGGACTTGACCTGCGCCGATGCTACCGGCAGCCTGTAGACGACTCCACGCAGGCGACCACCGGTGATGCGCAGCGGCGGACACCGTCCGTCGCCGAGCGCTTCGACCCTCGCGCCCATCTGGGCGAGGGGCTCAATCACACGATCCATCGGCCGGCGGCGTAGTGACTCATCACCGGTGATCTCGGATGTGAACGGCTGGCCCGCCAGAATCCCAGCCAGCAGACGCATCGTCGTTCCGGAGTTTCCGGCGTCGAGCGGTGCGGAAGGCTCGCGCAGCCGAGGCCCCTTACCCCCGATCACGACGAGGTCGCGATCTCCCTCAATGACGACCCCGAGGGCCCCAAGACAGTCCAGGGTGCTCAGACAGTCGTCTGCCCGCAGAAACCCGCGGATCGTGGTCCGGCCGGAGGCGATCGCGCCGATCATCGCGGCGCGATGCGAGATCGACTTATCCCCCGGAACACGAACCCTCCCCTGCAGGCGCGCAACGGGATTTACGGTGATTTCCATTCGAACCAGGCTTGTCTCTCTTCAGCCGCTCCCCTCGACTCGCTCTGCTCGCTCGGGACACTCGACTCGAATCTGCGCCGAAGGCCACGAGCGAGCCGCCCGGCGGCGAGTCGAGTGGTTACCGCGTTTTCAGGTCCGGCCTGAGCGCCTCGGCGTGCCCGAGGTAGACGTGCACGACCTCTCCCTGCGATCGCGCTGAGTTCCACAACATCAGCACGCGGATGCACATCGGCAGCCCCCCGGGTACGCTCATTTCCATCGCGGACATGAGCGGCACGGACGTCCACTTCAACTGGCGGGCGGCTTCGGCGGGAAATGCGGCGTTCAGATCAGACGTGCAGGTGAAAAGAATTGCCGCGAGCTCATACGGTTCGACATTGTTTGCGTCGGCCATATTCCCCAACAGCTCGCGCGTGGCGGCCAGAATCGCCTCGGTGGTGTTCTCCTCGACCGTGGTCGCGCCCCGGATGCCGCGGATGTGCACCGACTTAACCCGGCACCAAGCTAGATTCCCCCGGCCTCGCTGCAGCTCGGCCTCCGTGCGCCGCCGATGAACCCCGACAGAACATTGGTGGGCGCCACCTGATAGACCATCACCGCCGCCGCTTGACGCGAGAGCGCCGGGCCTTCGCTTCCGGCCGCAGAGGCGCAGACTCATTTGCACTGACGGGCTTCGGGCCTCGGGCTTCGGGCTTCGCCACCGACTGTACGACAGGCACGGGGGTCTTGGTCTGGTCCCTGATCCCTGATCCCTGATCCCTGCTTTTCGCGAGGTCGATCGCCGCCCGAAGTCCTAGCAGAAAACTGTTCACGCCAAATCCGTAGATAACTCCTTTGCAGGCGGGCGCCAGCACGAGGTTGGTTCGAAACTCGCCACGCGCCACGACGTTGGTCATGTGGATTTCGATGACGGGAATCGCGATCGCGGCGATCGCGTCGCGCAGCGCGTAGCTGTAGTGCGACAGCGCGCCGGCGTTCACCACCACGGCCTCGACCTTCTTCCGCGACTGCTGCAGCCGGTCGATGATCGCGCCCTCGCTGTTCGACTGATAGAACTCGACCTCGACGCCCTCCGCCCGCGCAAGATCCTGAAGGCGGGCGTTGATCGCCTCCATGGTGTCGTGGCCGTAGATGTGGGGTTCCCGCTCACCGAGCAGGTTGAGGTTTGGCCCGTAGACGACGAGCACGCGAGGCACCGCGCAACACCTCCTGGAGGAGCGCGTTTGGCACTTTCTGTTCGCGCCGCACCTCACCGATGCCTACCAACAGCGGCGCCCGGAGCACGCCGTCGAACCGCTTCTTGTCCAGCGCAAGCGCCCGCCACAGCGCGCGCCGGTTTACGCCGCGTGGCGCCACCGGCAGCCCCGCGCGGGAGAGCAACCCGTTCTGCCGTTCCACGGTGGCAGGATCCACACTGCCCAGCCGCTGTGCGATATTGGCCTCCAGCGCCATGCCGATCGAAATCGCCTCGCCGTGGGTCAGCCGTCCCAGTCCTGAGGCTGCCTCCACGGCGTGGCCGATCGTGTGGCCATAGTTGAGGATACGGCGCTCGTCCTGCTCCCGCTCGTCGGATTCGACCACACGCGCCTTGAACGCCGCGCACCGGGCGATGACCTCGATCAGAGGCTCTGTTTCGCGCCGCAAAATGGCAGACAGATGCCGTTCGAGGTACTCGAACAGCACTGTGTCGCCGATGACGGCAGTCTTGATCACCTCAGCCAGCCCGCTGCGCAACTCGCGATCCGGCAGCGTCCCGAGCAGCCGGACGTCGGCCACGACGACGCTCGGCTGGTAGAATGCGCCGATGAGATTCTTGACGCCCGTGTGGTTCACGCCCGTCTTGCCGCCGATGCTGCTGTCTACCATCGCCAGCAGCGTTGTCGGGATCTGGATGAGGCGGATCCCGCGCATGTAGGTGGCCGCGACGAACCCGGCCAGGTCACCGATCACCCCGCCGCCGAGCGCAATGATCGTGCTGCTGCGGTCAAAGCGCTCGCGCGCCAGACGCGTCAGGAGGTGCGACACCACCGTCAGGCTTTTGGACTGCTCACCCGCGGGCACCTCAACCGTGGTCGCATCGTAGCCCCAGGCCCGAAGCGTCGTCCTCAGGTGGGATCCGGCGGACCGGAGCACGGCGCGGTGGGACACGAGCGCGGCCTTTCCGCCCGCCTTGAGGGCGGCGAGATCTACCGGCAGCAGCGGGAGGATGCCGTCGCCGACGTAGATCGGATAGGACCGGCTATCCAGCCGGACGGCGAGCACCCGGCGTTCGCGCTTTCCAAGGAACGTGATGATCGCCTCCACGACCTTCGCCGGCGTCGCCTGTGCGACGTCGATCAGGAGATCGGCGTCGCGGTAGAGGGGACGGCGCTGGTCCAGCAGCCGCGAGACATGGCCGCGGACGTCGCCTTTCAGCAGCGGCCGGTTCTTCGCGTCGCTCAGACGCTGCTGCAGAACATCCGCCGACGCGATCAGAGACACGATCCAGCCGTGCCGGCGGAGGTGCATCATGTTCTCCGGGCGCAGCACGGCTCCGCCGCCGGTCGCGATGACCGTGTCGCGGCGCGCGGCCACGTCTGCGATCACGCGAGATTCCACTTCCCGGAAATATGGCTCGCCGCGACGCGCGAAGATCTGCGCGATCGTGGCCCGCTCCTTCACCTCGACCCGGCGGTCCGTGTCGATGAACGTCCAGCCCAAGCGCTGCGCGAGGAGCTTGCCGACCTCGCTCTTGCCGGTGCCCATGAACCCGATGAGGACGACGTTACGCACCGACGTGACTCGTGATTCGTGATTCGTGACTCGCAACTGACGTGAATGGTGAATGGTGAATGGTGAATGGCATCGATCACATCTCCTGCAGGCGGCGCATGTACGAGTCGTATGCTGCTCTGATGTCCGGAAGGGTATCCGCTCCAAACTTCTCCAGGAATGCATCCGCCAGCACATAGGCGACCATCGCTTCTCCGACGACACCGGCCGCCGGGACCGAGCAGACGTCGCTGCGTACCACGGCGCCCGTGATGGATTCCTTGGTCGCGAGATCCACCGACTGCAGCGGTGACATCAGCGTGGAGAGGGGCTTCATCGCGGCGCGCACCACGAGTGGTCCGCCGGTGGTCACCCCGCCCTCGGTGCCGCCGGCGCGGTTCGTCTCTCGGTAAAAGCCTTTGCCTCGTCCGTAGTGAATCTCGTCGTGCGCCTGCGAGCCCGGCGTGCGCGAGATCTCAAAGCCGGGCCCGACTTCCACGCCTTTTACGGCGTGGATCGACATCACGGCCTGCGCGAGCCGGCCATCCAGTTTGCGGTCCCAGTGCACGTAACTCCCCAGGCCCGGCGGGACGCCGAGCGCGACAACCTCAAAGACCCCGCCCAGCGTGTCACCGCGCTTCTTCGCATCCTCGATCCCGCTGCGCATCCGCTCCTCAGCGTCACGATCCACGCACCGGAGCTCGGATGCCTCCGCCAGCTCAGGAATCTCTTCCCACCGCGGAGGACGGTTCCTGATCGCGATGCCGCCGATCTCGACGACGTGGCTGAAGATCGTCACGCTGAACCCCGTGAGCAGCCGGCGGCACACCGCCCCGACGGCGACACGGGCCGCTGTCTCCCTCGCGCTGGCGCGCTCGAGTGCGCGGCGGACATCGGAGAACCCGTACTTCATGGCTCCGACGAGATCGGCGTGACCCGGACGGGGTCGCGTGAGCGGTGGTTCGTTCTCGCGGACGTCGCGGTTCTCGATCCGCAGGGCCACCGGGCCCCCAATCGTCTCGCCGCCCATCACACCGGAGGCGATCTCAACCGTGTCGGTCTCGAGGTTCATCCGCACGCTGCGGCCGTAGCCCAATTGCCTGCGGACCATCTGCGGGTTGATATCGTCCTCACTCAAGGGCAGGCCTGCCGGGAGACCTTCGATGACGGCGGTGAGCGCCTTCCCGTGTGATTCGCCTGCGGTCAGGAATCTCAACATCCCTTCCGAGTCCCCCTCACCCTAGCCCTCTCCCACAAGGGGAGAGGGGATTGGAGTCTAGCTTTCGAGGGCGCGGCGCATGACGTCGAGCGGCGCCGGCGTGCCGGTCCACAACTCGAAGCTCCTTGCGCCCTGATAGAGCAGCATCGAAACCCCGCTGACAACGGTCGCACCGGCTGCGCGACCCGCATTGAGCAGGTCGGTCCATTTCGGAGTGTACACCATATCAAGCACGACCATGCCGGGACGCATTCCCCGTTCGAGCGTGGTGAGCCAGTCCTCCCGGCCTCCGCTGCCGCCCATCGCTGCAGACATCGTCGCTGTGGTGGCCTGGATGACAACGTCGGCGTTCTCGACGCTCCGTCCCACAGTCCCAAGGGTGAGATCTCCTGGATCGCAGTGGCACTGCGGGTAGTCACGAGACACCATCTCGGCCAGGCCCCGGGCGCGCGAGACCGTGCGATTCAAGATCGTGAGGTGTGACGTTCCCGCGCCCGCGAGCGCAAACGCCGCAGCTCTCCCGCCGCCGCCGGCACCGATCAGCAGGCAGCGGCGTCCCGTGACCGACATCCCGCCGTCCTTCGTGAGCGCGTCCAGCAATCCGGGCGCATCCGTGTTGAACCCCTGCAGGCGCCCGCCGGCAACCCGGATGGTGTTGATCGCCCCGATCCGCTGTGAGAGCGGATCGAGCTCGTCGACGAGCCCCGCGGCGGCTTCCTTGTGGGGAACCGTGACGTTGACCCCGGCAAATCCTAGTGCTGCGAGACCGCGCACCCCCTGAGCGAGCGCGCCGGCAGGAACGCGAAACGCCACGTAGCACCAGTTGAATCCGAGCGCTTGAAAGGCCGCATTGAGCATGCGGGGAGAGAGCGAGTGGGCGACGGGATCGCCCATGATGCCCACCACACGCGTCTGCGCGTTGGGCGTCACCATTGGCGACAATTATACTAGATTGGGTCGGGAATCATTGGTGGCGGCATGAGGGTATGAATCGAGGCCCGTCAGTCCCATGGCGTCGAGTGCTGTACGGCGTGGGGAGTTTCGGCAGCAGCCTCCTCCAGCAAACCGTCCTGCTCTGGGTCTTCTTCTATTACGCGCCTCCTGAGGGACAGGGACTCCCTGCGCGCGTTCCGGCGTCATTGATGGGACTGGCGATGGCGATCGGCCGGATCGTGGACGCGATCGCGGATCCCCCGGTGGCATATCTCAGTGACCGGCTGCGCTCTGCGGGTGGGCGGCGCCGGCCGTTCATCCTGGTCGGCGCGCCGCTGATGGCGCTGGCATTCGTGCTCCTGTGGCGGCCGCCGCACCCCGTCGTGTCGACAGCGAACTTCCTCTACGTGACACTCGTCCTCGCGGCGTTCTTCTTTCTCTTCACGACCGTGCTGAATCCGTACATTGCGCTGCTGCCGGAGATTACCCTCCCGGGCGAATCCAGAACCGCGACCGCCGTCTGGCAAGCCACGTTCGGCATGCTGGGGCTGGCAACGGCCTACGTCTTGTCGTCGGCGCTGTCGTCGCGCCTCGGGTTTCCGGTGATGGGCGTGATCCTTGCCGTTCCGGGCGTCGCTGCTCTATGGATCGCGGCTCTCAGCGTGCGCGAGCGCGCTGTCCCTGAAGTGCCTGTTCCGTTCTCGCCCGCCGTGCGCGGCGT
>JACPRY010000055.1 GCA_016193565.1 Armatimonadota bacterium
CCTTCAGGACCTCAATCATCGCGCCGTCCATGCCGACCAACGCGGCGCCGATGACGCCTTCGATGCCGCCGACGAGCGATCGCATCAAGTCTTTGACGTTGCCGGCCATGTGTCACCCCGAACTGCGGTCGTCGGTCGTGGGGTCGTAGGTCATAGACGAGGAGAAGCGTAGTGTCTACGACCAACGACCTACGACCTATAACCGGACTTCTAGGTTTCTCCGTTGGGCGCGTTCTCGGCCGCCAGCAGCAGGCGTACGCCCTGCAGTCGCAGTCCTTCGTGATCGATCAAGTGCTTGATCCGCTTGATCAACTCAAGGTCTTGCTGGCTAAACAGACGGTGACCGCCCCGCGTCCGCGCGGGCCGGATGAGCCCGTACTGGCTCTCCCACGCGCGGATCCGTCTGGCGTCCACGCCGGTGAGCCGCGCCACGGTGCGGATCGGGTAGATGGGCAGATCGGGACGCACCGGGGTCTCCTTCGCGCTGATGCCGCCGCGCCTTGACGCGCTGTCCACCGGCTCGATGCCCGTGGGGGCCGAGACACGGGGAGGCGGCTCGGGTTGATGCGAACCGACCGACCTAGTAACCATCAGATCGCCTCCGGTCGCAACGTGTCGCGCAGCCGCCGCAGCGCGGCGTGCATGACGCGCGAGACGTGCTTTTGCGAGATACCTAGCTTCCTGGCTGCTTCCGTCTGGGTCAAATCCATGAAGAAGAGGTAGTAGACGACCTTGCGCTGCAGGATCGACAGACGCTCGATCGCGTCGCTGATCTGGACCCGCTCGTCGATCGGCAGTTCTACGCCGTTCAGATTCGTGCTGGCGATGCGGTCGTGCTGCGCCATCGGCGCTCCGTCGTCGCCCTCACGCTCTTCATCGAGCGAGACGAAGCGGAGGGACTCCCGCGCCTGCAGCACCTCATGGACCTCGTCGGGCATGATGCGCAGCTTGCGCGCGATCTCCTCGGCCGTCGGGGCGCGTCCTTTGCGCTGCGTGAGCTCCATCGCCGCGCGAGAGACGCGGTGGTCCATCTCGTACAACCATCGCGGCCGGCGGACCGTCGTGCTCTGATCTCTCAAGTAATGGCGGATCTCACCGGCGATGAGGTGGCGGGCGTAGGTCTCAAACTTCACACTGCGGTTGGGGTCGAAGTTCGCCACCGCGTTCATGAGGCCGATGTAGCCTATCTGGTGAAGGTCTTCCGTGGGAATGCCCGACCGTGCGTAGCGCCTGGCCACCTGATGCACGAGCGGCATGAACCGGTAGGTCAGGTCGGCGTGCAGCTGCGGGTCGCGAGAGGCTCGGAAGGCGCGGAAGAGGCTGTCGGTGTCGGCGCCGTTCCGCCCGGCCGGACGCTGCAGCGTCTTTGTGCGAGCCATAACAAACATCCTCCCTGGCCGGACCGAAGGAGGATGAAAACGCCTCGTTCGGCAGCCCGGCTAACCCTCCGACATCCGGAAGGTCCCGCAGCTTTGCGCCCCCAGGTTGCCCTGGGTTTGCCCTTTCGCGAGGACCAGTATGAAGTTCTACGAAATCACTTCGTAACTTCTAACTTTCGACAGGTCCGCGCAGAATCCTTCCTGCGATCTTCCGATCCCAGGATGCGATTCTGTGGAGACTGACAGCAATTCTGATGCCAGATTCCGGAAAAGTCAAGGTCTTAGCTTCCGGTCAAGTGCCGGTACAGAGACATTACATTGAAGACGTACCATTGCGTCTCGCGATACGGCGGGATGCCGCCGTGGCGTTCCACCGCGCCTCGTCCGGCGTTGTAGGCCGCAAGCGCGAGCGAGGGGTCCTGCCCGAACCGATCGAGCTGGCTTCGCAGGACCCTCACCGTCGCATAGATGTTGGCGACCGGATCGCCCGGATGGACTTTCATCGCCTGCCACGTGGCCGGCATCAACTGACCCAGGCCGTAGGCGCCTGCCGGTGACCGCGCGGTGATGTGGAATCCCGATTCGACGGCAATGAGAGACATCACAAGGCGCGGGTCGACGCGGTAGACCGTGGAGTAATACAGGACGCTGCGTACGATCGCGTCCACTTGAGCGCCGGTGAGGTTTGGATTGTACCAGGAGACGACGTAGATGTATTCCGCTGGTGTGGCGTCCTGCCGCAGGACCGGTGCCCGCTGCCCGCGCAGGCTGCGCAGCCACTGCTTGGCCAGGAGAGCGGTCTGCGGCCGCTCAGACTTCGACGCTCGCTCAAACGCGGGAATCGCGCGATCCGGATCTCCGGCCGCGACATAGGCTGCCCCCAGCCACACGGCGGCCTCGCCCGACGGCTTCAGGCGATACGCCTCGATGAATGAACCTGCGGCCTCGCGATGATACCCGAGCTGATAGTATGACGCGCCCATCCACATCCACGCGGTCGCATCGCGCGGGTGAGAGGTCAGGTGCGTCCTCAGCCACACGAGCGCGACCCCGTGGTCGCCACGGAGGTACGCGGTGCGCGCTTCGGCAAATGCGGAGCCGGCCTCGCTGATCCCCGGAAGGAGCAGTGAGAGCAGAACTGCCAGGAGCAGTCCCCGTCCGAACAGGACCGGTTGTCCTCTACCCGTGCGTGCCATACCCGCCTCGCCTACTTCTATGCACGCCAAACGGCTGCGTTAGGCCTGCCTCGTCCCCTCACCCTGCCCGCTCCCTCAACGGGGAGAGGGGTAAGAGGTTGGGCCCTGCCGGGCCCTCAACCTGTTGAGCACGCGGCGTCTGACGAGCCGTTCGATGCGGCGAATCAGCATCGTCGTGGGGAACTCGCGCGTCGAGAGCGGTTCGACCAGAATCGTCCTCACCCCGAGGAGGTTGCCGCCGAGCACATCGGTGAACAGTTGATCGCCCACGAGCGCCGTATCCGAGGGCGACGTCCCCATGACCCGCATCGCCTTCCGGAACGCCCACGGCGTGGGCTTCACGGCGGCAGCCACCACCGGCACCCCGAGGCGTTGGGCCACGGCGCGGACCCGGCCGGTGAAGTTGTTGGAGACGATGCACGCCCGCAAGCCGGACGCGGTGAGCTCTGCGACCCACCGCTCAACCTCCGGCGTGGGTTCCGGCGCGTTCCACGCCACGATCGTGTTGTCGAGATCCAGGATCACGCCGCGGATGCCGTCGGCGCGGAGCGCGCGTGGATCGACCTCTTCGATCCGCCGGGCGTATCGGTATGGCGCGAGCCAGCGGAGGACCATCAGCGTCCGCGGTAGCGGCGCACGGCCGCTTGATGTTCTGCGAGCGTCCGGCTGAAGACGTGCGAACCATCTGCCCTCGCGACATAGTAGAGGTACGCTGTCTCGGCCGGATGGAGCGCGGCTTCGATCGACGCCAACCCGGCGCTTGCAATGGGCCCGGGCGGGAGCCCTGGACGCAGGTAGGTATTGTACGGAGAGTTCACCTGGAGGTCCGCAAACGTGACGACCGCCTTGTGCCGCCCCAGCGCGTACAGCACCGTGGCATCGACCTCGAGCTTCCACCCGCGAGCCAGCCGATTGTACACGACCCCTGCGATCAGCGGCCGCTCGGCCGGCACCTTGGCTTCGCGCTCGACCATCGATGCGACCGTCATGATCTCGTGCAGTGAGCGGCCACCGGAGGCCTCGCGCCATCGTGGAAGCACGACCTCAGCGAACCGGTCGAGGAACAGACGCACCACCGCGGGCTCATCAAGATGCCGCGGGATGTGGTACGTATCGGGAAACAGATAGCCTTCCAGTGAGACTCCGGGCACCGTACGGAGGAACGCGTGATCGAACATCATCGCCCCGTTGCGGACCAGCGCGAGCAGCGTCTCGCGGTCGCCCAGGCCGGTCTTCATCAGCTCATCGACGATCTGCCGGGCGGTGAATCCTTCGGGAATCGTGACCGGATAGAGGACAACGTCCCCCCGAGCGATCCGGTCCACGATGTCCAGCAATCCTATCGCCGGCGACAGGCGGTACTCCCCTTCTTGCAGCGACCGGGTCAATCCGCGCAGGCGGACGGCGATCACAAAGTCGCGGGCGCGGCGGATTACACCGGCCGTCTCAAGGCGCGTCCCGATCTCCGCGGATGAGGCGCCCTTCGGGACAAACACGATCCGCGGGAGGCCGTTGGGATCGATCGGCCTGACGGCCGCCACAACCATGGCAGTCATGCCAATGGCTGTGACCATCAGGACGATGAGGGGCGTGACGATCCCCCGGCGCATGGGTCAGGCGCCGCCCTCCGGATCGCCGCCTTCGCCGTTGACGAGGGTCACGTCATCGTATGATTCGGTCGCCTCAAGCACCTCGACGACGCGGTCAAACTCGGATTCGTCGTCGATCGCCACGAGCGTGTCATCCTCAACGCGGAAGACCACGGCGGCAGCGTCGTCCTCACCCTCTGCAGGCTCGACGGGCTGAAGGACCGCATAGCGGCGCTCGTCGACCTCGATCACGTCCACGAGGGTGAAGTCGCGGCTACGGCCTTCTTCATCAAGGAGCGTAATGCGCTCCTCACGTTCTTCCATACGGACACCTCTTGTCACGAACTACCGTAGGTCGAAGGTCGTACGTCGAAGCACTACGCATCACGTTTCTGATCATCTCGACTTTCGACATTCGACCTTCGACCTTCGTCTCGCGTCCTGTCGAGATACGTCTGCAGGATCAGCGCCGCCGCCACGGCATCACGTGCACTCCGCCGCTGCGCGCGGCTGGCATCTGCTTCAATCATTGCCCGCTCCGCCTCAGCGGTGGACAGCCGCTCATCGGCGAACTCCACCGGGACGGAGACGGCGGCCTGGAGTCTGGCCGCAAACACCCGGACCGCCACCGCTTCCTTCTGCTCTTGTCCATCCAGCCGGCGCGGCAGTCCCACGACGATCTTGTCGACCTGGTGCGCCGCAATCAACGAGCGGATCCTGGCCACCACGGAGCGGAATCCACGATGCGGGATCACCTCGAGCGGCTGCGCAATCGTTCCGGTCGGATCGGAGACCGCGACACCGATGCGCACACTGCCGAAATCCAGACCCAATACCCTCACGATCGGAGCACTTCCTTGAGAAAGGTCCGGTCGCGTGCTTTGGTGACGAGCTCGCGTGCGCGGCCACCGTCCTTCAGCCCACCCTGCGCGAACTCCGGACGGCCGCCTCCACTACCCCCGAACGCTTCGGTCAGCGCGCGAACAAGCCGGCCCACATCGACCTCGGTCGGGGTCTTGCGCGTCCGCGTGGCGACGACCTGACCCGTGGCGGCCGATACCAGCACCACCACCCCCGGCTGTCCGCGTTGATCGAGCCGGTCCCGGATCTGGTCCGCCAGGGACCGGATGGCATCCGCACCACCGGCCGGCACATCTGTGACAACGAACCGGGTGCCGTTCACGTCAACCGCATTCTCCACCGCGCGGGAGATGATCTCCTCGCGTCCGTCGCCGGCCACCGTGCCGCTTCGAACCTGCCGCTCGAGATCTCTGATACGCTCGGCGAGACGCCTGACGCGCTCCGGGACCTCGTCGGGTGAAGCCCGCAGCTGCTCGGCGAGTTGCCGGAGCGTCGATTCATAGGTCCGCAGCAACGCATACGCTCCGCGTCCGGTGACGGCTTCGATCCGGCGCACCCCGGCGGCAACGCCAGTTTCAGATGTGACCTTGAACAGGCCGATCTGCCCTGTGCGCTTGAGATGGGTGCCGCCGCACAGCTCGCGGCTGTACCCGTCGATGCTGACGACCCTGACCCGCTCGCCGTACTTCTCCCCAAACAGGGCCATGGCCCCGAGCTTTGAAGCCTCGTCGTAACTCATCGACCGGGTCTGTACTGGAAGATCCTCAAGCACTTTCTCGTTCACGCGACGCTCGATCGTCTCGCCCTGCTCATCGGTGAGCGGAGAGAGGTGGACGAAGTCGAAGCGCAGCCGATCGGGGGCCACGAGCGAGCCCGCCTGTCGCGCGTGCTCGCCGAGAAGTTCCTGCAGCGCCCGATGCAGCAGGTGCGTGGCCGTGTGGTTGCGCATGATGTCCTCGCGCCGGTCGGCGTCAATCTCAGCGGTGACCGGGAGCCCCTCCCGGATCCGTCCTCGAGTGACTCGTCCTCGATGGACGGTCACGCCGCTCGTGGGGCGCCGCGTATCGAGCACCTCGACCTCCACTCGGGAGGCCCGCAGGCGGCCGGTGTCGCCCACCTGACCGCCGGCCTCGGCGTAGAACGGCGTGCGGTCGAGCACGACCTCCACCTCACTGCCGGCCGGGGCTTCGTCGACATGGCGTCCATCGACGAACAGCGCCACGACTTTCGCGCGCGAGCGAACCTTGCGGTAGCCGACGAACTCCGTCGCGATCCCCTCGTTCGAGAGCGCTGCGAACCGCTGATCGCTGGCTCCCGTTGCCGTAAAGGTCTGCGCCGCGCGCGCCCGCTCCCGCTGCGATGCCATGGCGGCAGTGAATCCGGCCTCGTCGATCGTCAGGCCCTGCTCGCGCGCGACGTCCCGGGTCATTTCCACGGGAAATCCGTACGTGTCGTAGAGGCGGAACGCGTCGTCACCAGAAATCATCTGCCCGCCGCGCGCCCGCACGCCCGCGATGATTTCTTCCAGGCGCTCGAGTCCGTTGGACAGGGTCTGCGCGAACCGCTCTTCCTCGGCCCTCGCCGCCTCTGCAAGAAATCTGCGTTGCGGCTCCAGCTCGGGATAGGTCGCGTTCATCTGATCGATCACCACTCCGGCCAGCTCGCCGAGGAACGGCTGCGTGAGGCCGGCACTGCGCGCAAAGCGCATCGCGCGCCGCATGATCATCCGCAGGACATACCCGCGACCCTCGTTGCCGGGCACGATCCCGTCCGCCATGAGGAAGGTCATCGCCCGGCCGTGATCCGCCAGCACGCGCTCAACGACGGTGTGGTTCGTCTCCTGTGGTCGCATGAGCGACCGCACGCGGGTGATGAGCGGTGCGAAGAGATCGGTGCGGTAGTTGTCTGGTACGCCCTCCAGGATTGAGGTCATGCGCTCCAGCCCCATGCCGGTGTCCACGCCCGGCTTCGGGAGGCGCGCACGGGTCCCGTCTGCGCGCTGGTCGAACTCCATGAAGACCAGGTTCCACGCTTCCAACCACCGCAAACAGCCGTTGTCCAGCGCGACGCTGCAGTCTGGACGGCCACAGGAACAGTGGTCCGGACCCCAGTCAAAGTGCAATTCGGATGTTGGTCCGCAGGGGCCCAGGTCCCCCATCATCCAGAAGTTGGTTTTCTCGGTCATGCGGAGGATACGCGAATCTGGCACGCTCAGCTTCCGCCATGCCAGCTCAGCTTCCTGATCACCCTGCAGGACCGTGATCACAAGGCGATCGGGATCCACGCGGTACTGCCGCGTCATCAGCTCCCACGCGTACGCGATCGCCTCGCCTTTGAAGTAGTCGCCGAAACTGAAGTTACCCAGCATGAAGAAGAAGGTGTGGTGGATCGGGCTCGGCCCGACGTTCTCGAGATCGTTATGCTTGCCCTGAACGCGCATGCACTTCTGCAGTGTCGCCGCTCGCGTGTACGGCCGCGGCTCCAAGCCAAGAAACGTCTCTTTGAACTGCACCATGCCGGCGTTGGTGAACAGCAGCGTCGGGTCGCTCGCCGGCACGAGCGACGAACTCGGCACGATCGTATGCCCGCGCCCCCCGAAAGACTCGGGGAACTCGTCGATCGCCTGCACCCAGGTTGTTGTCATAAAACAAAATCCCCTCGTCGCAGGGACGAGAGTAGTAGTCTATGAGCGAATGTGAGATATGTCAAACGAAGACGGCGAGTCAATTCGGCTATCTTGCCGTCTTCAGGTACTTTTCTAGATCTCGATAGAAGTTCTCGTGCTGACCAACATCGAGGAAGATGATTGCATCGTTCTTATCGTCGATCTCGTATGCAACTAGGTACTGGTCGTTCTGCGCTGGGAATTTCTCCACCCAGACATTCTTTAATGTACCGCGCTTGCGATCTCCCGTATGCGGATCTTGCAGAATCCTAGACTGAACGTCATTGAGGAGTCTCCGCACTTCCGGTCTCAGTTTCTTCCGACGCTTGTTGTAGCGCGGAACCGCCAGCGCCGTCCAAGGCACTACTCAACGCTCCAATCCAGAGGCTCAAGCAATCCAGCCTCCCTCTCAGCCTTCGCTTCGAGAATGCCCTCGATGAAGCCAAAGGGGAGGTCGGGGTTATCCTCTGCAATCAACGCAATTTCGAGATACCGCCTAGCCTGATCGCTGAGTTTTCGTCCTTGCCCCTTCGCACGGGCCTCCACCTTACGCTTCAGTCCGGCGTCGATACGAATGTTCAAAGCGCTCATGATTCTTCACCTCGAAATACATTGTAATACAACGTTTCACAATGTGTCAATACTTTCAGCTCGGTCCGGACCGAGTTCCTTCAGAAGAGGGGGAATCCCCGGCTAAAGTCGCTCTGAGGGTTGCGCTTCCTTTTCCATTTCCACGACCAGCGCCCCGGCGGCCGCGATCGACTCGTCGAGGATCGCCACCGCGCGGTCGATCTGCTCGCGGGTAATGATGAGCGGAGGCGCGATCCGGAACGCCTCCGGCTTGTTGAGGCTGTAGAACACGATCACGCCGCGCTGCAGCGCCTCGGCCGTCACGAGCAGCACGATGTCGGGATCGGTGAACTCCATGCCGATGAGCAGCCCCTTCCCCCGGATGTCGTTGACGACCCGGGGGTGACGCCGCGCGACTTCCCGGAGCCTGGCCAGAAAGTAGACGCCCAGTTCGGCCGCGCGCTCGGCGAGCTTCTCTTCCTTAATCACGGTGATCGTGGCGATGCCGGCGGCGCACGCGAGCGGGTTGCCCCCGAACGTTGTCGAGTGGAGATACGGGTTCTGCTCCAGCGCCTTCCATAAATGCGGCCGGCCGGTGAACGCGCCGATCGGCACCACGCCGCCGCCGAGCGCCTTGGCCATCGTCATGATGTCGGGGACCACGCCCCAGTGCTCGCACGCGAACATCTTGCCGGTCCGGCCGAACCCGGTCTGGACCTCGTCGAGGATCAGCAGCGCGCCAGCTCGGTCGCAGATCGCCCGCACTCCGGGCAGGTAGTCATCCGGCGGGATCACCACCCCGCCCTCGCCTTGGATGGGTTCCAGAATGACGGCGGCGGTGCGGGCACTCACGGCGTGGGCCATCGCGTCCAGATCGCCAAAGGGCACATGCGTGAAGCCTGGCACGAGCGGCTCAAACGGCGTCTTGTAGGTCTCCCTCCCTGACGCCGAGAGCGCGCCCATCGTCTTCCCGTGAAACGCGCCGATCGCGCCCACGATCTCGACGCGCCCCGTCACCAACCTGGCCAGTTTCAGCGCGCCTTCATTGGCCTCGGCGCCACTGTTGCAGAAGAACGTGAACTGCAAGTCGCCGGGTGTGATCTCCGCGAGCCTCGAAGCGAGTTCTGCCTCGAGGTGGCGCGGCAGCGCGCGCACGGACATCGGCATGCGCTCAAGCTGCGCTTGCACGGCGGCGATTACCTTCGGATGGCGATGGCCCACGTTGAACACGGCGGGCCCGCCTGAGCAGTCCAGGTACTCTTTGCCGTGGGCGTCACGAATCACGGCGCCCCGAGCGTCCCACTCGACGCTCGTGACATTCGCGAAACGGTAGAGTTTCTGCAGGCCCGGATTAATGAATCGCCCGTACCTGTCCAGCGTCTCAGCAGTCAGATGGTCAGGGTCGTCGGGCAGCATCGACGCCTCCGGGTTGCGCCAGAGCTTCCTGCGCCCGGCGCACGACCTCGCGGGTTTCCTTGTACTTGATTCGCTCCATCGCCTCGTCGGGGGGAACCCATTCGCAGGCCACAAACCCTTCCTCCGCCTGCGGCGCCGGCTCTTCGCCTCCGAGAAACTCGAGCAGAAAATACCGGACGGTCTTATCGTAGTATGAGTCCTCGGACCGCCAGAAGAAGTAATAGCGCTCCTCTCCGAGGTCGGCGACGATTCGAACGTTGGAGAGGCCCGTTTCCTCGCGCACCTCGCGCAGCGCCACCTCTTCAGGGGTTTCGCCGGATTCGATCGTCCCCTTGGGCAGCATCCACTTCCCGCTCGTGTGCCTGAGCAGCAACACGCGCGCTGCGCCGCTGTCACGCCGGAACACCACTCCGCCCGCGCTGCGCGCCTGCTTCACCGGTTTTTGACTACGACGCTGTAACTCGGCCACGTTCGACCCTTACCTCTACTCAGGCAACATCTCCTGAACGATCCGGTTCACCGTCTGCCCCTCTGCCCTTCCTTTGATGCGTGGCATCACGACGCCCATGACCTTCCCGGTGTCCTTGCGCCCCTTCGCTCGAAGCTGCGCGATCGCCTCGGCGACGATGCTCCGCAACTCCTCTTCCGGCAGCGCCGCGGGCAGGTACTCCTTCAGGATGGCCAGCTCCAGCGTCTCCTTGGTTACCAGATCGTCGCGTCTGCCCTTCGTGAACATCTCGATGGCCTCGAGCCTGCGCTTCGCCTCTTTGCCCAGAACCTCGCGAATCTCGTCGTCGGTGAGCGCACGACCGCGCTCGATTTCTGCGTTGTGAATCGCTGCGCGCGCCAGGCGGATCGTCGACACACGGATCGCGTCGCCGGACAGCAGCGCAGCCTTCTGGTCTTGCTCCAACCGCTCACCTAATGTCGACACAAGCAAGATTCCCCCGGCCTCGCCGCCTGCCCACAAGAAACACCCACTCTGCCTCGCGCGATGCATCTTTTCCGGCTCGGCCTCTGTGCGCCGCCGCCCCGCTTCGCGGGCAGCACTGGTGGTCGCCACCTACTGTTCGGTTCCAACCGCTTACCTAATGTCGACACACGCGACCAACCCGAGAGTTCTGTCCGAAATGCAGAAAGGGGGACTGACGTCCCCCCCTTGCTGACTTCCAACCTGCGCCGGATTTGCTCATGCGCACTACAGACGCCGCCCGGTACGGGCAGCCGCCTGCGTGGTCTGCTACAGTCCCCGCCGGCGGCGGCGGGCCAACTTCCTCCGACGCTTCGCGCTGGGCGACTCGTAGTGCTCGTGGCGCTTCGCGTCGGTCAGAATGCCGGATCGCTTCACCTGGCGCTTGAACCGTCGCAGGGCACTGTCCAGTGACTCGTCCTTGCCGACCCGAACCTCAGTCATCTCCCCACCCCCCTCGACCACCCACAATGCCAAGGGCTGGGTGATCATAAACCTGGAACATTATACTATGTGAGGAAACGAGGAAACAAGGAAACGAGGAAACGAGTTACTACACGAGGATGTCAGGTATCTCGTTTCCTAGATTCCTTGATTCCTCGTTTCCGCAGTCTCGTGCTAGCCCGGCGGCCAACTCATCTGCCGTCCTCCTATTAAGTGGAAGTGCAGATGAGGGACGGACTGACCGCCTTCGCGTCCAACGTTGGTCAGAAGACGGAAGCCCCGCTCTGCGAGGCCCTCTTTTCGTGCCAGCTGCGATGCCACAACCATGATCCTCACGATCAGCGGCACGTCCGCCTCCGACACGTCGAGCGCCGACGCGATGTGCTTCTTGGACATCAGCAGCAGATGCACCGGCGCTTGAGGATTGATGTCACGGATCACGAGGACCTGGCTGTCTTCATACACGCGTTGGGAGGAAATCCCACCCGAGACGATCTTGCAGAAGATACAGTCTTCCATCAGGGTTTACTGACCTTGCGCACGGTCACACTGCGGACGGTGAGGTCCTCCCTGCGGTTCCCGCCGGCGTTGATCGTAAAATCCCAGCCCCACGTGTTGGAGAAACCAGCGTCGGTGAAAGCGAACGTGTAGGTGACCCACCCGTCCTTCACCTCCACCGTCTGCCAGGAGGTGAACCGGTACCCGCTCATCGAGTCGTAGAGCAGGTTGAAGCCGAGCTGCTGCGCCGCCGACGCCCCGTGGACCTCGATGCTGATCTCCACTGCGGACCGTCCGTCGATGTAAAACAGGAAGCTGTCGTCGACATCAAAGTAGATGAAGACGATCTCCTTCGCGCTGTTGGTCCGCACCGCCTCAGAGCCGGCGATCTCCACCGGTTCCACCGCGCCGTTGCGGCGGCCGCGGAACGGCATGTTGTACAACCCGCGCTCGACGTTGCTCCGGCCGAGCCTCGCGGACACCTCGGCCGTCTCGCTGAAATCTTGCGCGGACGGCGGCACCGGCAGGCCGCGGGTCACGAGCGTGCGCTTCGCCTCGGCGATCGACCCGGCACCGACGCCGGCGAACACGACAGGCTCGGTCCCGACGCTTCCCGCAGCCTTCGTCTCTCCGGTGGGGGACAGCACCTTCAGGTCGCCGTCAAACTTGAGTGGGGCGTCACCGGCGGTACTCCACGCCACGGCTGCGCCCGGCTCGCCATCCCCGAAGAGGAACGCGATTCCGCGCTCGGCCAGGAGGTACCCTGCGAAGGGACGGCCGCCCACCTGGGCTCCGAACGTCTGCATCGCCGCTTCCACGCCGGGCGCCGGCTCCGCCGCCCAGAAGACCTGCTCGACGTCAAAGGCCTTCGCGATCGCCAGCACCTTGATGACCTGTGCCGGCCACGTCTGGCGCTCACCTGCCGACCGCGTATCCCATTCGATCCAGATACGTTTCATCGATCGTGTGAGCAGCCGCTCCCTCAGCACCCCGAGCGGTCGCAGCATCGCCTCCGGGGCGAGGGCGCGGGGCGACAGCGAAATGACGTCAAACGCATCGCCGGCTTCAAGGACCGCCTTGCGGATGGAGATCAGATCCAGCCCAAGTGGGGTGGCGAGCACGATCCGGCTGGACGGGTCGGCCGCCTTCGTCTTCGCCCGCGCGGCACGCAGCAGAGCCAGGTATTCCCGGTCGGTCCCGCGAAACAGCGGCAGGCTCAGCGCGGTCCAGACCTGCCAGTCCCTGACCTGCCCCTTGTACTTCGCGGCGGTCGCCGACACAAACGCTTCCCAGTCGCCGATGCGCTTGGACGGCTGGCGGCTGTAGATCGCGGGGTCGTTCAGCTCGACACCGGTTGCCAGCGACGCCCACTTGGGCGTGTACGAAAGGACGAGGACAACCTTCAATCCGGCGCGGGAAGATGAGGCGACCGCCCGGTCGAGCGCCTCCCAGTTGAACTGACCTTTCTCCTTCTCGATCGCGGACCAGTCGGCCACCAGCTTGACGGACGTCGCGCCCGCGGATCGCATGCCGGCGAAGTCGGCGCCGCCGGCGGCAACAAATCCTACGGGCATCGACACCTGCGGGGCGACCGCAGCGAGGGACGGAAGTGAGGCGAGCAGCAAGCCGGCAGCGACAGTCAGAGCGATGACGCGATGACCCATACGGACTCCTTGTTCTTGACGTGTGGCGGCCGGCCCTGCGGTCTCGGAACGGCAGGGCGTCCGGCCCGTATTTACCCTGCAGTGAAAGGTACGAGTCTTGGTCGGTTGGAGTTCTGGGAGGAGCCGTTCCAGTCGGTGGGAATACCCTTCAACACATGTGGGAGCGACCGACTGCCATCTCCGTCGTCGCCGGCCGCGGGGAAGGGCGGACTGAACTCACCGCCTTCGACCGCGCGCTGATGGACGCCGGGATCGCTAACCTGAACTTCATTCGCGTCACCAGCATCCTGCCCGCCGGCGTGAAGGTGGTGCCGGTTCCGGAGTTCGTTCCGGGCATGCTCACGCCGATCGTCTATGCGAGCATCAGCAGCCATACCCCTGGCGAGCGGGTCGCCGCGGCGGTCGGTCTCGGCTTCTCGAAGAACAGCTACGGCGTGATCATGGAGTATGAGCACCCGGGCGCCGCCGACAACGCCGAGGCCATCGTCCGCGGGATGGTCGAAGAGGCGATGGCGATTCGGGACCTCCCCATCGAGAAGATCGTGGTGGCCGCCAAAGACCATGTCGTCCAGCGCATCGGCTGCGCGGTAGCGGGAGTCGTGTTCTGGAGAAACACTTAGCTGCGAGGCACTCAATGAAGGAATGGATCTCGGACATCGTGGGCCTCGGCTACGCGCAATCTATCCAGATAGACAGTATCCTGTACGACGGCCGGTCGGCATTCCAGCATATCCAGATCGCGACCAATCCGGCCTTCGGCCGCATGTTGATCCTCGACGATGCCGTGCAGACGACCGAGGCCGATGAATTTGCGTACCACGAGATGCTCGTGCACCCGGCGCTCGTGACGCACCCCCACCCGCTGCGCGTGTTGATCATCGGCGGCGGTGACGGCGGGACCCTCGAAGAGGTGCTCAAGCACCCCGTCGAGCACGTCACGATAGTCGAGATCGATCGCGAGGTGGTTGAGATCAGCCGGAAGTTCCTCTCCTCGATCTGCGACCGTGCGTTTGACGACCGCCGGGTTCGGCTGCTGATTGAGGACGGGATCGAGTTCGTCCGGCGGACGCAGGAACGGTTTGACGTCATCCTCGTGGATTCGACCGATCCCAAAGGACCGGGTGCGGCACTGTTTGCTGCGGAGTTCTTCGCGGCCTGCGCCCGTGCCCTCACCGATGACGGTCTCCTCGTCGCCCAGAGCGGTTCATACATCTTCCAAGCGAACCTTACCGAGCGTGTCGTGGGTCACCTCGGTGCGCTGTTCCCTGAGGTCGCAACGTATTGGGCCGCGGTTCCGGCGTATCCAGGGGTGGTGTGGAGCTTCACCGCCGGCAGTAAGCGCCACGACCCCCGCACGCTGGCCGCACAGCAGATCGCGCGCCGGCTCCAATCGGTCCCGACGCGATACTACACGCCACCCATACACACGGCGGCGTTCGTCCTGCCACCTCGCCCGATCGACAAATGACCTTTCTGGCTGCGCGACCGGCCTCTCGTGAATCATCTCGAGACGGCTCCAGCACAGTCATCATCGGCGTGCCGTTCGACGCCACCTCGACCTTCCGGCGCGGCAGCCGCCACGCCCCGGCCGCGATCCGGTGGGCATCGCAGAGCATCGAGACGTTCAGCCCGGTCCTGCGCCGGGACCTCGAAGAGGTGGCGTTGTCCGACGGCGGTGACGTCGAACTCGCCGGATCCGATGTCGATGCGATGCGGTCGGCGGTCAGATCGCGTATCGAGGACCTCGCGACGGGGACGCTGCCGGTCGTACTGGGCGGCGAGCATACCGTGACACTGGCCGTGGTTGAAGCGCTGCGGCAATCCAAAGGCGATCTGGCGGTGCTCCAGCTGGATGCGCACGCTGACCTGAGGGACGAATTCGAAGGTCGGTCGCTGTCCCACGCCACCGTGATGCGCCGGATCGTGGACCGCCTCGGCCGCAAGGCCGTTGTGCAGCTGGGTGTGCGAGCGGGATCCCGCGACGAGTTCGACGCTGCGCCCGGGTTGCTCCGGTACAGCAGTTCAATGCTGGCGATGCCCACAGACGTCTGGTCGTGGCTTGAACAGCGCCCGGTCTACGTCACGCTCGATATCGACGTCGTGGATCCGGCCGACGCGCCGGGGACCGGAAATCCCGAGCCTGAAGGCGTGGCCGCGCGCGAACTGCTGCCGTTCGTGCGGAGGCTGGGCGCGCTTCGTGTGGTGGGAATTGACCTGGTCGAAGTCTCGCCGCCCTACGATCCCTCGGGCAGGACCGCGATCTTGGCGGCGACGATCGTCAGGGAAGCGATACTGGCGATCACCGCTTCCAGACCTGCTTAAACACTCTCAGGGCATTCCCGCCGAGGATCTTCTTGATGTCCTCCCGCGGATACCCGCGTGCCAGCAGGCCGGCCGTGAGGTTCGGCAGCCGTGAGACGTCCTCGAGCCCGGCGACGGTCTGGGTGAATCCGTCGAAGTCTGACCCGAGCGCCACGTGATCAACACCCATCGTTCTCACGAGGTAGTCCACGTGCGCCAGCACGTGGGTGAGCGTCGGCCCGCCCGTGAATCCCGGATAGAAGTTGACTCCCACGACACCGCCGCGCGCCGCCAGCGCACGGAGCTGTTCGTCGGACAGGTTCCGCGCGTGCGGCGTGAGTCCCGCGGCATTCGAGTGCGTGGCGATCAGGGGCCCGCGCGTCGCGCCGAGGACATCCCAGAAACTCTTCTCTGACAGGTGAGAGACGTCTATGATCATCCCGAGGGCCTGCATGCGCGCAAGTACCTGGCGGCCCGTCTGGGTGAGGCCGCCGTGCTTCTGCTCCGATGCGCCGTCCGCCAGCGCCGTGCTGTTGTTCCAGGTCAGGCTCATGATCCGGACGCCGCGACGGTAGAGACGGTCTACGTTGGCAGGATTGCCTTGGACGGCGTCTCCGCTTTCGATTGAGAGCACGGCTGCCACCATGCCCTCTCCCACTCGTGCGTCGACCTCCGCTGCGGTGAGGACCCGGCTGAGCAGGTCGGGATTTGCGGCGGTGAAGCGGTCGAAGGCGTCCAGCAGCTCGTTCGCGCGAGCCAGTCCACGGTGCGCTTCGCGCGGATCGATATAGGCGGCGAACACCTGGACATCGACCCCGCCTTCCCTGAGGCGCGGGATGTCGATGTGCCCCCTGCTTCCGCGAGTGAACACATCGCGTTTTCCTGAGGCGACGTCGAGCAGCGTGTCACTGTGGAGGTCGACCACGATGGCGTCGCGGTGCAGCTTCCACGCGGCGGGGGAGGATGCGGAGATCATCAGCGTGATCGCAGCGGCGGGAAGGGTCAGGCGGGGACGTCGAGCGGACATTCGCACGGGATCCGGCCGCACCTCGGACAGCCTGACGCATAGCGGGCCGCAGCGGCTTCGAGGTCGACGCCGGCCAGCGTCGCGACGCTCACGCTCCAGGCCAGCACGTCGGACACTTCCTCGTCGAGCGACGCCGCATCTCCCGTCCGCACGGCGCGTGCCAGCTCGCCGACCTCCTCAACCAGCCAGCGAAATGTCGCATCGGTTCCGCGTCGGCGGTCACGAACTCCATAGATGGCGATGATCCGCTCTTGGAACTCTCGAAGTGTCACATGTTCTCCAAAGACGACAACGAGACAACGCGACGCCTGGGCAACGTCCGTTGTCCAGTTGTCCCATTATCCCGTTACCGCGCGGCAGCGTTCAGTTCCTCCGCAATGGTGACCAGGGTGTGCAATGGCAGGGTGCCGATCGCCGCGAAACTCACACCCCCGGACTGCCACATGAGGATGCGGAAGTATCCGAGATCGAGCCAGCGGCCCTGCATCCCGCGCAGCGCCACGGTGGCGCCCACCTCAGGCATGGCCATTCGCGACGCCGGGGTCTGGAAGACCGAGACCACACCGACACCGTCGGTATACTGGGCGGTCACGGCCGTGAGCGCGCCGTGCCGCGCGACCGTCCCGCTGCGGAATCGGAGCCCCGCCAGCACGATGGGGGCGCGCAAGGCGAACTTTGCCTGCCGGCTCAGCTCCTGCGGATCTGTGATGGGATCGCCGGACACATAGAATGAGAAGATCCGTGCCCCCGCGGGCAGGTGGAACCGGAAGAGCGCCGACGGCAGGTTCAAGCTGTAACTGATCCGGCTGAACAGACTGCTGAACAGCAGCTCACCGCTCGGATCGCGCTCCTCGGTCCGGAGCACGACACCGGTCGCCTGGTCGACCCACAACCGCTTGACGAGACCGCCGCCTCTAGGCTGCAGGGAGAGCACCACCGTTTGACGGCCGATCACCTGCTCGTTGCCGAGCACCATCGCGTCGTAGCGCGAGAGAATCGCTGCGGGGTCGACGGCCGGCTGGGCGGTGACGAACGACGGCCCGCGCATGACGATGTGCCGTGAGGGTTCGTAGTGCCAGCTGCTGGCGCCGTCATCCACGATCAGGCGGCCGCTCGCAGACTCCGGGGAGAGAAACTCCAGCCGCAGCTTGCCGGACCGCTTGTAGGATTCCAGGATGGTCACCGTCTCGGCCCGCTGGCCCCGGAGCGCCGTCAGGATCTTCGTACCTTCATAATCGACCAGGGTGGGCGCTGTCAGAAGCGCCCGGATGACGGTGGCTGCATCGGCGCTCGCCAGGAATACAGGCTGATCTTGCCCGCGCACCGGGGTGGCGGCGACTAAGACTGCCGCGCACACTGCGATCACCAGCGCCCGCGCAGTCACCTCAACTCCTCGCCGCGTTCCCGCCTCTCCCCGATCAGCACGAGGTTGACATCGCTCACCAGCAGACCCAGATACGCTCGGTCGGCAAACGGATCGGTCGCGGCGGCCAGGGCATGCTCCCGCACGAACAGGTCCGGCCCGATCTCAGCAGCGCGGAGCCGGTCGATCCGCCCTCGGACCAGCGGGAACGCGACAAGCATGAGGACGACGGCCGCTGCGGCCGTCGCAAGAGCCGGCCTGCGGAACGCTGCCCGGATCGTCTCGAGCAAACCCGCGACCGTCCCGGGGGCCGGCGCGTCCACCCGCCGCCACAGATCATCCCATAGCTGCGCCGGCGGCGTGCGATCCTGCACTGCCCCCAGCAGGCGTTTGAGTCCCTGCAGGCGCTCCAGTTCCTCGCGGCATCTTGCGCACGTCTCCAGGTGCGCGCGAAGCTCTTGCGCTTCGTCCGCGGTCAGTTCGTTGTCGAGCAACGCCGAGAGTTGCCGTTGCACGCGCGCATGAGTCATCTCATCCACCCCATTGATTCACGTACGGCGCGGATTCAGATGCCGCAGGCGATCCGCCAACGTCTTGCGGGCCCGGTGCAGTCTCGATTTCACCGTGCCGACCGGAATCCGCAGCATCTCCCCGATCTCTTCGTACGAGTATCCTTCAATGTCGCTCAGGACCACGACCGCTCGGAGGTCCACACTGAGGACCATGAGCGCGCGCTGCACGTCGCTGTCCAGCTGCGCCTCCAGGACCTCGGCCTCAGGATCCGTACGCTCATCCGGGACGTCGCGCTGGACCTCCCCGCCCTTGGACGTGACGATCGGCGCGTCGAGCGATTCGATCCGTACCTTCGGCCGGCGCCGCAGCATGTCGATATAGAGGTTGGACACGATCCGGTACAGCCAGCTTTCGAGGCTGCCCGCGGGATCGATCCGGCGGAATGCCCGGAACACACGGATGAACGCCTCCTGCGTCAAATCCTTCGCGTCGGCGTCATTCCCCGCCATCCGGTAGGCAATGTTGTAGATCTGCCGGCCGTACCGTTCGACGAGGGCCTCAAACGCCTCGACCTCTTCGGGTCGGTACCGCGGCAGCGATGTCGCGCGGAGTCGAGCCACGCTGCGCTCCAACGACGACCCGTCGCCCGGCCATTTCTTCATACGGGACAGACGGGTCTGCAAGTTCCAACCACATTTACCTTTGCCTTGCTGAGTCCCTTTACTCTACGACGATGAGGGGTCTGAGACGTTCCAGCAACTTCGGCCCGACGCCCTCTACCTGCAGCAGATCTTCAAGGCGTGCAAATGCCCCGTGGTGTCGGCGATGAGCGACAATACGGCGGGCAAGCACGGGGCCGATCCCGGGCAGGGATTCGAGTTCTGCCTCGGCGGCCGTGTTCACCGAGACGCGGCGGCCGGCTTGAGCGTCCGGCCGCGTCGCGCGCGCTGGGACTGTGAGCCGATCGCCGTCACGCAGCAGCCTGGCGAGGTTCAGTGCGACAGGATCCGCTGCGGGAGTTGGTCCGCCTGCCGCACGAACAGCGTCCCCTGCCCTGGTGCCAGCGGGCAGGTTGTAGATCCCTGGCTGCGCCACCTCCCCGTCCACCTGCACAACGATCTCCGCGTCCTGCGCCTGCTCGATCAGCTGGACGGGCGGCGCCGGCCTCCTGAGCGCCAGGAGGGCGATGCTCCCGCTAATCGCGGCGCAGGCGACGAGGAGCCCCGCAGCTTGCTCTGAGCGGGTCCAGCCCACGCCCCGCCTCCGCCCCCCGTCGACGCATCAGACTATAGCATGGGAAGGGGACAGGATTCGTTCTGAGCAGGAAATTGAGCCGGTTGGGCCAGAGCCGTTTGACCTACGCGGACCGGCGGGATAGCATCTTCCAGACCCATAAGAAGACGATTGCGCCGAGCGTGGCCACGATGATGGAGTACAAGTTCACGCCCGATGCCCCGGAATACCCGAGCAGGTTGAAGATCCAGCCGCCGACGATCGCGCCGACGACCCCGATCACCAGCGTCACCAGGAGTCCGCCGCGCTCTGGACCGGGTGAGATCATCTTCGCAAGCCAACCTGCAATCAGTCCGACAATGATCCATGCCAGCCAGCCCATCACTCACCTCCTCTGGTATCTCCCGAACAGCGAACAAGGGAACACGGGAACTACGTTCGTTCCCTCGTTCCCCTGTTCCCTTCGCCTGCGGCCGGGCCGGCAACGCCGGTCCAGCTTATCAGTCGGCGGCAGCCTGGCTCCCGCCCCCGCGTGATACGGCAACGATCGCGACGATGATCACCAGCACAAGCACGACGCCGATGATGATCGCCGTTGTTGGGTCCAGACCAAAGACGGTGGTCCCGGGCATTCCGGGTGCCCCAGGTGCCCCAGGTGCCCCGGGCGGCCCGGGCGGCCCAGGTGGTCCGGGCTGGGCCGGAGGCGTCGGCTCTGTCTGAGCAAACACCACGCCGGTCGAGCCGACGAGCAGTAACAAGAGAAGCAACAGAATCTGTGCGCCTAGCTTTCGCATGCTCGGATCCTCCTTCCCATTATTTGCGACTGTTTTCCCCTGCGGCGCCATTCCTCAAACCGTTAGTCTCTCTTGTGCGTAAGCGCCGAGGCCGGTGTGGCTTGCTTGTTGCGTTGATGCAGGTGGCGCCCACTGATGTTGCCCGCGCAGCGGGCCGGCGGCGCAATTAGGCCGAGGCGCAGAAAATCTATCGGACGACGCAGCCAGGGATGTCTCTTGTGGGCAGGCGACGAGGCCGGTGTGGCTTGCTTGTTGCGTTGATAAACGAGGGAAGGAACGCGTTGCCGTGTTGTTTAATAGTTGTCATAGATCAGAGGAGGCTTCCGATGGAAGTCCAGCTGCAGCGGCGCGTCGTTGAGGGTGTGGCGATCCTGGATGTCGCCGGAGAGCTCGATATCTATACCTCCCCCAAGCTGAAAGTCGCGATCCAAGACCTCCTCAGCGAAGGCCACACGCGCCTGGTCGTGAACCTGATGAAGACCACCTATCTGGACAGCACGGCGCTGTCCGTCCTGACCGCGGCGCTCAAGCAGGCGCGCGAAGGCGGGGGCGACCTCGCGGTGGTCTACAATCAGCCGCAAATTGAGAAGATCTTCTCCATTACCGGGCTGCACGATGTGTTTCCGGTCTACCGCGCGGAAGGTGACGCGGTGATCGCCGCCCGGGAATGGGCGCGGGGTCCCTCGAAGACCTGACGCGGCCTTCTCGCGCCGGTTCTGTCTCTCTCCACTCATCCTCGGCATTCCCCGATCCTCCGCATTCATGTTTGTTTGCATATGGCGGCACGGCAAGAAGACGACATCGCCCTGCTGCTGCTCGATTTCCTCCCCCTTTCCGCTCCGCTGTCGTTCGCGCTTCCGGCCCTGCCGGACAATCTCCGCCGCGGGCGCCGGCTCATGGAAGGCTTTGCCGACAGCGTGGAGACGCTCGCCGGTCCAGGGGGACGACGGTGGAGATGCGGTGGACCCTGCAGAAAACTGAAGTGACTCGTGACTAGTGACTCGTGACTCGAAACAAAGCAAACTCTGCGTTCTTACGAGTCACGAATCACGAATGCCGGGGTCCCCGGGAAATTCGCGTCAGCGAATTTCTGGGGTGGCAATCACGAGTCACGGTAGTTACGCCTCGATCATCGCCCGCAGGCGTTTCAACGCGTCCCGCTGGATGCGTGAGACGTGCATCTGCGAGATGCTCAGGCGACGGGCGATCTCAGCCTGGGAGAGTCCGTCGTAGTAGCGCATGCGCAGAATCTCGCGGTGCCGGTCCGGGAGCGCGGCGGGCGATCTCAGCCTGGGAGAGTCCGTCGTAGTAGCGCATGCGCAGAATCTCGCGGTGCCGGTCCGGGAGCGCGGCCATGGCGTCCTGGACCGTGTGACGGTCCTCTAACCGGCCCAGCTCAGGATCTTCTCCGCCCAGGTAGTCAAGCAGCGACGACGCATGCTCGTCGTCGCCCTCGGCGACATCGGCGTTGAGGGAGGCCGGGTTGTAGGCCCGGCCGAGTTCGAACGCCTCCACGACCTCTTCAAACGGCACCCCGGTTTCTTCCGCAATCTCGGGGAGCGTCGGCGACCGTCCCAGCCGCTGCGCCATCACCTCGACGGTCTTCATCAGGGAGTTGTTCAGCTCCCGCAGCCGGCGGGGCACGCGCACCGACCAGTACTTGTCGCGGAAGTGGCGCTTGATCTCGCCGACGATAGTGACGGTTGCGTAGGTCGTAAACTCGATCCCGCGCGTCGGATCGAAGCGGTCGATCGCTTTGAGCAGGCCGATCTGGGCGACCTGCGTCAGATCATCCAGGGGCTCGCCGCGGTTGCTGAACTTGCGCGCGAGATAGCTGGCCAGACTGCCGTGTGCGAGGACGAGCTGCTCACGGAGCGCGCGGTCTTTCGTCTTCCAGTGTTGCTGGAAGAGTTCGCGAATCGCTTCCCGGTCCGGCCGTTTCCGCTGCTGCTTCTGCTGCTTCGCCGCCATCCTACTGCCCATTCAATTTGATCTGGAAAATGTTTGTCATCTCAACTCGTCCAAAAACGGAATAGTGGGGGCAGCCCACGGCGGAGCCTGAGGGGCCCGTATCAGTTTGCCACCCCAGAAATTCGCTGGCGCGAATTTCCCGGGGGCCCCGGCCAGTCGGGGAGAGGCTCCGCCGTGGGCTGCCCCCACTACCCGGGGACATTCTTTACCATATGGGTGACGTGATCGGCGCCGTCGAGTCCGGTGCGCACCTCGTCCATCAGGACCTGGACGAGCAACTTGTCGAGCTCGCGCTCCTGCGTGGGCCGGTCGGTCCGTGTAGGGCGGTGCACGACACGAATCTCCAGCCGCTGCGGCCCGACCTCGAACCAGACGGAGATCTTAGGTGCCCCACCCAGAATCGCGGCGGTCACCACCTCGCCGACGGCGACCTTCAGATCCTCGATATCATCAAAGGAAAAGGGCATGCGCCCGGCGACGGCCGCGGCGGCCAGCCGGACCACGACGACATATTCAGGCCGCCCTGGCACCGTCAGCTCAATGCGCTCGGCGGACGCGCCCGGATCTTGGGACTGCTGGTCCACGGGCATCACCCTGTTCGACGTAGATTCGATTTTGCACTAGGTTCTTCTGCACGGCATCTCCCTTATTCCTCGGTGTTACAATCGCCAGACGCGGGGGACGAGCAAAATCGCCACGCCGTAGATCAGGAACGTGAGCAGGGATCCAACTTTCAGGAAATCCGAAAACCGGTAGCGGCCGGGGCCGTAGACCATCAGGCACGACGGCTCGAGCGGCGTCATGTACGATGTGCTCGCCGCGACCGCGATCATCATCGCAAACGCCCGCGGGTTGAGGCCCAACTGGAGCGCCGTCTGAATCGCCACGGGGACGACGACGACGGCCGCCGCCTGGTTGGACATGGGCTGCGTGAGGAGCACCGTCAGCCAGAAGAACCCGGTCAGCAGCCACAGCGGCCCCGCGCCCCCGGCGAGATCCACGATAAGCGCCGCCAGGAACTTCGCCGTGCCGGTCCGCTCCATCGCCGCCCCCAGCGCGAGCATGCTCCCGATGAGAATCAGCGCCTTCCACTCCACTTCACGGTAGGCTTCCTCGGGCGTGAGGCAGCGGGTCAGGAAGACGATGACGGCGCCGAGCAGCACCGCGACGGGCAGCGGCAGCAGGGTCGCGGTCGCCGCGCCGAGCGCGACGACGAAGATGGCGATCGCCACCGGCGCGCGGCGCAGATTGGGGCGCTGACCTTCCACCGCTCCCAGGATTCGCACGGTGCCACCCTGGTCGAGCGTAGCCAGGTTCGCCCGGTGCCCCTGGACCAGGAGGACATCGCCCATTCGCAGCCGCACCTGGCTGATCTTCGACCGGATCGACGCCCCCGCCCGGTTGATCGCAAGGACCTGGAGCCCGTAGCGCTCGCGGAATTCTACCCCTTTCAGGGTGCGGCCGATGAGCGGCGAGCGGGGCAGCAGCACGACCTCCGCCATCCGCGTATCTTCCGACTGCAGATCAGGAAAGGAGAGCGTGACGTCGGCCTTGATCTCGATGCCCGCCGTGTCCTTGATCTTCAGAATCTCATCGCGGTGCCCTTCGACGAGCAGGACGTCGCCGGCTTCCAGTTTGGCGGAGCCGCGCGGAGCAAGGGTGCGTGACTTGTCGCGGACGATCTGCATCACGGTGAGATCGAGATCCCGGCCGAGGGCCGACTCCGCCAGTGTCTTGCCCACGAGCTTGGACCCGGGCAGCACGAGCACTTCGGTCAGGTAGGATCCCAGCCCGAACTCCTCCGCCAGATCCGCCGGCGCGGCGCGGACGGGAATCAGCCGCCGGCCCAGTAGCCACATGTACAGCAATCCCACGATGGCGATGGGAATACCGACCGGCGCCAGCTCGAACATGCTGATCGGCGCCATCTCGTAGTTGGTGATGACGCCGCTGACGACGATGTTCGTCGACGTGCTGACCAGCGTCACCGAGCTCGTCAGGATCGACGCGAAGGCGAGCGGCATCAGCAGGCGCGACGGGCTCGTCTTCATGCGCAGCGCGATGCCGATCGTAACGGGCAGGAAGAACGCCGTCGCCGCGGTGTTGCTGATGAACGCCGAGAGGCCGGCGACGCCCAGCATCACCAGGGCCAGGACGCGCTCAGGATTGTCCCCCGCGTGGCGCACGATGAACCGGCCGGCCATCTCGACGACCCCCGTACGCAACAGCGCCGCCGTCAGGATGAATAGCCCGAGGATCATCATGACCGTGTCACTCCCGAAGCTCGCAAACGCGTCTGCCGCCGGCAGCAGTCCCGTCAGGATCAGCAGGATCAGGACGCCCAGGCCGACGACGTCGGCGGAGACCCACTCGAGAACGAACATCACGAGTGCGGCACCGAGGATGACCAGCAGGGTCAGGATGTCAGGGGTCATGGCAGGCGAGAACAATACTTCCACATCTCACTTCATCTTCTTCCCCGGCGCACGCCTCGCCAGGTTTGAACACGGTCAAGAGGGGGAAATACTCGCCAAGCGCGCGGACCGTTGGTCTCGGCGCAGACTGACCATGAAGGAGGGAACAAGATGAAGCTTCGGGGCATCATCGTGCTGGTTCTCACCGTTCTGGTCCTTGCCGTTGCGATCGCACCCGCGTTCGCGCAGCAGTACCCGAACGTGTCGAACCTGAGGCCATTCTCGCCGGAAGCGAACTTCATGTCCCTGCCCGGATATCTCCGCTGGCTTGTGTTCCAGCAGACGGCGCAGTGGATCACCTACGCTGAGGCGGCCCGGATCGTCCGGCAGCAGCTTGAAGCCGGCCGATAAGGGCGGACCATCTGGCGAGAGGCCAGAGGCGACAGCCCGGTGCCATCCGCGCCGGGCTGTCTGCATGCGAAAGACGAGTTGAAATCAAGTTGAGATGATAGGAGCGTGATGAAGATGCAAGTACGTGGACTGTTCGCACTGATACTCGCCGTCCTCCTGACCGCTGTGCTCGTGACCGTTCCGGTCTCGGGACAGGGCACGGTCCGGGTCTTCGTAGACGGTGAGCAGGTCCTTTTTGACCAACCGCCGATCGTTCAGGGGAGCCGGGTGCTGGTTCCGCTGCGCGGCGTCTTCGAGAAGATGGGCGCCACGGTGGAATGGCATCCGTCGACCAGGACGGTCCTGGCGGCCAAGGGAAGCACCCTGGTCGAGCTGCGTATCGGCAGCCGGATTGCGAAGGTGAATGACCGGCCGGTGACGCTTGACGTCCCGGCGATGATCGTCCGCGGACGCACGCTCGTGCCCCTGCGGTTCGTCAGCGAATCGATGGGCGGGCTGGTCCAGTACCAAGCGGAGAACCGCACGGTGCTGATCTGGACCAGCGGCCAGGCGGGACAACCGCCTTCGCCGCCCCCACCGGCGGCGGGACAGACGATCACGGGCGTGATCACCCAGGTCCGGCTGGCGCAGCAGATGGGGGATCAGCCGAGGATCGTCGTCGAGTCCGGCAGCATCGCCTACACGATCACCGTGACCACTGACACCGCGATTACGCGGGTCGAGACCAGCTCCAACACCGGCGGATCGGTCGGCGTTGCGGCGCTCCGAGCGGGGGACGACGCGCAGGTCACCCTGAGCAACAACGTGGCCACGCGCATCCGGGCGACGTACGTGAACACGAGCGGCCGGATCGATCAGATTGCGCGAACCGGACGAACAATCATTCTGACGGATGGGCGCACGATCAAGTACGTGCCGAACGTCGTCGTGAGCGTCAACGGACAGCCGGCGCAGAGCGGCGCCGACGCGCTGCGGCAGGGTCAGTTCCTGGATCCGATCAGGCTGAACCCGACCACGCGTGAGGCGTGGGAGATCAACATCGCCAGCGGGGCGGCCGGCGTTCCGCAGACCCCGATGTTCCTGAACGTCAATAGACCGCAGCCCGGGGCAACGGTGAGCAACCCGATCGAGGTCCGCGGCACCACTGTCGCAGGGTCACGCGTGGTGGCCAGCGTCACCTGGTTCCTGGGTATTCCGGTCGGAAGCCAGACCGTCACGGCTAATGGTGAGGGCCGGTTCAGCACGCGCGTTCAGATTCAGAACATCTCGCCGAACTCCCCCTACCTGCTCACTGTCACCGCGACGCACTCCGACTTCGGTCAGGAGCAGCGGCAGTTTACCGTAACGGTGAGATAGGCCCGTCAACACGCCTTAGGGCCGACCCATCGAATTTGGCCGGAAAATGGTGCCTGGCACCGGATTGGCCGGAAAACGGTGCCTGGCACCAAAAACCCAGGAAATCCGCTATTTTCCCCTGGTGACGAAGTTCACGACCTTGCCGGGAACGACGACCACGTCCCGGATCGTCCGGCGGTGGAGGTACGGCGCGATGCGGGGGCGGACGGAGGCCAACGGTGCGTACGCCTCGTGGGGTGTGGCTGACGGCACCGTCATCCGGTCGCGCACTTTGCCGTCAACTTGAATGACGACTGTGTGCTCTTCCTCGTGAGCGAGAGCCGGATCGTGGTCAGGCCAACGCGCATGGTGCACGCTCCCCTCTCGCCCAAGGTCGTGCCAGGCCTGCTCGGCGATGAAGGGAGCCACCGGTGCACAGATTCTCACCAGTGTGTCGAGGATTTCGCTCCACAGGGGCGTCCCAGCGATCTGTTTCTCCCATCGCTCCATCTCATTGACGAAGGTCATCAGACTTGAGATCAACGTGTTGAACCGGAACCGCTCAATCGCCTCCCCGGCCGACTTGATCAGCCTGTGCAGCCGTGACCTGACCTCCCGCGTCAAATCCTCGGTTTCCGGTTCCCCGTTCCCCGTTCCCGGCTTTGCGCGCTGCGCCAGCAGCTGGTAGAGACGCCGCACGAAGCGCGCCGCGCCGGCGGCGACGGCCGGATCCCAAGTGACGTCCTGCGCGAACGGCCCGATGAACATCACGGCGACGCGCACAGGGTCGGCCCCGTGCTGTGCGACGACCTCGTCCGGGGTAACGACGTTGCCGCGTGACTTGCTCATCCGCACCCTATCCTTCGGCGACAGCAAGCTGCCCTGGCTGCGGAGCCGGACGAATGGCTCAACGAACGACACGAGCCCCTCGTCGTACAGGACCTTCGTGAAGAACCTGGCGTACAACAGATGCATGACCGCCTGCTCGGCGCCGCCGATGTACCAGTCCACGGGCATCCAGTAGCGCGCCGCCTCGGGATTCCAGGGACCGGAGGCATAATGCGGATCCGTGAAACGCAAGAAGTACCAGTTCGAATCCGCAAACCCGTCCAGCGTGTCGGTCTCACGCCGGGCGGGGCCCGCGCACCGCGGGCAGGATGTATGCACGAACTCCGGCATGGCGTCCAACGGAGAGCGCCCAGTTCCTGAAGGTTCGTATCGCTCTACCTCGGGCAGCAGCACCGGCAGCTGCTCCTCCGGCACCGGGATGATCCCGCACCGATCGCAGTAGACGACCGGAATCGGCGCACCCCAGTAGCGCTGGCGGCTGACGAGCCAGTCGTGCAAGTGGTAGCGGACTGTTCCGTCTCGTTCGGTTCGGCCGATCCAGTTTCGCTGGATTGTCTTAATGTGCGCGGGCCAATCCAGTTCGTCCAGGTCGCGCAGCAACCGTTCAGCGTACTCCGTCGTGCGGATGTACCACTGCTCCAGCGCCCGCTGTTCAACCGGCGTGTCGCCGTGCCGCCAGCATCGTCCGTCGCGGACCTGCTCGTTGGCCAGAATCGTCCGGCACTTCGGACACCACCACTGCAATCCAATGGCTCGGTATGCAAGCCCCCGGCGCAGCAGCAGGAGAAAGCCCCACTGGGTCCATTTGTAGAACTCGGGGTCGCTAGTATTGATTTCGCGCGCCCAGTCGTACGAGCAGCCGATCAGCTGGAGCTGGCGGCGGTAGTTCGCCGAGTACTCCCGCGTGGTGTCGCGCGGGTGGCGGCCCTTGAGCAGCGCCTCGTTCTCGGCCGGCAGACCGAACGCGTCCCACCCCATGGGATGCAGGACCGCAAACCCGCGCATCCGGAAGTAGCGCGCCAGCACATCGGTGGGAACGTAGTTCCTGGCGTGGCCGACCGACAGCCCGTCGCCCGACGGATAGGGGAAGAAATCGAGGACGTACCTCTTGGGCCCGGCCGAAGGTTCAGGGGGCCGGTAGGTCCCCTCCTCTTCCCAGGCCCGGCGCCATCGTTCGTCAATGGCGCGGATATCGAAGGTGCGCGTCACCTTTCTGACATGAGTTCCAACGGCAACACCCCCTTCGCGGAACAACGGGGCAACGGGACAACGCGATACCATTCAGTTGTTGCCGCGTTGTCGCGTCCTCGCGTTGTCGTCATTTAGTGACGACGTTCACCAGCCTTCCCGGCACGATCACCACGTCCCCGATCTGCTTGCCATCCATGAACTTCCGCACCTTCTCATTTGCCAGGGCCAGGGCTTTGGCTTCAGTGTCTGCGAG
>JACPRY010000072.1 GCA_016193565.1 Armatimonadota bacterium
ACGCGCAACGATATCGAAGCGATCGCGGAGATCGTCGCCCGCTCGAATGCGATGGTGCTCGCGGATGAGATCTACTGGCAGATCATGTATGACAGCACGCATACGAGCATCGCCAGTCTGCCGGGAATGAAGGACCGGACGATCATCCTCGACGGCTTCTCCAAGGCCTACGCGATGACCGGATGGCGGCTGGGGTTCGGCATCATGCGCAAAGACCTGGCCGCGAAGATGGCGCAGTTAATGGTGAACTCGAACTCCTGCGCCGCGGCCTTCACGCAGATCGCCGGGATCGCCGCGTTACGCGGCCCGCACGAGCCGGTGAAGAAGATGGTGGCGGAGTTTCGCCGCCGGCGGGACGTCATCGTGGCGGGTCTCAATGCGATCGAGGGCGTGAGCTGTGCCGTGCCCGCCGGCGCCTTCTACGCGTTCCCCAACGTCATGCAGGTCGACAGAGACAGCAAACGACTGGCGGACTTCCTGCTCTCAGAAGGCGGGGTGGCGTGCCTCTCCGGCACGGCCTTCGGAGAGCACGGCCGGGGCTATCTGCGGTTCTCATACGCCAACAACGTTGAAAAAATTGAGGAAGGATTGCGCCGGATGAAAGAGGCGCTCAAACGATACCGGGCTGCGGTGTCATGAGTGAATGGTGAATGGTGAATGGTGAATGGTGAATGGTGAATGGTCCGCCCTCTCAGTCTGTCGGTTTGACTATTCACTATTCACGATTCACCATTCACTGTAGTTGACCAGGCTGAAAGCTGCGCATCACTTCATCGCACTGCTTCTGACCTTCCCGCCACTGGTCAAGGGGTTTTGCGCAGACCGCGATGTGAAATCGTCGCGGGCCGCTGGTGACGATGCCGACCGACGCCCACTCGACGTCGTTCGTGGTTCCGGTGACCTCGAACTTGTACCAGAGGATCTCGGGCGTTGTGCGGAGGTCCTGCTGGAACCCGGACACCCCGTGGACGGGAAGCACAGAGAACACTTGCCGCCTGATCTCCGCGTCATTGAGCGTGCCTTCGGCCGGAATGGTGTAGACGACGATAAACTCCGCCGTCGAGGTTGACCGCTCGGCGTCGGCCGAGGGCACAAACCGCACCGCACTATCACCCTCTTCGACTCGCCCCCAACCTGCCGGATGCTTGATCGCGAATCCGAACCGGCTGTCACGCTCTTCCTCGAGCACGAGAGGCGCGCGCGCCTGGCAGCCGGAGACGGCCAGGGCGAGGGCGAAGATGATCCTGAGCGTGCGGCTCATGCTCGTTGCTTTCGCGTCGCGTCACCCCCTCACCCTGCACCCTCTCCCACATACGGGAGAGGGGGAAGAGGTTGGCCCCTACCGGAGCCTCACCAAATGCGCGCCATGATGCTCAGTCGCCCAACGCCGGTGGATGAGTCGCCTCTTTCGATACAAGACGTCTCTCTGCCGGCAGCCGGCCCCGGAGAGATTCTCATCCGGGTGCGCGCCTGCGGGGTCTGTCACACCGATCTGCACATCGTCGAAGGCGACCTCCCGTCCCAGAAGACGCCGCTAATTCCAGGCCATCAGGTGGTCGGCGTCGTGGAGCAGGTCGGGGCAGGTGTGAGCAGGTTTATGCTCGGCGACCGCGCCGGCGTGCCATGGCTGTTTGCATCCTGCGGAGTCTGCGCGATGTGCCGAGTAGAGCGCGAGAACCTGTGCGAGCAAATCACCTTTACCGGATATCACGTGGACGGGGGCTACGCTGACTTCATGGTGGCGAAGGCCGATTACGCCTACCGAGTGCCCGATCAGTTCGACGATCTGTCCGCAGCGCCATTGCTCTGCGCGGGGATCATCGGCTACCGGTCGCTGCGCCTCTCGGAGATCCGTCCCGGCGGCCGGCTCGGCCTGTTCGGCTTCGGGGCTTCGGCGCATCTGGCGATTCAGGTCGCGCGCCATTGGGGATGCGAGATCTTTGTCTTCACCCGTGGCGAGGAGCACCGCCGGCTGGCGCGCGCGTTAGGAGCGGTCTGGGTCGGGGGCGTGGAGGATCGTGTACCTGCAGCGCTCGACAGCGCCGTGGTCTTCGCCCCATCAGGACAGGTCGTCATCGCCGCGCTTGCTCGGCTGCGCCGCGGTGGAACGCTCGCGATCAATGCGATTCACCTCGATCGCATGCCGGCGTTCGACTATGACCTGTTGTACTGGGAGCGCACGATGCGAAGCGTCAGCAACAGCACCCGCAAGGACGCGGAGGAGTTTCTTTCACTCGCTGCGGCAATCCCCATCCGGACGCATCCGGTCGCCTACCGGCTCGAGCAGGTCAACGAGGCTCTGCAGGCTCTCAAGCGGGGCTCGATCTCCGGCGCTGCCGTCCTTGACTTGACTGATGTTGAAGGTTGAAGTCGCCTTCAACATTCAACCTTCAACATTCAACGACAGTTAGCGTTTAGTGGGGCGGCAGTTCAGGCAGTGATTGGTAAAGACGAGGACAAGCTCCCCTTCTACACGACCCAGGCCCGAGAGTTCGCTATTGGCATCGGATACGACGTTGCGCCACACTGGGACACTGTTGATCTCGATGTAGACGATGCGCGTGCCCACCTGACCCCAGTCATACAGGAGCGTGAGTTCGTAGATGTGTCCTTCATCGTCCAACACCGCGCGCATCGCATACGGTGGCCCGGGCCGGACCAGGAACTCGCGCATGGTCGGCGAGGTGAACAGCCAGTGGGCAATCCGTCGGCGGATGGCGATGTCGGACTTGTCCTGCGGTTTGCCGTACCGGTTGAGGGCGTCGTCAACGATGTCCCGATGCACGCCGACCAGCAGGTAGCGGCGCGCGGAGAGTTCCTGCGCCAGGAAGATATCATGGGCATGAAACGTTTCCTGGCTCTCTGACTGAGCCTCGACCTTCTCTTCGATGATCCTTTTGCGCGTGCCGGTGAAGGGGCGCAGCAGCAGCGGGACGTCCAGCCGCTCAATGATGACCTTACGGCGCCGGATATCACCGGGCCGGCGCGACTCGTGAAACGATCCAATCGCAACGGCCGTGATGCGGCTCCCGCGGACGACGAAGGTCAGCCTGCCGGTGAAGTCGGCCGTGAGTTCATACGGATCCTCGCCTTCTGTGGAAAACAGCCGCGTCAGCAGTTGATCGACGGTGGGCGTCTGTGCCCACACTGCGGCCACCGCGGTGAGCAGAAGTCCACACACGCCTGCCGCAATCCTGGCCGCGCGCGGGGAAACTTTCATATCGCCCATTATACCTTTCTTAATATCGCCACAAGCTAGATTCCCCCGGCCTCGCCGCCTGCCCACAAGAAACATTCCTGGCTGCCTAGCCCGGTAGACTTTTCCGGCTCGGCCTCTGTGCGCCGCCGGCCCGCTTCGCGAGCGACACTGGTCGCCACATGCAGTTAGCGCCCGTAGTTATCCCAGGACACAAGCGATCGGAGCGGCTGCCGTCCCCGGCCGGCCAGGATACGGAGCGCCGTACGCTCGATCGGCCCGCGGCCGCTCGCGCGCGGATATCCAAACGAAAGGATGATCGGCAGCGCCTTCCCCGGTGGTACCGCGAGGAATCGCTTCGCCTCATCGGCGTTGTGCGGTGTTGCCGGGCACGAGGCCACGTTGAAGTTCCAGGCGGCCAGCATCATGTTCTGTGTGCAGCGCCCGGCGTCGAAGGCGGACCCCGGATCGTCGATGACAACGGCGACCGCAGCCGCCGCGGTCGCGACGTGCTGCGCAAACCGCCCGAATCCGGCAAGCGACCGGAGCCGGTCCCGATCGCGTACCACCACGAAATGCCAGGGCTGGCGGTTCCGGCTGCTGCCGCTCATCCGGCCGGCGTTGAGGATCTTGCGCAGCACCTCGTCGGGGATCGGTTTGTCGGTGAACGTGCGCAGGTCTCGCTTCGTGATGATGCACTTGTAGGCGTCCATGCCCACCGAGTTCGGCGCCTTGCATCTAGCATCCCGTGTCCGGCAACGCGACAACGCGATGACGCTTGTGCTCGCGTTGTCCTGTTGTCCCGTTGTCCTGTTGTTGGCTGTTAGAATGAACGCGTGTCGCGTTCCCTTCCTGCCGGCGGCCCGGGGTACCGGCTCCTCCGGTTCCTGGTACGCGGACTGCTGCGCAGAGTGTGGGGCCTCTGCGCCGACGGATTTGCCCGTCTGCCGCAGCGCGGCCCGTTCATCATCGCCTGCAATCATCCGAGTGAGATTGACGCGATCGTGCTGGCCGCGGCGCTCCCATTCAGGCCCACGTATCTCGCCTCCCGCCACATCGAGCAGTTCCCGATCCTCTTCTGGCTCGCGCGGCGGTTTGATCCCGTCTTTGTGCGGCGCGGGCTCAGCGATATCGGCGCAATCCGCGCCTGCCTGCAGCGCCTCGAGGGCGGCGAGGTGATCGTCGTATTTCCCGAGGGGCGCGTGGTGCAGGATGCGGACCTCGGTCCGCTGCACGAGGGGGCGGCGTTCCTTTCGATCCGCAGCCGCGCGCCGATCGTGCCGGTTGCGCTGGTGGGGACGTCGGCGATGTGGCCGCTGGGGGCGCGCTGGCCGCGCCGCGCCCGCATCAGCGTTCGCGTGGGCGCGCCGGTTCCGCCGGATGACAATGGGAGGCGAGCGGAGGCGCTCACCGCGGAGATCGATGCCGCCCTCCGCCGGCTTGTTGCCGCGGGGCAGGTCGAGTCCCCGGTGCAACGGGAATCACACTAGTAGAAGAGATGAAGCTGACGCTGATCGCGATCGCAACGTTACTGCTTAGTCCGGCGCTGGGCGCAGATGCGTCGCTCCAGCCACCTGAGTCGCTCGAAGCAGCGGTGGCGGCCCGCAGGGCAGGTACCTGCGCCCCGCATCTTGAGAGCCTCCGGTCCCAGGCGGAGGATTCCAATGCGACCGGCGCGCGCGCTCGATATCTGCTGGCACACTGCCTTGAAACCCTGGGGCGCGCTCCTGAGGCGCACGCGGCGTTTCTGGAAACGGCCGGGCGCTATCTTCCAGTCGCCTCACATGCACGATATCACGCCGCACGTGTTGCGCTGGCCATGGACCGGCCGCAAGATACGCTCGAGGCCCTCACGGCTATTGATGCCGGTTCGCTTCCGCGTCCCCTGTCGCAGCGGCTCCGCGTGATCCGTGCCGACGCGCTCCTCCGAATCGAGCGTGCCGCTGATGCGGCGCGCATCCTCAGATCGCTGGTGCGCGAGCAGGGACTGGACGATGATCTGATGGCACAGGCCTGGTGGCTGCTCGCTGGAGCCGCCGAGCGAGTCGGTGACCGGGACGACGCCATTCACGCGTACGGTATGGCCTGGTGGGCGGTCCCGCAGAACCGTTACGCGGCGGACGCCGTCCGGCGGCTGCGTACCCTTCTCGGGGGTCGCGCGCCGGTGCCTCCCGCAGACGGCCGCATTCGGCGCGGATTCCGTCTTCTGCGGATGGGTCAGCCTGACGAAGCCGAGCGCGAGCTGCTCACGGGCGCGCGCGGACGCCCGGCACCCGGCCTCGCCGCTGATGCCTGGCTGCAGATCGGGCTGCTGCGCGGCGGCGGCAGGCGGGCGGTCTCCGCGTTCCGCGAGGCCGCGCGCTATTCGCATCAAAACACCCGGGCACAGTACTGGCTCGGCCGCAGCCTGCTGACGGCAGGACGCGGAGCAGAGGGCAGGGGGATCCTGCGGCGCGTGGTGTCGCGATTTCCATCGTCGCCGTGGGCACCCCGCGCGCTGCTCGTGCTCGCGCGATACGTTGAGGGAAGCGATGCGGAGGCGATTTTCCAGGAACTCAACCAGAAGTATCCAGGCTCAGCGTCGGCGGACGAGGCCCGCTGGCGCCGCGGATGGTCCCGGTTTCGAGCCGGACGATTCGCCGAAGCTGAATCAATCTTCCGCGATGCCGCCCGGCGCTATCCGGCGGCGCCAAAGGCGCCCGCGAATCTGTATTGGGCGGCAAAGGCGAAGGCGGCGCGTGGACTCGACGCACGCGCGGACGTGGCGCAGGTTGCAGACCGCTATCCGCTGACGTTCTACGGTCAGCGGGCGAACGCGAGGTTGGGCCGGGTTCCGGCGCAGCCCGCGGACCGCCCGGGACCGACCCGCCTTCCGGAGGCGGAGTTCGGGCCGGCGTTCGCAGAACTCGACGCGCTGGGGTTTGACACTGAGGGAGCGGAGGTCGCTGAAGCCGCGGCGGAACGGACGCGCGACCGAGCAATACTTTGGGCCGCGGCCGCGATGCGCCTGGAAGCCGGCCAAGTCGATGACGCGCTGCGGTCGTCGGAGGTGGCGATCGGGCCCTCACTGTACGGCGGCGCGGCCGCCGATCGGGACCTGTGGATGCTCGCCTACCCCCGCGCGTACTGGGACGCGGTCCAAACTGCCGCGGAGGCGGCGAACGTGGATCCGTATCTGGTGCTGTCAGTCATCCGGGAAGAGAGCCGCTTCGACCCGCGCGCGATTTCCATCGCCGGCGCAGTCGGACTGATG
>JACPRY010000070.1 GCA_016193565.1 Armatimonadota bacterium
GCGGAACAAGAAGTGAAGATCGTGGTCGTGGACGAGCGCGGCGTTCGCACGCTGTTTCGAAAGATCCTCGCGCCCGGCGACCGGGTCGATGAGCGCGTGCGGTCCCGCGGCTTCACGATCATCCAGGTCTTCATCCAGAACCGGCTCATCCAGGAGATCCGCCCGTGACGCGCGAGCGGGCCGTGCGGATCTTTGCCAGCATCCTCTCGGCCGATTTCGTCAGGCTGGGCGAGGAGATCGCCGCCGCGGAGCGGGGCGGGATCGACGCCGTTCATGTCGACGTGATGGACGGCCGGTTCGTGCCTGAAATCACGATCGGCCCGGTGATCGTCGAAGCGGTCAAACGTGCGACGCGGCTGCCGATCGATGTTCACCTTATGATCGTGGAGCCCGGGCGGCACCTGCAGGCGTTCGCGCGGGCCGGTGCGACCTCGATCACCGTGCACCTTGAAGCGGCCGTCCACCTTCACCGGGTCATCGAGCAGATCAAAGACCTCGGTGCCGGCGCCTCCGTCGCCCTCAATCCCGCCACGCCGCTTGTGGGGATCGAACCCGTGCTGACGGACCTCGACATGGTCCTGCTGATGACGGTCAATCCCGGGTATGCAGGGCAGAAGTTCATCCCGTCGGTGCTGCCCAAAGTCCGCCAGCTCCGCAGCTGGATCGACGAGCGCGGGCTGGATCTCGATATCCAGGTCGACGGCGGGATCAACGAGGCCACCGCGCCCCGCGTGGTCGAGGCAGGCGCGAACGTCCTGGTGGCCGCATCCGCCGTCTTCCTTGGAGAAGGCGGCCCCGAGGCCGCTGCGCAACGACTCCGAGCTGCGACGCATCCCGCGCGCACCTCGGAATGACCGTCGCCCTCATCACCCACCCCGACTACGTCAACCACCTCACCGGCCAGGCTCATCCCGAGCGTCCCGACCGGATGCGTGCGATCGCGGCACGCCTGGAAGAGAGCGGGCTGGCGGACGATCTTGTTCCAATTACGCCGGAGCCGGTGGAGCCCGATGATCTGGAACGCGTGCACCGCCGTGAGTACATCGACCATGTGAAGACGCTGGCGGCCACCGGCGGTGGGCTCCTCGACCCCGACACCATGGTGTCGTCACGCTCGGAGGAGGTCGCGCGTCTATCCGCAGGCGGCGCGGTCGCGGCGGTATCGGCGGTCATGAACGGTCCGCACCGGGCCGCCTTCGCCGTGATCCGCCCCCCGGGCCATCACGCGCTGCCTGCCCACGGCATGGGGTTCTGTCTGTTCAATAACATCGCCATCGCAGCAGCGTCGGCCCGGGAGCAGCTTGGCCTCTCGCGGATCTGCATCGTGGACTGGGACGTGCACCATGGCAACGGGACGCAGGAGATCTTCTATCGGGACCGCTCGGTGCTGTTCATCTCAACGCATCAGGAGCACTGGTATCCCGGCACGGGTGCGGCCGCGGAGATCGGGGAGGGAGAAGGCGAGGGGTTCACCGTCAACATTCCGCTGCCGGCCGGAACTGGCGACGAAGGGTACAGGTTGGTCTTCGAAGAGATCATCCTGCCGGTCGTCGATGTCCTTGCGCCACAGCTGATCCTCGTCTCCGCAGGATACGATGCGCATTTCGCCGATCCCCTCGGCGGGATGGTGCTCACGGCGGCGGGGTTTCGCACGCTCGCCCGGCTCCTGGTCGCTGCGGCGGAACGCCACAACTCGCATCTGGCCGCCGTTCTCGAAGGCGGCTACAGCCTGAGCCACCTCGGTCACTCCCTCGTCGCCACGCTCGAGGCATTTACCGGCCGTACGGCCCGTGGTGGCGAGACGGACGAGCCGCCTGAGGAACTCCCCTACAGCGAACTCACTCCCCGCGTCCGAGCGGTCCGGAAGATCGTCCGCGACTCCTGGAACATCTGACCGGCAAATCTCACGTTTTTCAGCCAAAACGGTGCCAGGCACCGAAAATGGGCGAAATCGCAGGGTTTCGCGATGGCCGCGCCAAAGGGGCACCCCCGGGGGTGATGGGGTGGAAGCGTCCGGCAGGTCCTTTGGCGACGGCGGGCGGATCGTAGAGACCGCGTTCCGCGTGCGGTACGCCGAGACCGACGCGATGGGGGTCGTCCACCATACCAGCTACCTCGTGTGGTTCGAGGTCGGGCGCACCGAGTACACCCGCGCGGTCGGGCTGCCCTATCGGGAGGTCGAGGACGTTGGGGTCCGGCTCGTCGTCGTGGAGGCGTGCGCGCAGTTTCACCGCCCGGCCCGCTACGATGACCTCGTTGTCGTCCGCACGACGGTGGGCGAGGGGACGAAGGCGACGCTCACGTTCCGTTACGAAGTCCGGCTACAATGGGACGGAACCCTGTTGGTGAGCGGGCACACGGTGCACGCCGCGACAGATCTGTCGGGGCGCGTGCAGCGCATGCCCGAGCGCGTGCGCGCTGCGCTCACCGGTAGGGCGCCGCCGTGAACCCGCGGCGCAGGAAGTGGTGCATCGGAAGGAACCGTTCCCTGTAAGAAGAAGGGGTTGTCTCATCTCAATGCAGGATCAGAGTCCTGACAATCCGGTGCGGACGCCAGAAGAGCAGCCGCAACTCGAAGAGCGGATCCCGCAGCTCGCCGCGCGCCAGATCGTGCAGGGTACGGTCGTCCGTGTTGACACGGAGGGCGTGCTGGTCGACGTCGGCGCGAAATCGGAGGGTCTGATTCCGCCCGCGGAGCTCGGCCAGCAAGGGACGCCGGAGGTCACCGTCGGTGACCGCATCGACGTCATGGTGATGCGGGTCGAGGGCGAGGAAGGAAGCATCATCCTTTCCAAGCGCCGCGCAGACTTTGAGATGGCGTGGCGGCGTGTGCAGGAGGCGCAGCAGCCCGGCACGATCCTCCACGCCATGGTCGTGGATAAGGTGAAGGGTGGCCTGGTCGTGGACCTCGGGATGCGCGGCTTTGTGCCCGGATCGCATGTCGACCTCAGCCAGGCCAAAGGCCGCCGGTTTGAGTGGTTCGTCGGCCAGTCGATTCCGCTCAAGGTGATCGAGGTCGACCGGCCCAAAGGCCGCGTGATCCTCTCTCACCGGCTGGCGGTAGAGGAAGAGCGAAAGACGCGCAAGACGCATCTTCTCGAGTCGCTCGAGGAAGGCCAGATCGTGGAAGGGACCGTGAAACGCCTGACCGATTTCGGCGCCTTTATCGATCTCGGCGGGACGGACGGTCTGCTCCCCATCAGCGAGATGGCCTGGACGTACATCAAACATCCCTCCGAGGTCATCCGGCGAAACCAGCACCTGCGCCTCACGGTGCTGCGCGTCGACCGCGAGAGCAGTCGCATCTCGCTCGGGCTCAAGCAAATTCAAGACGATCCCTGGCAGAAGGTGCGCGAACGGTACCGTGTGGGCGAGTCGGTGAGGGGCAAAGTGGTGCGCACGGTGCCGTCGGGGGCGTTCGTCCGCCTGGAAGATCTCGACGCGTTCATCCCCATCTCAGAGCTTGCAGAGAAGCGAGTGGGCAAGGTGGAGGATGTCGTAAAGCCCGGCGATGAGATCGAGGCGGCCATCACCGAGATTCGGGCCGATGAGCGGCGGATGACACTCTCGGTCCGCAAGATGGAGCGCGAGAAAGAGCGCAAGCGTGTAAAGGAAGTGCTGAAGTCCCAGGATGAGATCGGCCGGGTGACAATCGGCGACTTGGCCGGCGAGTTGCTGCGGCAGGCCGTCGCGCCCGCGGCCGGGGATGGAGAATCGGAGAAGGGCAGCGGAGAGTAGCGTAGTCTGCGATCTATGCGCCGGTAGACCTAGTAGACCCGCTTCAGTAGAATAGGGAGGCAGTCGGGGAGTAGCGCAACTTGGCCAGCGCGCACGGTTCGGGTCCGTGAGGTTGCGGGTTCAAATCCCGCCTCCCCGACCACTGCCTTTCAGCCGCGAACCATCGCGCGGAACAGCGTCACCAGGTGCAAGATCAAGACGATCCCGTAGATCGCGACCGCCCCGCGCAGAACCCTCAGCACCCGCCGCTGCCGGCGCAGGCCTGCCCGCATGCCGGCCGCAATGCCCAGAGCCAGCCCGGCGAGCGCTATGGCTTTGAGGGCGATCGGCCACCACGTGTACAGGTACGGCCGCAGCAGGGGATTCGCTTCGTGGAAGAATCCCTGACCCAGGCCGAAGTACGTGTAGAGGAGATCGAGCTCGTTGGCGATGAACAACACCACGTACCATCGCCACAGCTGACGGTTGAGAATCGCCTCTGGACTCATTGGGTCTGACCCGGGAACGTTGGCGATTCATTCGGCGCATCTGCGCCGCTTCCTGTCGCGGGATTTTCCCAGTTCATGGGTGGGCGAACCGCCGCAGAGACGATGCGGGTCAAAGAAGTCAAGCGCAAACTGAGCGGTGAGCGGCTGGAGTACGATTGCGAGCTGCTCGAACGCTCGGATCGGCACGCGGTGCTCCGCTACCGGCTGCCGCATGCGGCGCAGGTGGCAGACCTCACCCTCCCAGACGGGACGGTGACGTACGCGCACTATTGGACCGACCGGTCGTTTAACGTCTATCACTGGATCGCGCCGGACGGCCGGACCCTGGCCTACTATGTCAACTTGGGGGACCAGGTCGCGCTGCACCCGGACCGGGTGGAGTGGCGGGACTTGGCGGTCGATATCCTCGTGACCTCAGACGGCCGGACCCAGATCCTTGACACCGACGAACTGGAGGACGTCCCGCCCGGTCTGCGGCGAGAGATCGGCACAGTCCGGGAGCAGGTCGTCGCCGGACTCCGCACAGTGATCCCAGAAGTGGCAGAAGCCACCCGGCGACTGCGAACCGAGGCCGCTCCGCAAGAGGATTCGGACGGGGGGCCGCGAACCCCCAGGTACTAGTTCGCCCGACCGCAGCAACGGCCGGACCGATCGACCCAGCATCTATCTGACACCGGGGCGAATGATGAAAGACCTGCGGGACTGGTATTCTTATCTGGAGAAGGTCGCCCACCAGGTGGTTTCCTCCCGCCCTTCCCCTGCAGAGCCCAACGCCACGAAGGTGTTCCGGATTCCGTCGGCAGAAGAACTGCTGGCGGGCGACTCCGCGAGGCCCCGGCAGGCCCACCAGCCGTCCCTGCCGGTCGCCGGGCCAGGGGCGGGTCCCAGGCGCCCCGGGCGCAGGCCGCTCACCGAAACCCGCGAAGAGATCATCAAGCGCCTCCTGGATCCGGAACTCACCCTGCACGAGGCCGCCGCGCTCCTCAATCTCAGCAAAGCGACGGTGCGGCGGTATACGGGTCTTGGGAAACTCCAGTGCTCGCGCACGGCCGGAGGCCAGCGGCGCTTTAAACTCTCAGATCTCGTTGCGTTTCTAGAGACCGGCAGGCCGCCCCGATCCCGTCAGCGGCAGACCGCGAAGATGGGAGCGGCCCCGTGAGCGTCACACTCCTGACCCGTCCTGCCTCAACGACTGCCTTGCGCATCGGTATGCTCAGCGAATCGTATCTGCCGCGGATCAGCGGCGTTGTGCACTCGCTCACGGCATTCGTCGGCGCGCTGCGTGAGAGAGGCCACCGCGTCTTCGTGGTGGCGCCCGTGCATCCGGGCTATGCAGATACGGAGCCCGACATCATCCGCCTTCCCTCTGTCCGCCTGCCACACGAGCCGGACTTCCCACTGGCGAATTTGCTCGCCCCTGCGAGCTGGCGGATGCTCCAGACCCTTGACGTCGACGTGGTCCATACACACTCGCCGTTTCTGATGGGGCGGGCCGGGGCGCGGGTCGCCCGTCGCCGGAAGATTCCGCTCGTGTTCACCCACCACACGCTCTACGATGAGTACCTGCACTATGTCCCGTGGATCGGGCCGGCGGTCAGCCGACCGGCGGTGCGCCGCTACGTCGCGAGGTATGCGAATCGCTGCGACCTGGTCATCGCCCCCTCATCGGTGGTGGCCTCGCGGCTGCGTGCCCACGGCGTTCACAGCCGCATCGAAGTTCTGCCGACCGGCGTGGTCGACACGGGACTCATCGCCTCACTCGATCCGTCGTGGGTCCGGCCGGTCTTTGGGGTTCCCGAGGAACAGACGCTCATGGTCACCGCAAGCCGGCTCGGCAAAGAGAAGAGCGTCGATCTGCTGCTCGAGATGTTCGCGAACGTCGTCCAGCGGCGAGAGGCGGTGCTGCTGATTGTCGGCGGCGGTCCAGAAGACGGGGCGTTGAAGGAGCAGGCTGTCAGGCTCGGCGTCGCGGAGCGCGTGACATTCGCCGGTCTGCAACCCCATAAGAAGACGCTGGAGTGCATGGCGGCGTCAGACATCTTCGTGTTCGCTTCACAAACGGAAACGCAGGGCCTCGCGGTCATCGAGGCGATAGCGGTCGGCCGGCCGGTCGTCGCCGTCGCCGCAGGCGGTGTCACCGATGCGGTTCGCGGCGGGGACACCGGCGTGCTCTCGCCGGCCTCCGCCCCGGCCATGGCCGATCGCGTCGTCGCCCTGATCGATGATCCGGCACGGCGAGCACGGCTGGCTGAACGCGCCCGCGAGGCAGCATACCAGTTCTCGCTGGAGGCCGCGGCCGACCGGCTGAGCGCCCTGTACCGATCCTTGCTGCCCGTGCCTCATCGCTAGCATCGCGCGCCTCGCTGCAAGTGAACCGTTCAGAGGAGCCAGACAGTGTATCTGAGAAGGCTGGAGCTTCACGGATTCAAGACCTTTGCGGACCGCACGGAGCTGGAGTTCGGACCCGGCATCACCGCGATCGTCGGGCCCAACGGCAGCGGGAAGAGCAACGTCTTTGACGCCATCCGCTGGACGCTCGGTGAGATGAGTTTCAAGAGCCTGCGCAGCGGCCGGATGGACGACGTGATCTTCAGCGGCAGCGAAGCGCGCCGGGCGATGGGACAGGCCGAGGCGTCACTGACCATCAACAACGAGTCCCATGTGCTGCCGGTCGACTATGCCGAAGTGACCGTCACGCGTCGCGCCAACCGCGGCGGCGAGGGAGAGTATTTCCTGAACGATAGCGTCTGCCGGCTGCGGGACATTCAGATGATGTTTCTCGGCACCGGCCTGGGCGGCCGTTCCTATTCACTCATCGGCCAGGGACAGGTGGACAGCGTCCTCAGCGCAGGGGCGGAGGACCGCCGGGTCCTGCTGGAAGAGGCCGCGGGGCTGGCGCGCTACAAGCGCCGGCGGCGCGAGGCAGAGCGGCGGCTGCAGCACACCGCCATCAACCTGCAGCGTGTGGGAGATGTGCTCGCCGAACTCGAGCGACAGACCGAACAGCTCCGCGAACAGGCGGAATCCGCGGCGCAACATCACGCCCATACCACCGAAATGCGGAATCTTGAACTGGGCCTCCAGGTCGATGAGGCGCGGCGCCTCGTCAGTAGCCTCAAGCGCATCTCGACGCAGGCCGAAAGCGTGCAGCAGCAGCTGCACGAGACCGCCGCGCAGGCCGCCGCCACCGGCAGCTCGATCGACCGAGACCGCGCGCGGAGCGCCGAGGTCGCGCGGAGCTGGGAGGACGTCCAGCGGGCGCTCCTGCAGATCGTCGAGGACCTGTCCGGGCGAGAGTCCGCGATGCAGCTGCTCCAGGAGCGGCTGCGCCATACCGACCAGCAGCGCGAGCGGATCGGTGGCGAGATCTCGCGCATGGAGCAACGCCTCGCGCAGGTCGAAGAGGCGCTCACCACACTGCAGGCGCAGGGAGTGTCGATGCGTGACCGCCGCGAGGATCTGCTGGAACAGCTGGCGCTGGCCGAGGAGTCCCAGACGCAGTCGTCCGTCGCGCAGCGTGAGCGCGAGACGCTACTTAGAGCTCAGCGCGCCGAGATGACCGATCTGAGCGCGGCAAAGGCGCGCGGACTCCACGATCAGGCACGGCTTGACGCTCGTGCGGCGGCGCTGACCGAGCAGATCGACGCGCATCGAAGCCGTGTGCGCGCGTTGACCGCCTCAGCCGAACAGTTTCACACGCAGGTGCAGGAGCACGGGCGCGCCCTCGAGGGCCTCCGCGCACGGCGTGACGAGATCCTCGAGCAACTCGCCGAGGTGCGCGAACACTCCCGCGCCAGCGCCACGGCCCTGGATGCGATCGACCGAGAAGACCGCGACCTCAATGCCGAGCAGCAGGTCGTACAGTCAACACTCGCATTTCTCGAAGACATGCAGCGGCAGCTCGCGGGCTACGAGCAGGGCGTGAAGGAGATTCTGCTGGCCAAGCGAGCGCACCCCGAGCGGTTCGGGGGCATCAAGTACCCACTGGCGGAACTACTTACGGTCGCCCCGGCGTACCGGTCCGCGATCGAGGCGGCGCTCGGCCGCCGGCTGTTCTCGCTGATTGCCGGCACCGTGGACGACGTCAAAGATGGCGTGTCCTATCTCCGGAGAAACGGGCAGGGCAGCGCAACCTTCCTGCCGGTAGAACTGGTCATGCCCCGGCCGGCACCTGACCTCCCGGCGGCGGTCGAGGTCATCGGCCGGGCCGCCGACCTGGTCCAGCTCACCAACGGCGCGCGTCAGGTCGTCGATGCCTTGCTGGGCGACGTCATCGTCGTCACTGATCTCGATGCCGCGGTGCAACTGCGCCGGTCGGGTTTCGAGGGCCGGATCGCCACCTTGCAGGGCGAGCTGCTCTCTCCGGATGGCGTGATCAGCGTCCGCGGCAAGCCCGATGGCGTATCCGGGCTCCTGGGACGCGAGGACCAGATCCGCTCCCTTGGCGAGCGGCGGCGCGAACTGGAAGAGCGTGCGGCCGCCCTCGTCACGCGCCGCGAGGCGACATCGGCGGAATTGCGCAATGCCGAAGCCGCGATCGCCTCCACTGATGCGGCCCTGCGCGGTGCGGATCAGGAAATCGCCGAAGGGCAGGAGGCTCTAGCGGTGCTCCGGAGTTCGCTGGCCGCCATTCCGGCAGAGCTGCATGAGGTGCGGACCGCGCTGGAACGTGGCGAGACCGAGCACGCGCAGGTGGCTAGGGATGCGCACCGGCTGCGGGCCGATCTCGAGCTGATCTCGCAGACGCTGGCCGAGCGAGAACAGGTTGCCTCCGAGCTCGAGACCGAGGTCAGGCGGGAGACAGAGTCGTCGCAGACCGCCTCCGGCCACTTGACCGATGTCCGAGTCTCGCTGGCAGAAGTTGCCGGCACGCTGGAAGCTCTGCATGCTCGGGTGGACGAGCACGCACGGGAAGGTGCCGCAATAACCACGCGCCGGGACGAGCTCCTGGGTGAGCTGACGGTGCTGGATGGCGAGCGACACCTGCTGGTGCATTCGTTGGAAGAAGCCCGTGAGGCGCACCGGGCGCTGGCGGAGCTGCAGGAGGCGACGCGGGCCCAGCTGTCCGCGCTGGAAGAGGAACGCGCAGCACTGCAGCAGCGTCTCATGGAATCCGAAGGCGCGTGGCGGCAGATTCAGGACCGCCTGCGGGACCTCGAGGATCAGACGCACCGCCTTGAAGTCCGGCACGCGCAGATCGAGACAGAACTCGTGGCGGCGCAGCGCCGCATCGCGCACGAGTTCGACAGCGCGTGGGACGACGTCCGCGAGGTCCGCCTGCCGCTGGGGCGGGACGAGGCGCAGGGCCGGATCGAAGCGCTTCGCGGCCTCATCGCCGCAATCGGTCCGGTGAACCTCCGGGCGGTGGACGAGTTCCAGGCCGTCAGGTCGCGTGTCGAGACGTTGCGTACACAGACGCAGGATCTCGAGCGCGCGCGGGCGGCGCTGTCCGCACTGATCCGAAGACTGGATGAGATCCTGCAGGTGCGATTCGCTGAGACCTTTGCCGCCGTCAACGAGGAGTTCAACCGGTTGTTTGTGCGGCTGTTTGCCGGAGGCCGCGCGCAGCTGACCCTCGTCGATCCCGAACCGGGCCCCAACGGCGAGGTGAAGCCCAACGCCGAACCGGGGATCGAGATCGAAGCGCAGCTGCCGGGCAAGAAGATGCGCAGCCTCTCCGCGTATTCGGGCGGCGAGCGCGTGCTGATTGCACTGTCGCTGATCTTTGCGATGCTCCGCGTGCACCCGTCGCCGTTCTGCATCTTCGACGAAGTCGAGGCCGCGCTGGACGACGTGAACACCAAGAAGTTCACGACGCTGCTGCGTGAGCTCGCCGAGCGCACGCAGGTCCTCATCATCACCCACAACAAGGGAACGATGGAAGCGGCCGACGTACTCTATGGCGTCACGATGGAAGTGGTCGGCGTCTCGAAGATCATCTCGATGAGGTTGACAAGGAAGGACACACCCGAGCCGGCGATAGTCGCTTAACTGTAGTGACTCGTTTCCTCGATTCCTCGTTTCCTAGTTTCCTGAACTCTTGTCCACTTTGTTCGATCGTCTAAGAGCCGGACTCGCCCGTACTCGCGAGGCGTTCACGGCCCGCCTCGACCAGGTCCTCGCCCAGCCCCTCAGTCGCGCGGTCTTTGACGAACTGGAAGCGGCGTTGATCGAGGCCGATGTCGGTGTCCCCACGGCGTCGGCCATCCTGGACCGCCTGCGCGCACGCCGGGACGTGCGCGATGCGCGCTCCGTGCGGGGGGCACTTCGTGAGATCATCTTGGAACTGCTCGGTGAGGCCGCGCCGCTCCGCATCGACCCCCCGCCGGCGGCCATCATCATGCTGGGCGTCAACGGCGTGGGAAAGACGACGACGATCGGAAAACTCGCCCACCATCTCTCCCGGCAGGGGAAGCGCGTGCTGCTGGCCGCGGCCGACACGTTCCGTGCCGCCGCGATCGACCAGCTGGCGATCTGGGCGCAGCGCGTGGGTTGTGAGATCGTCCGCCACGCGCCGGGGGCCGATCCCGCCGCCGTCGTCTTCGACGCCATCGCGGCGCTGCGGGCGCGCGCGATTGACGTGCTCATCGCGGATACCGCCGGCCGATTGCACACGAAGGTCAACCTGATGGAGGAACTCAAGAAGATCAACCGGGTCGTCGCGCGCGAGATGGCGGACCGGCCGGTCGAACGCCTGCTGGTGCTCGACGCTTCCACCGGGCAGAACGCCATCGCCCAGGCGCGCACCTTCAAGGACGCCGTGGAGGTGACCGGTCTGGTCCTGGCCAAACTCGACGGGACCGCCAAAGGCGGCGTGGTCATCGCGATCGCGCATGAGCTCGCCATCCCGGTCAAGCTGATCGGCACAGGCGAGACCCTGGACGATCTGCAGCCGTTTGATCCCCGCCAGTTCGTCGACGCCCTGCTGCCGCCCACACCCTGAAATCAGATTGTTGTTGACCCCCCTGTCGCACACGAGGTAGACTGGGGGGAGATCTGTAAAGGATATTTCCTTTACAGCGATGGCCAATGGAACGTGAGCTGACTCAGCGCCTGACCATCGTCCGCCTGATCGAGGCGTACGGTGGTTTGCTCACGGCCCGGCAACGCCATCTGCTCCGCCTGTACTACCTGGACGATCTTTCCCTGGGTGAGATCGCGGCACAGCTGAAGGTCACGCGTCAGGCAATCTTTGACAGCGTGCGACGCTCCGTCGAGGAGTTGAATCGGCTGGAAGGCTCGCTGCGTCTGCTGGCCACCGCCGATCAGGCATCCAGGCACAAAGCACAGATCGCGAGCAGGCTCGAGGCGCTGGACCGGAGCGTTGCGCGGCTCGCCGGCAAAATCGACGAGAAGATCCTAAACGAGATTTCCGATGAGATCATCGCGCTCCGCCGCGCGTGCCTGTAGCTGCTCGTGGCGACCCACTAGGGTTGCCCGCGCAGCGGGCCGGCGGCGCAGGGAGGCCGAACCGCGGAGCATGTGCCGACTGGACCGCCAATGGATGTCTCTTGTGGGCAGGCGGTGAGGCCGGTGGGGCAAGATTGGTGAGAGCTTAAATGGAACACTACTTCACCGACCGTCCGCAGGCCGCGTCGAGTCAGCGCGAAGTCCGCGCGACCCTGCACGGGCGATCGTGGACCTTCCTCACAGATCGCGGCGTGTTTGGCCACAGAGGTGTGGATGCCGGCACGCGGCTGCTGATCGAGACGATGGTGGTTCGCCCCGGTGATGAGGTGCTCGACCTGGGGTGCGGGTACGGGCCGGTCGGCATCGTCGCCGCGACGATGGCGCCGGGCGGCCGCGTCGTCATGGTGGATATCAATGAGCGGGCCGTGGTCCTGGCCGCCGAGAACGTGCAGCGTCACGGGTTGACGAACGTGGAGGTGCTGCAGGGTGACGGGTTTGCTCCGGTCTCCGGCAGGCGCTTCGATGTCGTCGTCACAAACCCGCCGATCCGCGCGGGTCGCGCCACGCTGCGGCGGCTGTTCCAGGATGCTCGCGACCACCTCAACGGAGGAGGGCGCCTCTTCTTTGTCGCCCGCACCGCCCAGGGGGCGAAGACCCTCGCCAGGGAGGTCGCGAAGATCTTCGGCAACGTTCAAGAGATGGAGAAGGGTGGAGGCTACAGAGTGTATCTGTCCGTGAACACGGGAGATCATCGTGTTTGAAGCGCTCCAGGGACGGCTCCAAACGATCATCACGCAGTTGACGGGACGGGGGGTCCTCTCAGAGGCGGACGTCGATGTGGTGCTGCGGGAAGTCCGCCTGGCACTGCTTGAGGCCGACGTGAACTTCAAGGTCGCCAAAGCCTTCGTCGATCGCATCAAAGCGGCGGCGGTCGGTCAGCAGGTGACGAAGCATCTGGCTCCCGGCCAGCAGGTCGTCAAGCTGGTCCACGAAGAGTTGGTTCGCCTGCTCGGCGGCACGGCGCGCGACCTGCGGTTTGCGGACCGGCCGCCGACGATCATCCTGCTGGTGGGCGTGCACGGCGCCGGCAAGACCACGACCGCCGCCAAGCTGGCCGCTCGACTGAAGCGGAGGGGGCGGCAACCCTTGCTGGTGGCGACCGACCTACGCCGGCCGGCCGCGGTCACGCAGCTGCAGGTCGTCGGGGAGCAGGTGGGCGCGCCGGTCTTCAGCCAGCCCGGCGCGACAGATCCCATCGCGGTCGCGCGCGCGTCCCTACGAGACGCGGAGCGCGCAGGCCACGATGTCGTCCTCATCGACGCCGCGGGCCGCCAGCACGCGGATGATGAGCTGATGACGGAACTACGAGCGATGCGTGAGGCCGTGCAGCCGCACAACGTGGTGCTCGTCGTCGATGCGATGACCGGACAAGACGCGACTGCGATGGCCGGCCGGTTTCAGGCGGTGGTCGGGATCGACGGCCTGATCGTCACCAAACTCGACGGCGACGCGCGCGGCGGCGCGGTGCTGTCGGTCGTCGAAGTGACGGGGCGCCCGGTGCTGTTTGTCGGCACGGGAGAGAAGCTTGACGGGCTCGAGCCGTTCCATCCGGACCGGATGGCTTCGCGGATCCTCGGGATGGGCGACGTCCTCACACTCATCGAGAAGGCGGAGGAGACGATCGACGCCGAGGCCGCGGCGGAGATGGAGCGCAAGCTGCGCCGGGCGGAGTTTACCCTCGATGATTTTCGCGAGCAGCTCAGATCAGTGCGCAAGATGGGCCCGCTGGACTCGCTCATCGGCATGATCCCGGGGCTCGCCGGCCGCGCGGCCGGACTCGCCGGTGCGGTGGATGAGCGATCGCTGGGTCGAGTCGAAGCAATCATCAACTCGATGACGCCCGACGAGCGGGCTCGACCCGATATCATCGATGGGAGCCGGCGCCGGCGGATCGCCCGCGGCAGCGGCACCTCGATTCAAGACGTGAACCGTCTGCTGAAACAGTTCGAGGAAGCCAAGAAACTCATCAAGCGGGTGGGGGAGTTCGAACGCAAGGGGAAGCGGGGGAAGTTTCCATTTCGGCTGCAGTGAATGGTGAATAGTGAATCGTGAATCGCACCTACGTTCATGAATTGTTTGCCGTTTCACGAGTCACGAGTCACGAGTCACGAGTCACGAAAAGGGAGGCAATCGATGGTCAAGATTCGCTTGATGCGCATCGGCGGCCGGCACCAGCCGTTCTACCGCCTGGTCGTCGCCGACTCGCGCTCGCCGCGCAGCGGCCGGTACATCGAGGTGATCGGGTCCTATAACCCGAGGACGGAGCCGTCGACGATCAAGATCGACGAGACGAAAGCGATCGCCTGGCTCCGGAAAGGTGCTCGCCCGAGCAACTCGGCGCGCGTCCTGCTCGAGAAGACCGGTGTGCTCTCCAGAGCAGGCGCCCCCTTCGATAAGCTCAGGGCAGGCTCGGCGGGGAAGTCTTGATCACCGGGTCTGAGGCGGTGGGCGACCTGGTCGCCTTCATCACGAAGTCGCTCGTCGCTGAGCCCGACGCCGTCGAAGTGCGCGTGCGAGAGGAAGACCGTGCGCTCGTCGTCGAGGTGCGGGTCGCCCCCGGCGACATGGGGAAGGTGATCGGCCGCGGCGGCCGGATCGCCAGGGCGATGCGGGCCGTGGTGAAAGCCGCCGCGCTCAGGAGCGGCCGGCGGGTCCTATTGGAGATCATGCAGTGATTGGTGGAGGCCACTTGGATGGGACTCACAGTTAGTCGTCCGGTCGTCATCAAGGCGATCGTGACCGAAGGGTTCAAGCGGCTGTACATCCAGGATCTCGAGGATGCCGTCAAGCGGGTAGACGTGATCGTGCAGCAGCTCGACACGCAGATCCGCCGCACCGAGCTGGAGCGGCAGGTGACGCCGCAGGCGCGCGCGATCCGCCAGCAACTGGAACTGGAGCGCGCGAGGCAGGAGGCGACCAGGGCCGAGCTGACGATGCGCCTCAGGGAAGCGCAGGAACTGGAACTCAACTCCGAGTTCACACAGGGCACCCTCGAGAGTCTGGTCGAGGTGAAAGTCGGCGACAACTTGTTCACCAAGCTCGGCCGCACGGAGATCGTGGTCAAAGACGGCATCATCATGGAGATCCGGGAGGAGTAGGGTGCGGATCGACATTGTCACGATCTTTCCGGAGGCCTTCACCCCGCTGCAAGTCAGCCTACTGGGGCGTGCCCAGGAGGGCGGCCGCCTGCAGATCACGGTCTGGGATCTGCGCGAGTTCACCACAGACCGGCACCGCCAGGTCGACGATGCGCCGTATGGCGGCGGGGCAGGGATGGTGTTGAAGCCGGAACCGTTCTTTGAAGCCGTGGACACGATCCGAGCGGAATCTTCCAAGACGTCGCCGCGGATCATTCTCACCTCGCCCCAGGGTGTCCGGCTGACGCACGCGCTGGCCCAGGAGTTCGCGGGCGAGGAGCATCTCATCATCCTGTGCGGGCACTATGAAGGCATCGATGAACGTGTGCGCGAGCAGCTCGCGACGGACGAGATCTCGATTGGCGACTACGTGCTCACGGGCGGCGAGCTACCGGCGATGGTGATCGCAGACGCCGTGGCGCGCTTTGTGCCCGGGGTGGTCGGGGACACGGCGTCGGTCGAGGTCGACTCATTCAGCGAAGGGTTGCTGGACTATCCGCATTACACGCGGCCGGCAGAGTATCGTGGGTGGTCGGTGCCGTCCGTGCTGCTGTCGGGGGACCACGAGGCGATCCGGCGCTGGCGGCAGGCGCAACGCCTCCGCCGCACGCTCGCGCGGCGGCCGGATCTGCTGAAGGCCGAAGCCCTCAGCGACGAAGACCGCCGGCTGCTGGATGAACTCGATCTCGAAGACGAGGTGAGCGGTCGCGAGTAGGAAGCCTGGGGGCTGTGCTATAATTCCGTGGAATCGCGGAGGGGAATTTCATGGAGAAAGTGACCGCCGTTGAGCGGGAGCAGATGAAGAAGAAACTGCCCGAGGTCACCCCCGGTGACACCGTGCGGGTGCACGTGAAGATCGTCGAGGGCGGTCGCGAGCGCGTACAGGCCTTTGAAGGGGTCGTCCTCGGCCGCAAGGGCGGCGGCGTGCGCGAGACGTTCACCGTCCGGCGGATCAGTCACGGTGTGGGAGTCGAGCGGACCTTTCCGCTGCACTCCCCACGGATTGAGCGCATCGACATGGTGCGCAAAGGGAAGGTCCGGCAGGCGAAGCTCTACTTCCTTCGGGAGAAGATCGGGCGAGAGGCGCGCATCAAGGAGAGTCGCTAGAGCCTTCCCCGGGACCTCAACAGAGACATGCGCCTGGAGTTTCTTGACCGCCTGCCGCTCAGCATCCCGAGCCTGATCCTCATCCTGGCGGGCGTGCTGATCCTCGCGCGGATCTTCATCCGGCGCGCGCACGCGATTCCGCCGCACTGGCGCGCGTCCATCGTCGAGACGCTGGACGCCAGCATCGTCGCCGCCCTGCTGAGCCTGCTGATCATCACCTTTGTCGTGCAGGCGTTCTACATCCCGTCCGGCTCGATGGAGCCGACGCTGCAGATCAGCGATCGCATCCTGGTCAGCAAACTCTCGTATCGAATCGGCATGCTCGACCGCGGGGACGTGATCGTGTTTCACTACCCGCTCAATCCCGGCAAGGATTTCGTCAAGCGCGTGGTGGGGTTGGCCGCGGAGACCGTTGAGCTCCGCGACGGCGTCGTCCTGATCAACAACACCCCGATCAAAGAGCTCTACCCGACCGCGCTCGCCAGCAGTGACCGCTCGTGTACCAGCAACTACGGCCCCCAGAAGATCCCCGCCGATCACCTGTTCGTTCTCGGCGACAACCGCTGCAACAGCGAAGACAGCCGCTTCTTCGGTTTTGTCCCCCGTGAAAATGTGGTGGGCAAGGCCATGTTCATCTACTGGCCGCCGCCCCGGCTGGGCCTCGTGCGCTGACATGCGGGATCCGCTGCGCCGCTCCCAGATCCGCCGTCTGACGCTCGCGCAGCTCGCCGTCTTCCTGCAGGACACATCCACGATTGATCATGCGCTGCTGCGCGCACTCGCGCGCGATCCGCGCCACGGCGTCCGGGCGTTCGCCGGCCGGCTGCGGGTCCGGATGAACCGGCTGGAACATGAGCGCAGACGTATCGAAGCGCTGTATGCGATCGAACGCGATCACCGTGCGCGGGGGTTTGCGATCATCGCGGGAGTGGACGAAGCCGGCGTGGCGCCGCTCGCCGGGCCGGTGGTCGCGGCGGCGGTCATCCTTCCGGAGCTTGCGGACCTTCCCGGGCTGGACGATTCAAAACGGCTCGATCCCACCGAGCGGGCCGTCCTGTACCAGCGCGTGCGCGAGACCGCCGTCGCGATAAGCACAGGCGTGGCGACCGTCGATGAGATCGATCGCCTCAACATCCTGCAGGCCACCCGTCTCGCGCACCGCCGCGCCGTTGCTGCACTGAGAGTCCGGCCTTACCTCGTCATGATCGACGGGCGCATCCCGGCCGATCTGGCGGTCCCGCAGCTCGTCATCATCGACGGGGACGCCACGTGCGCCTCCATCGCGGCAGCGTCCATCGTGGCCAAGGTCACGCGGGATCAGATGATGCGGGAGTTCGGAGAGCGCTATCCGGGGTACGGCTTCGCCGGGCACAAGGGCTACGGCACGAAAGCACACTACGAGGCGATCGGCAGACTCGGGGCGAGCCCGATCCACCGGCGCTCGTTCGTGCCGGTGCGCGGGCAGCAGGAACTCTTACCTATCGGCTAACCAGCACCCGCATGCGCGTCGCGTCGAACGGCGTGAAGCGCATCGTAAACGATCCCCAGGGCAGGTACGTTTCTGACCTGTTGTTGACCGCCGCGCGGTAGGCAATCATGCCCTTCTGCGCGCCGACCACGGAGCCCACTGCGTCTTGCAGGAAGAACGCGACCTGGTATCCCCGCTGAATATCCATCGGCACGTACATCAGTTGCTGCTCGATCATCCCCCGAACGACGACGAGATCCACCACAATCACGCCATCGTCTGAGACGAAGCGGTGCAGCGTGCGGCCGGCGAGCGCGCCAGACAGCGCTTGAGATCCCCTGGGCGTGAGCTGCAACTGGTGGATCAGGGAGCCACCCGTAAAGGCATCAAACGACGCCCCCACCGTCGCCGGCGCCGCCGGGGCCAGGATTAGAACGAGTACAACTGCAGCCAGGTAGCGCATGGAAGGCCTCCTACCTGCTGGGATGCCACATCCCGGCCCTTGCAAGACGGGGGGCCTGACCCCCAGGGGCCTGGCCCCTCGGGGTCAGGCCCCTGGGGTCAGAGATGGCCCCTGGTGGGTCAATTTTCGCGAGAAGAATGGCGCGGGGAGGTCAGGGAATCCATGCGAGCATACGACAACTCTTCCGGCGTGAACCGCAAAGAGCTCGGTGCGATCGGAGAGGAGGCAGCTGTCAAGCTGCTGCTCCGGTCGGGCTACAAGATCCGCCACCGGAACTTTCGTTGCCCGTTCGGCGAGCTGGACCTCGTGGCCGAGGAGCGGGGCACGCTGGTCTTCATTGAAGTGAAGACGCGCACGACGTCAAAGTTTGGAGGGCCGCTCGAGGCAGTCTCCCCGGCCAAACAACGCCGCCTCGTGAGATTGGCCACCTACTACCTCAAGGGCAGGCGGATGCTCGATCGGCCCTGCCGGTTCGATGCCGTCTCGGTCGTCGTCACGCCGGCCGGGCGCGACCAGAGCATCGAGCTCATCAGGAACGCATTCGTTCCGGACAAATAGCCCACCTGAGTCAGTGCGCCACGCCCGTCATCCTTCTACAATCCGCGGGGAGGAAACCACGTGCTGGCCAAAGTCCGCAGCGCTGCCGTACAGGGGCTGGACGCCTATCCAGTCGACGTCGAGGTGGATGTCGGCGGCGGGCTGCCGGCATTCACCATCGTCGGGTTACCCGATACCGCCGTGCAAGAGGCGAAGGAGCGCGTGCGGGCGGCGATCCGAAACTCCAACTATGAGGTGCCATCTCGCAAGATCACGATCAACCTCGCCCCGGCAGATGTTCGCAAAGAAGGCCCGGTGTTTGATCTTCCGATGGCGATCGGAATCCTCGCAGCGACCGAACAGATCCGTGCACCAGGGCTGGAGCATGCGTTCGTCCTGGGCGAACTGTCGCTGGACGGCGGCATCCGTCCCGTGCCGGGGCTGCTGTCGATCGCGCTTCGGGCCAAAGCGTCCGGCATCCGCACGTTAATCGTGCCGGCGGCCAACGCGCACGAAGCCGTGCTTGTCGACGGGCTGGATGTGTATCCCGCGCGATCACTGTTCCAGGTGATTCAGCATCTGGAAGGTGAGCAGGTGATCGCGCCGGTGCGGAGTCCACCGTATCACGACGTGGCGCCGCAGTACGATGTCGACTTCATGGAGGTGAAGGGCCAGGCGCACGCGCGCCGGGCCCTGGAGATTGCCGCGTCCGGCGGCCACAACGTCCTCATGGTGTGGACGTTTTCCTGCGGATCATCTCCTCCCCGCGTCTCCGTTGGGGTTTGCGAATTGGGGGTCCCGGTGGCCACACCATCAGGAACCAGGGCGACGCCCGACTGCCGGACAAATCCCTCTATTTCCACATCGCCGTTCGCGCGAATGGTGACGGCCTTTACGAGTCCACGCACCACGAGGGCCTTCTCTTCGTCATTCAATCCCGCCAGCCGCCGCCCAAACCGGGACAGCAGGGTTTCCACTGTGGCGCTCTCGTCGTCAGTGGCAAGCAGGGAAAATAGGCGAGCCTCCAGCGAGCGAGCTTGGTCCTCCAAAGTAGCTTGGCGTTGCCTGACTTCTTCGATGCGCCGCTGAGTCTCGACCTGATCCGTCCAGCCGTGCTGATAGGCGTCCAAAGCGCGCTCCCTCTCCTGAGGAAGACTTCGTAGGGTGTTTCTCACGCTGTCGAGTTTGAATCTCAGCTCGTCTAGCGCGGAGAACTGATCCTCACGTTGTCGACGGGCTTCCTCCGCCACCAGTTGGGGCTGCCGCACGGCCCGCACGACCTCCCCCCAGACCAGTGACTCCACTTCCGCAGCCCTGACGCTGTGCGATTTACAGGCGGGCCGGTTCGCGCATCGGTAATAGCGAACCCCGTGGAATGGGACGCCGTACACACGCCCACCACACTCGGCGCAGTGCAAGACGCCCTTCAGCAAGTACACGCGCTTCTGATTCCTCTGTGCGAATGCCGCGTTTTCCCTCAATCTACGCTGCATAAACTTCCACATGTCGGACGGAACGATGGCAGGGACTTTCACCGCTACCCATTCGCTTTCCGGCCGCCACACATGCTTCGATCCCTCTCGCCTTCGACGGTTCCAGTGTCCTTCGCCTGAATATAGAGGGTTGCTGAGGATTCTAAAGACCGACGACTTCGCCCATCGCGTGCCTGCCCGCCTGTCTCCTCGCATCTGTCTAACAGTAGGGATGCCTTCGCGGGTCAACATCCTGGCGATCTCCCGAACGCCGCGCCCTTCTTTCGCCAGCGTGAAGATGTAGCGGACGATCTTTGCTTCTTCCTCACAGGTGATTAGCTGCCCATCTCGCAGCACATAGCCGAATGGCGCGATAGCCGTGAGGTATCGGCCCTGTCGCGCAGCTTCCAGTTTGCCCCGCCGTGTTCGAACAAGTAGTTTCGCCTTCTCGCGCTTCGACAGCGAGCCGAACAGGTCGCTCAAGAAATCGTCCTCTACGTCGGCGGGATCGTAGAGTTGCCCAGGCGTGCCGAACTTGACGCCCGCCTCCCGGAAGACCTGCTTGAGCGTCAACCAGTCGAAGAGGGATTGGCTGCGTGAGAAGCGTTCGAGTTCAACTGATAGCACCATGCCATACCCGCCCGCCGCGACCTCCTTCAACAACTGCTGAATGCCGGGACGCTGGTCAAGCGTCTCACCGCTGATCCCTGGGTCTGAGAATACTTTGTAGTCCCATCCTTGCCGCTGGCAGTGTTCGATGAGCGCACGTTCCTGGGCGAGCATGGACCATTTCTCCGCCTGCGGTTGAGTGCTCACACGTAAATACAAGGCCGCTCTCATTTAGAATCCCCCTCAGCCGGCATGTCGCTCGACCCATCGCGCGGGTCCTTGAAGAGCAACTGCCAGGCACGGTCGTAGTCGACTTTGTGCCCATCAGTTAGGGGAACCTGCCGATTCTCCTTCAGGCGGAGTTTGCTGAGGCGGTTTCGTCTGACGAGCGATGCTTTGCGCGTGAATGAGGCGCGTGCATTCTTATCCATGCGTCGTTACTCTACGCTGACTGCGTACACGCGGTAATGGCCCCGATTCAGAAACGACAACTCGAGGCGACTCTGTGTCAAAGCACTCTTTCCTGAAAGGCCGCCGATCCGCCGCGCGCAGAACGATTATTGACAATTTACTGCTAATTGTGTTAGATTATATCTTGGTGAGGCCAGAAAGGCAACGAACGGCGTTGGTGGAAGCCAGCTA
>JACPRY010000071.1 GCA_016193565.1 Armatimonadota bacterium
ATGGAGACGTTCCCGCCGGGGAAGCTGCCGCCGGCGGAGTACGTCACGGAGCGGGATACAGATGAGCTCGAGCCTGTTCTGAAAGGCCCCGCGAAGGGTGGCAAATCTATCTACTCCCTGGGATGGCCGCCCTGAAACTCGCCCTCGTGGTTTCGATCGACAACACTTCCTTCGACGCCGTCGCGGTGCGCGGGCGGTGGGACGAGGGCGTGCGTATGGCGGCGACCCTCGGCTATGACGCGGTCGAGCTGGCGGTGCGGGATCCGGCAGCGATCGATCGCGAGGCCGTGCGCAGCGTCCTCCGCGAGAGCGGGCTCGCCGTGGCCGCGATCGGGACCGGTCAGGCCTACCTGAAGGACGGATTGAGCTTCACGAGCGACGACGCAGGCATCCGGGCGCGCGCCATCGAACGAATGAGAGCGCACATCCGTCTGGCATCAGAGTTCGCTGCGCCCGTGATTGTCGGTCTCATCCGCGGGCGGATCACCCGTGATCGCGCGGCGACAGATGCGCGCTTCATGGAGGCACTGACCCGGCTGCTGCCGGCGGTCGAGCGCAGCGACGTGCGTCTGCTGATCGAGCCGATCAACCGGTACGAGACCGACTACCTGAACACGATCGGCGAGGCGCTGGAGATCATCGACCGCGTGGGCTCGGCGCGCATCCGGGTGCTGGCGGACACCTTTCACATGAACATCGAGGAGCGGTCGATCGAGGACGCGCTCCGCGCCTGCGGCCGGCGGCTCGGCCATGTGCACGTCGCCGACAGCAACCGGGAGGCGCCGGGCTTCGGACACCTGGATTTTGCTGGCATCCTGTCTGTGCTGGATGAAGTTGGGTACAGTGGATTTCTCTCAGCGGAGATCGTGCCGATCCCCGATCCGGGATCGGCCGCGCGTCAGACCGTCCAGCATTTGAAGTCGCTGCTCACCGCTGTGAACGCAGAGGAGGGGATGTGATGAGAAGAGTGATGGTGTCGGTTGTGGTGGTGATGCTGGCCTCGTTCGGCGTCGCATCCGCCGCGCCGGCAGGCAAGGTCACGATCCTGTGCAGTCCGAATCCGCCCTGGTGCGACGCCGTGAAGGCGGAGTTCCCCAAGGCTACGGGCATCGCGCTGGAGTTCTTACGGCTGAGTTCCGGCGAGGCGCTCGCCCGTCTGCGTGCGGAGCGCCAAAACCCCTCGTTCGACGTGTGGTTTGGTGGCACCGGCGACCCCCATGTGGTCGCAAATGAAGATGGGCTCACCGAGATCTACAGGCCCAGGGCCTGGGACGACCTGCGGCCGGAGCTGCGCGAGGCCGTGGCGGGGAAGTACATACCCCTCTACGCTGGCATCCTGGGCTGGGCGATCAACGAGCGTCTGCTGAAGGAGAAAGGACTGCCGGTGCCGCGCACTTGGCTCGAACTGGCAGATCCTAAGTACAAGGGGTTGATCGCGCATCCGAACCCGAACACATCTGGAACCGGTTACACGTTGATCGCCACACTCGTGCAGATCTACGGCGAACAAGAAGCCTTTGAGTTGCTCAAGCGGATCCACCGGAACATCGCGGAGTACACCCGCAGCGGCCCTGCGCCGGCGCTGCTGGCCGGTCGGGGTGAAGTGGCCATCGGGATCACCTTTGTCCATGATGCGCTGGACCACGTCCTCAAGGGGTTCCCGATCGTCTACGGCGCGCCCAGGGATGGTACAGGCTATGAGATCGGCGGCCTCAGCCTGATCAAGGCAACGCCGAACCGGGTCAACGCCATTGCCTTCATTGAATGGGCCCTCACGCCGGCGGCGCAGGTCCTCAATGCCGAGCGCGGCGAATCGTATCAGATTCCATCCAACACAAAGACTCCGGTGCCCAGAATCATCCCGAGATTCCAGGACTTCAAAGTCATCAAGTATGACTTCCTCAAGTACGGACGCGCTGCCGTGCGAGATGGCCTGGTTCAGAAGTGGACCAGGGAGATCTCAACCCTGCCGAAGTAGGCTGACTCCGGAGGGCGAGGTGACAGGGAGCCTTCGCCCTCCTTTTGATTTCCTTGCGGAGCGAACCCAGTGGCACGGACGCTGAGCGTCCCCGTCGCACGGCCTGCCCCCAACATCACCCTGCTCACATGGGGAGGCATTGCGCTGTGCAGTGCCCTGCTGTTGCCGTGGTTCCGGCAGGGGCGCGAAATCTTTTCCTTTCTGCCGGCAGCTATGGGACTCGTTCTCCTTCGTGATTCGCCATGGGTCATCGGCGTGGTGATCCTCGCCACCCTGGCCGTGACTGTGGCCCTGCTGCCTCGAGGAGAGGCCGAGCGCGGCCGCGGAGCGCTCGCGGTTGGCGCGCTGGGGCTACTGCTCACGACTGGCGAACTTCACCTCGCAGGGAGACCGTTCGGGGTCGGCGCCGCCATCGTCGTGCTGAGCTTTCTGGCCGTCCTTGGCACTGGACTGGCGCTTTCCGGGATGTTGCGCGTCGACGCATTCCTTGCCGGCAGTGTCCTCTGGATGTCGGCTTTCGTCTTTATCTTCATTCTGTTCCCGCTCTGGACGGTCCTGAAAGCCAGCGTCGTCGTCGATGGACGGTTGACCCTCGGGTTTGTTGAGGCGACGCTGCGCGCTCCCAATTTCCTGCTGGTGAATAATCCAGCGACACCCCGGAACGAGACCCAGATTGCGGCACTGGTGGGCGTCACTGCCGGCGTGCTGGTGGGCGGAGCGCTGGTCGTGGCCGGGAGGCGCTGGCGCGCGGTGGCCTGGGGGATCGCGGTGTCCACCGGCACTTTTGTGTTAGCCGCGCTTTACCTCGGGTTCGGTGCCGTGCGGAACAGCGTGCTCCTGGCAATCGCAGTCGGGGTCGTCTCTACGGCCCTTGGCTTTCTGTTCGCCCTGTTGAGTGAGCGTTCGCGCCTGCCGACCAGACGGCTTCTTGGTCCGTTCTCGATCCTGCCGATTATTACGCCTCCCTTCGTATTGGGGCTGGCCATGATCTTCCTGTTTGGACGACGAGGATTCATCACGTACCAGGTGCTCGGGATCTCCACGAACATTTTCTTCGGCCCTCTCGGCGTCGCCATCGCGCAGATCCTGGCGTACACGCCGATTGCCTATCTCGTGCTGCAGGGTGTCGTGCAGGCGATGGATGCCTCGATGGAGGAAGCCGCGGAGACGCTGGGCGCCTCGCGCTGGCACACGCTGAGAACGGTGACCTGGCCCCTGGCGCGTCCGGGGCTCGCAAATGCGTTTCTGCTCGTGGCCATCGAGAGCCTCGCTGATTTCGGAAACCCGATCATTATCGGCGGCGGGGTGCCGTATCTGGCGACGGAGGTGTTCTTCGCCATCATTGGTCGCTTTAACCCGAATGAAGCGGCCGTCTATGGCGTAGGCCTCCTCTTCCTCACCCTGCTGATCTTTTTCATCCAGCGCCGGTGGATCGGCCGGCGCTTCTACGTCACCGTCACCGGCCGTCCATCGGCGGCGACCCCGCGGCCGCTGCCAGCGTGGATCGACTACGGCGTCTCGACAATCTTCCTCATCTGGATGGCGCTGCTCATCGCGCTCTACGGCTCAGTGTTCGTGGGAAGCGTCACCAAGCTCTGGGGATTCGATTACACGTTCACGCTGCAGCATTTGCGTGATCTCTCCCCGCAAGGCTGGCAGGTATTCCGCACCAGTGCCAAACTCTCCGCCTATGCTGCTGTTCCTTCCGTGCTGGTTGGGTTTCTGATCGGGTACCTGGTGACGCGGGTCGATTTCCCAGGCCGAGGAGCGCTTGAGCTTAGCTCTATGCTCTCCTTCGCTGTGCCGGGCACAGTGATGGGGATTGGATACATCCTGGCCTTCAATCAAGGCGTCTTGTTTCTGACGGGGACCGAGGCGATCATCATCCTGGCGTTCGTGTTCCGCAACATGCCCGTAGGGATTCGCGCCAGCGTGGCCGCGATCCAGCAGATTGACCGCTCCTTGGAAGAAGCATCGACGATGTTGCGAGCGAATTCTGTGATCACCCTCCGGCGGATCGTCATGCCGCTGGTCCGCTCGGCCCTGTTCTCGGGATTGACCTTTTCCTTCGTCCGCGCCATGACGGCAGTCAGTCAGGTGATCTTTCTGATCTCCGCGGGGACCAATCTGGCCACGACGCAGCTGTTGTCGTATGTTGAAACCGGTCGGCTGGGGCGTGGTGCGGCCCTGGCCTCGGTGCTCACGCTCTTCATGGTGGCCGTGATCCTTGCGCTGTACGCGATGAACCGGCGGCTCGACACCCGGGCGGCCGAGGTGGTGACGGCGTGACTCGTGATTCGTGACTCGTGACTGGAGAAGACGTGAGTGGTGAATCGTGAATGGTGAATGGTAAGAATCGACAGGCGACGCCGGTGCGCCTGGAGCGTGTGACCAAGCGCTTTGGCGGGGTGCTGGCCGTCGACGAGGTGAGCCTGGGGATTCCTGCGGGCCAGCTGGTGACATTCCTGGGGCCCTCGGGGTGCGGGAAGACCACAACGCTGCGAATGGTCGCCGGGCTTGAGGTCCCCACGAGCGGCCGGGTCTTCATTGGGGACGAAGACGTAACGCCGCTGCCGGCGAGCAACCGCTCGGTCACGATGGTCTTCCAGTCCTACGCGCTCTTCCCCCATCTCACGGTCTATGAGAATGTTGCCTACGGTCTGCGCATCGCGAAACTGCCCGAGGCGGCGATTGCGCGGCAGGTCGCGGATGTGCTGGAGCTCGTCGGGTTGCCGCAGGTCGGCCGCCGCTATCCGGCGCTTTTGTCCGGCGGCCAGCAGCAGCGCGTCGCGCTGGCCCGCGCGCTCGTGATGAAGCCGAAGGTGCTGCTGTTCGACGAGCCGCTCTCCAACCTCGACGCAAAATTGCGGAAGCGCGTGCGCGCCGAGATCCGAGAATTGCAGCAGCGGCTGGGGATCACCAGCATCTACGTCACGCACGACCAGGCCGAGGCCATGGCGTTGTCCGATGTTATCGTCGTGATGAACCAGGGCAGGGTGGAACAGATCGGCGGGCCCGCCGACCTGTACCGGACGCCGGCCAGCCGCTTCGTCGCGGATTTCATCGGTGAGGCGAACCTGCTGTCCGGGACGTATCGCGATGGTCAGGTCACCATCGATCACTTCACGTTTCCGTTCCGACAGGACGGTGCGGCAGCCGGACCCGTGACCGTGATGGCGCGTCCGGAGGCGGTCGTAGTGCGCACAGATGGCGCAGGGCTGCAGGGGAAGATCCGGACCGCGTTCTTCATGGGGATGACCAACGAGTATCTGATCGAGACGCCGGTAGGAGAGCTCGGTGCGGTCGAGCCCCTGAGCGTGCGAGGACTGCTCCCCGTCGGGACCGACGTGCGACTGCAATTTGACGACAGCGGGTTGTATCTGCTGCCCGCGACGCCATAGCAACCACTCAGATGCGTGCGGCGCGCGGACAGGAGTTCGACCGCTTTGTGCGTCTCGTGTGACCCTGCGGAATGATGAAGGGTAATCTGATCGTCGGTCAGTCCGGCGGTCCGACCGCGGTCGTCAACGTCACGCTTGCCGGGGTCGTCGAGGCGGCGATGCAGTCGAGCAGCGTGGGCGAAATACTCGGGATGCGCCACGGCGTGCAGGGCTTGCTGCAGGAAGACCTGACTGATCTCCGCCGGCAGCCGGCCGAACTATGGACTCGCCTGAAGGAAACGCCGTCTGCAGCCCTGGGCTCATCCCGGATGAAAGTTACCGACGAAGACCTGGGGCGCATCGTGGAGGTCCTACGCGCCCATGACGTCCGCTACTTCCTCTATGTCGGCGGTGAGGGCTCAGCGAGCGTCGTCCATCGCCTGGTGCGGGCGGCCCGCGAGCGGCGGTATGAGCTCAGCGCGGTCGCGGTCCCGAAGACGATCGATAATGACCTGGCGGAAACCGATCACTGTCCGGGCTATCCCAGCGTGGCGAGGTGGCTCGCGATCTCGGTGCGTGAGGCCGGACTCGACAGCGAAGCGATCGGCGTCGTGGATACGGTGAAGGTCATCGAGACGATGGGACGCGATGCCGGCTGGATCGCCGCCAGTACCGCGCTCGCGCGGGAGCGAGCAGGGGAGGCTCCTCACCTCATCTATCTGCCCGAGCGTGCGTTTGACCAGGAACGCTTTCTCGCGGATGTGTCCCGGGTTCACTGGGAGCGGGGTCACGTTGTAATCGCCGTCTCTGAGGGTGTGAAGGATGCGCGCGGGCAGTATCTGTCGGCATCGCAGCGGGCGGTCGATCGTGATCCCGTCGGCCGGCCGCAGCTGGGCGGCGCGACGCAGGTGCTGTGCGATCTCGCCGCGTCGCAGTTGGGGCTCAAAGCGCGCTTCGACAAACCCGGCACGATCCAGCGCGTTTCCTCCGCTATGGCGTCACCGGTCGATCGCGATGAGGCCTATCGTGTGGGGACGGAGGCGGTCCGGGCGGCGGTCGACGGCCGCACGGATGTGATGGTATCGATCGTGCGCGAGCCAGGACCCGGCTATCGCAGCAGCACAGCGCTCGTCGCGCTGACCCAGGTTGTGGGCCGCACGCGCACCGTTCCACCCGAGTTTATCGCCGGTTCCGGCTCCGACATCACAGAGCCGTTCGTCCAGTACCTGATGCCTTTGCTCGGCGGCCCGCTGCCCTCGTACGCCCGACTGGCGTCGACTCCCGTTCCTCGCAAGATGAGCTAGAATCATCGAGTTTGGCCGAAAATCGGTGCCAGGCACCATATATCAGGGAAATTTGAGGGGTGCCAGGAGGTGGGGATGCCGACCTTTGCCGCCAGTCTGACGATGCTCTTCACGGAACGGCCGTTTCTCGAACGGTTCGACGCCGCGAAGAAAGCCGGATTCAGCGCCGTCGAGTACATGTTTCCGTACAGCGAGAACGTCGACGGGATCGCGAAGGCGCTCGAAGAACTCAAGCTCACGCAGGTGTTGTTCAACCTGCCCGCCGGCAACTGGGCCGGCGGTGACCGGGGGATCGCGGTCGATCCGAAGCGGCGCGACGAGTTCCGCCGGGGCGTCGCGGAGGCGGTGGAGATCGCCCGGCGATTCCGGTGCACCCGCCTCAACTGTCTGGCGGGCAAGCGGATCGACTCGATGCCCTATGATGAGCAGTGGCGCTGTCTAGTCGACAACCTCCGCTTCGCGGCGGAGCGCCTCGGGAAGGCCGGCATCACCTTGATGGTCGAGCCGGTGAACACCTACGACATCCCCGGTTTCTTCCTCAGCACGTCCGCGCAAGCGGTGCGCCTGCTCGAGGAAGTCGGCACGCAGAACACGCGGCTGCAGTACGACGTCTACCACATGCAGCGGGCGGAGGGGAACCTCGCGCACACGATGGGCCGGCTGATCGGGCAGATCGGCCACGTGCAGATCGC
>JACPRY010000073.1 GCA_016193565.1 Armatimonadota bacterium
GTTTGACGGCCGGGGGAATCTGAACATCGGCATCCGCGAGCAGCTGATCTTCCCGGAGATTGAGTACGACAAGATTGAGAAAATCCGTGGGATGGACATTACGCTGGTCACGACCGCGAAGTCTGACGAGGAAGCCAGGGAGCTGCACAAATTGATGGGGTTGCCGCTGAGGGAGGCGGGGGCCGCGTAAACGCGGCAACACGGTAACGCGATAACGCGATAGAATCTGGGCGGTTGTTACCGCGTTACCGTGAGATCGCGTTAGAGGAGCGAGGGGAAGACATTGGCCAAGAAAGCGCTGTTGAACAAGTGGAAGGAGAAACCAAAGTTCAAGGTACGGGGATACACGCGCTGCCAGCGGTGCGGCCGCCCACGGGCGGTGTTCCGCAAGTTCGGGCTGTGCCGGATCTGCCTGCGGCAGCTGGCGCATAAGGGTGAAATTCCGGGACTCATGAAGGCGAGCTGGTAGCCTGCGACAACGTGATAACGCGACAACTGGACAACCCGGTTGTTGCCGCGTTGCCGCGTTATCCAGTTGCCGTTTGCCGTTAGTTAGGGGGTGTTGAAGTGGGTGTCATCACCGATCCAATTGCCGACATGCTGACGCGGATTCGCAACGCGAACTCGGCGAAGCATGACCACGTCGACGTGCCGGCCAGCAAGCTTAAGGGGGAGATTGCGAAGATCCTCAAGGACGAGGGTTTCATCGCAGACCTTCACCGGATCGAGAAGAGGCCGCAAGGGGTGCTCCGCATCACCCTCAGATACGGCCCACGCAAGGAGCAGGTGCTGTCGGGACTTCGACGGGTGAGCCGTCCCGGTCTCCGGATGTACACGCAGCGCGAGGAGATCCCGCGGGTGCGCGGGGGCCTCGGGGTGGCGATCCTGACGACGTCCCGGGGCGTGATGACCGACCGGCAGGCCAGGAAAATGGGCGTCGGCGGCGAGGTTATCTGTTACGTCTGGTAATGACCCGGGGCTCAGGGCTTGGGGCTTAGGGCTTAGCCAAAGACGACGCAGTTTCCAAGCCCTAGGCCCTATGCCCTATGCCCTAAGCCCTAGGAGGTAGTGAATGTCGCGTGTGGGAAAGGCGCCCATCGCAATTCCGACGGGCGTGGAGGTCAAGATCAACGGCCGCGCTGTTGAGGTAAAGGGCCCGAAGGGGCGCCTGACCCGCGAAGTACATCCGGACATCACTGTGCAGATGTCCGACGGCACAGTCGTCGTGCAGCGGCCCACTGACCTCCAGCACCATCGCGCCCTGCACGGGCTGACCCGGGCCCTGCTCGCCAACATGGTCAAAGGCGTGACCGAGGGCTTCAAGGTCGAGCTTGAACTTCAGGGCGTCGGTTACCGCGCCGCCAAGCAGGGCAACGCGCTGGCGCTGCAGGTCGGGTACTCGCATCCCGTCGAGGTGCCGCCGCCGGACGGGATCCAATTCGAGGTGCCGCAGGCCAACCGGATCGTCGTCAGCGGGATCGACAAGGAACTCGTCGGCCAGGTGGCCGCCCGGATCCGTGCGATCCGCGAGCCCGATCCATACAAGGGTAAGGGAATCCGCTATGCCGGGGAGCGCATCAAGCTCAAGCCCGGCAAGGCTGGACGGACCGTCGGCGGCGTTGGCGGCAAAGCCTGATCAGAACTGACGTTGGTCGTTTGTCGTTAGTGGTTCGTCGTTAGCGACCAACGACCAACCACGAACGACGAACGGCAGTTGGAGGCACGAATGCTCAAGAAAGCCGATCGTAACGTGTTGCGCCAGCGGCGCCACCTGCGCATCCGCAGGCGGATGGGCGGGCTGCCGGCGCGGCCACGCCTGTCTGTCTTCCGCAGCCTGAAGCACATCTACGCCCAGATCGTGGATGACACGAAGGGCTCGACGCTGGCCGCGGCGTCCACGCTCGATCCAGAGATTCGCGATGCGATGAAAGGCAAAAAGAAGACCCAGGCCGGCGTGCTTGTCGGGGAACTCATCGCCAAGCGGGCCCAGGCCAATGGCATCAAACAGGTCGTGTTTGACCGGGGCGGCTATCTGTATCATGGACGAATCAAAGCGCTGGCAGATGCCGCACGCAAGGCTGGACTACAATTCTAAAAGTCTTGACTCGGAGGAGTGAATGGCAATTAAGAGAGTCGATCCATCGACGGTCAACCTAAGTATCGAGAAAGCAGTCTCGATCAACCGGGTTGCGAAGGTCACGAAGGGCGCGAAGCGCTTCAACTTCAGCGCGCTGGTCATCGTCGGCGACGAGCAGGGACACGTCGGCGTCGGTCTGGGCAAGGCGGCCGAAGTGCCGGACGCGATTCGCAAAGCCGTTGAGGATGGGAAGAAATCGTTGATCGAGGTGCCGCTGCGCAAGACGACGATCCCGCACGAGATCATCGGTCACTATGGGGCGTCAAGGGTACTGCTGAAGCCGGCCTCCGAGGGCACGGGCGTCATCGCCGGCGGGTCGGTCCGCGCGGTGCTCGAGGCGACGGGCATCAAGGACATCCTGACCAAGTCGCTCGGCTCGCGGAACCCGATCAACCAAGCCCGGGCCACGATCGCCGCACTGCTCGAGCTGCGGCAGCCCGAGGACGTGGCGAGGATTCGAGGGAAGCAAGTCGAGGATCTAGCGGTTATCAGACGATGAACGTTCAGTAAAGCGAAAGGACGAGAGAATGCTGAAGATCGATGAATTGAGACCAGCGAGGGGCGCGAGGCGACGCAGGCGCCGCGTGGGCCGCGGGCTCGGATCGGGCCGCGGCGTCTACAGCGGCCGGGGCCGGAAAGGCCAGCAAGCGCGCTCGGGCACGGGGCCGCGGCCCGGGTTTGAGGGCGGCCAGACCCCGCTTGCCAAGCGCCTTCCGTTCCGCCGGGGCGTGCGCGCCGGCGGCGTCAGCCACGCGGGCGGTGTGCCGCGCGAGCCGTTCGCGCCGGTGAACCTGAAAGATCTCAACCGGTTCGAAGCTCAGACCGAGGTCACCCCTGAGCTGCTGCGTGAGAAGGGGCTTGTAAGGCGCAAGGCGCGGGTGAAGGTGCTCGGGACAGGCACGCTCGAGCGCGCGCTGATGGTAAAGGCCCATGCGTTTAGCAAGAGTGCTGCAGAGGCGATCCAGAAGGCCGGCGGCAAGGCTGAGGTGATTGCGGATGCTCGGCGGTCTGCTTAACTCTCTCCGCATCCCGGACCTGCGCAGGCGGGTGCTGTTCACCGCCGGCATGCTCGTGCTGTTCCGCCTCGGTTCGCACCTGCCGGTGCCGGGCGTGAACGTGTCGGCGCTCAAGGACCTCTTTGAGCGGCAGGGCAGTGTGTTCAACTTCCTCGACCTCTTTGTGGGTGGCGCGTTCAGCCGCTTCGCGATCTTCGCGCTAGGCGTGTTCCCCTACATCACCGCCTCGATCATCATGAGCCTGCTGCAAACCGTCTTCCCGTCCCTCAAGGAGATGGCGCGGGAGGAGGGCGAGGCCGGCCGGCGCAGGATCGGCATGTACACGCGCTACCTGACGGTGGTCCTCGCGGTGCTGCAGGGCGTCGGCCAGACGATCCTCATCCGCAACCTCGGCGCGCTGCCCGATACTCGCCCGCTGACGATGGGCATGATCGTCGTCACACTCGTCGCCGGAACGATGATGCTGACCTGGTTGGGCGAGATCATGACGGAATACGGCGTCGGCAACGGCGTCTCGCTCATCATCTTCGGCGGGATCGTGGCGCGGCTGCCCGACCAGACCGCGCGGACCCTGGCGCTGGTCCGTGTGGGCGAGGTGCAATGGTACCAGTTCCTGGGCGACGTGCTGGTGGTGCTGGCCAGCATCGTCGCCGTTGTCGCGATCACGCAGGCCCTGCGCAAGATCCCGGTGCAGTATGCGAAGCGGGTCGTCGGCCGCCGGGTCTACGGCGGGCAGGCGACGCACCTGCCGCTGCGGCTCATCCAGGCCGGCGTCATCCCGATCATCTTTGCGGTATCCGTGCTGCAGTTTCCGGGAACCATCGCGCAGTTCACGCGGAACGATACGATCCGGCGGATCGGCGAAGCCGTGCTGCCGGGAGGCGGCTACCTGCTCGGGAGCGTCAGGGTGCCGGTGGGCGACATCCTCTATTTTGGACTGATCATCCTGTTTACGTACTTCTACACCGCGGTGAGTTTCGACCCGATCGAGGTGTCGGACAACATCAAAAAGTACGGCGGTTTCGTCCCGGGGATCCGGCCGGGCAAGCCGACCAGCGACTACCTGTCGCGGGTGGTCGAACGGCTCACGTTCGTGGGCGCCTTCGTGCTGGCCTTCATCGCCGTGGCCCCGATCTATCTTGCGCGCGGCACAGGCGTGCTCACGTTCTACCTGGCAGGTACCTCGCTGCTCATCGTCGTGGGCGTGGCGCTGGAAACGATGAAGCAGATCGAGGCGTACGTGCTGATGCGGCACTATGAAGGGTTCATGAGGTAGCGTGTGAACCTGGTCTTTCTCGGCCCGCTGGGTGCCGGCAAAGGCACGCAGGCGCAGCTCCTGCAGGAGCGCGAGGGGATCCCGCAGATCTCCACGGGCGACATGCTCCGCCAGGCGATGGGCGAGGGTACAGAGCTGGGCCGCAAGGCCAGGGTCTACGTGGACCGGGGGGAGCTCGTGCCGGACGACGTGATGATCGGCCTGATCGGAGAGCGCCTGCGCGAGCCCAATACGCGCCGCGGCTTCATCCTCGACGGGTATCCGCGAACGCTCGGGCAGGCTCAGGCGCTGGACCGCGTGCTGGAGGCGCTGGAGCGCTCGCTGGATGCGGTCGTGTACTTCCAGGTGAGCGATAAGACGATCATCCACCGGCTGGGCGGCCGGCGAGTGTGCCGCAAGGCGGCGCACATCTTTCACGTCGAGTTTCATCCGCCGCGCATCCCGGGCCGCTGCGACTTCGACGGCAGCGAGTTGTTCCAGCGCGAGGACGACAAGGAAGAGACCGTCCGGCACCGGCTCGAGGTGTATCATCGGCAGACCGAGCCACTGGTGGAGTTCTACCGTAGCCGCGGCATCCTGGAAACGATCAACGCGGAGGCGGAAATCGAAGACGTCTACGCAGCGCTGCGGGAGATGCTGCGGGCGCGCGTGGAGTCCCGTTGAGGGTGTCTCTGAGGACGATGCGGGTCGCAATGATCGTGATCAAGACAGCGGCAGAGATCGAGCGCATACGGCAGGCGGGGATTCTGGCCGCCGAGGCGCTGCGAGAAGTGGTGCGCGCGGTCCACCCGGGGGTCACGGGTCTTGAGCTGGACAGGATCGGAGAAGAGTACATCCGTGCGCGCGGCGGCACGGCCTCGTTCAAGGGCTACCGTGGCTTCCCGGCGAGCATCTGCCTTTCGTTCAACGACGAGGTCGTGCACGGCATCCCGGGCCGCCGGAAGTTGAAGCCAGGCGACCTCGTCTCGATCGATGTGGGCGCCGAGGTCGACGGTTTTCACGGCGACCTGGCGGTGACACTGCCGGTGGGCGAGGTCCCGCCGCAGCTGGAGCGGCTGCTAGCCGTCGCCCGGGAATCGCTGTACCGGGCGATTGACGCGGTCCGCGTGGGAAACCGGCTGGGCGACGTCGCGGTCGCCGTGCAGCGGCATGCTGAGGCGGCCGGATTCAGCGTGGTCCGGGATTTTGCGGGGCACGGGATCGGGCGGCACCTGCATGAGGAGCCCCAGGTGCCAAACTTCGGCGAGCCGGGGACCGGTCCGGCGCTGCGGGCCGGCATGACGCTGGCGATCGAGCCGATGGTAAATCTAGGCACGTACGAAGTCACGATGGACGACGATGGGTGGACCGTCCGAACAAAGGACCGCAAGCCGTCCGCTCACTTCGAACACACAGTGGCGGTCACGGAGAATAGGGCGCTTGTGCTGACGGCGATTCCCGATGGAGTCGTGTAGTGGACGCAAGTTGGCTGGTCGCATATAATGATGTTTCGTGCCTCGCAGTCAAGGAGAGCGAATGCCCAAGAAAGACGCCATAGAGGTCGAGGGAACGATCGTCGAGGTGCTGCCGAACGCGATGTTCCGCGTAGAGTTGCAGAGCGGCCATCGAGTGCTCGCGCACATCTCCGGGAAGATGCGGATCAACTTCATCCGGATCCTTCCCGGGGACCGGGTGAAGGCGGAGCTTTCGCCGTACGATCCGACCCGAGGCCGGATAACGTACAGATACAGGTAGCCATTCGACTCGCCCGCTTCGCTGGCTCGCTCATGGCCTGCGGCGCGCCGAGTCGAATGCCCTGAGCGAGCGAAGCGAGTCGAAGGGGCAGGAAGATGAGAGAGGATCAGCGATGAAAGTGCGAGCTTCAGTCCGAAGCGCGGGCGGCGCGTGTTCGTCATCTGCGAGAACCCGAAACACAAGCAGAGACAGGGGTAAGGAGAGAAGCTCATGGCTCGTATTGCAGGCGTTGATCTGCCGAGGGACAAGCGGGTCGAGGTGGCGCTGACGTACATCTTCGGCGTGGGACTTGGTCGGGCGCGTGAGGTCCTTGCCGCGACCCACGTGAGTCCGGACACCCGGGTGCGCAACCTGACTGAGGAAGAGGTCACGCGGTTGCGCGAGTACATTGAGCGGAACTACAAGGTCGAGGGCGATCTGCGACGGGACATCGCCATGGACATTCGCCGCCTCGTTGAGATTGGGTCGTACCGCGGCCTCCGGCACAAGAAAAACCTGCCGGTCCGCGGCCAGCGGACCCGGACCAACGCGCGGACGAGGAAGGGTGCCAAGAAGACGGTGGGGTCTGGGCGGAGGAGACTCGAGAAGAGATAGACGACGAAGGCCTGCTGCCTACGTATTTCGATAGAAGGAGTTGTCAATGGTCAAGAAAGGTAAAGGTCGAAAGAAAGAGCGTAAACAGATCCCTGTGGGTATTGCGCACATTCAGTCGACGTTCAACAACACAATCGTGACAATCAGCGATTCACAGGGGAACGTTCTGGCGTGGTCGAGCGCCGGCACGACTGGGTTCAAAGGCTCGCGCAAGGGCACGCCGTTTGCGGCCGGTCTGGCGGCGGAGGCCGCCGCCAGGAAGGCGATGGAACACGGCGTGAAACAGGTCGAGGTGTTCGTCAAGGGGCCCGGCGCGGGCCGCGAGGCGGCGATTCGTTCGCTGCAGGCGGCAGGGCTTGAAGTTGCCCTGATCCGGGACGTCACGCCCATTCCGCATAATGGATGTAGGCCTCCAAAGCGCAGAAGGGTGTAGGGGGTATTGATGAGCCGTTATACTGACGCAGTCTGCAGACTCTGTCGCCGCGAAGGCATGAAGCTGTATTTGAAGGGCGAGAAGTGCTACACGGAAAAGTGCCCGGTTCACAAGCGGCCGGTTCCCCCGGGGATGCACGGACAGTCCCGGCGAAAACTGAGTGAGTTCGGCGTTCGTCTGCGCGAGAAGCAGAAACTCCGCCGCATCTACGGGGTGTTCGAAACGCAGTTCAAGACCTACTTCCAGCAGGCCGCGCAGGTCAAGGGCATCACCGGCGTCCGGCTGCTGCAGCTGCTTGAGGCGCGTCTGGACAACGTCGTCTACCGCCTGGGGTTCGCCACGTCCCGGAAGGAAGCCCGGCAAATGGTGCTGCACGGGCACGTGTCCGTGAATGGGAAGAAAATCACGATTCCGTCGTTTCAGGTGAAGCCGGGGCAGGTGATCGCGCCGACGTCCCGCGGACGCGAGCATCCACGGGTCAAGGAGCTCGCGGAGACCGGGCTGCGCACCCTGCCCAGCTGGCTTGAGTTCTCGCCCGAGCGGCTCGAGGGCAAGGTGCTCGGCTTGCCCGCGCGGGAAGAGATCGATGTGCCCGTGCAAGAGCAGTTGATCGTCGAATACTACTCGCGATAACGCGGTAACGCGATAACGCGATAACATGACAGAGTTAGTGAATAAGGAGATGTCTAGATGAGTATTGCCACAATTTGGGAGGTCCCGAAGCCGAAGATTGAGTACGCTGAGCTGTCGGAGACCTACGGCAAGTTTGTCATCGAGCCGCTGGAACGCGGCTTTGGCGTCACGCTGGGCAACGCGCTGCGCCGCATGCTGTTGTCCGCGATTCCGGGTGCGGCGGTCACCTCGGTGAAGATTGACGGCGTGCTGCACGAGTTTTCCACGATTGGCGGGGTCGTCGAGGACGTGACGCAGGTCATCCTCAACCTCAAGGAACTTACGCTCCGCCTGCACACCGACAAACCCAAACTCGTGCGCCTGGATGTCAAGGGCA
>JACPRY010000031.1 GCA_016193565.1 Armatimonadota bacterium
ACGGCGCCCCGGACGACAATTACGAGGACCCCACCGCGGTGACCCGCCACCACCTGCGCGAGGCCGTGGGGGCGTTGCTCGCGGGCCGCAGGCCTGAGATCACCGAGACCAGACCCGTCGGGTGCACGATCAAGTGGAAGTAAACTAGCCTCCGCCATCTTCTCCACCCCGGCCTGAGAATTGCTTGTAAATTTGGGTAGAAGGTCAGTAGAGGCTTGGGAGAAGGGGGTGGCAGCGATGGCTCCAGGGTTTGAGGTCTGGCAATCGCCCGGCGGCAAAGTCTGGGAAGGGTCTGATCAGGAGGAAGCCATCCTGACCGGTCTTAAAGTCCGGCAGCCCGGCGCCCTCGTCGAGATCGCGGAACTCTTCGACGTTTTCGGGCAGCTGCGGCCCCGCCGCATCGCCTGCTTTGACGACCGCTTGAATTCCGAAAAGCCCGCCTAAGCATGCGACCCGCCAGGGACGACCCGGCGGGCCGGCATGCGTTCCATCAATTTCGTATCACCCGTCACACATCGTAATACAGGAAGAACTCGCCTGGATGCGGACGCATCCTGATGTAGTCCACCTCTTTCTTGCGCTTCAGCTCAATCCACGTTTCGATGACGTCCGGGGTAAAGACGTCACCCTCCAGCAAGAACTCGTTGTCGCGCTCCAGCGCGTCGAGCGCCACATCCAGTGAACCCGGCACCTGGCGGATCTTCGCGGCCTCCTCTGGGGACAGTTCGTAGAGATCGACGTCCATCGGCTCCCCGGGGTCGATCTTGTTCCTGACGCCGTCGAGTCCCGCCAGGAGCATCGCCGCAAACGCCAGGTAGGGGTTGGCGCTGGGGTCCGGCGGTCGGTACTCGATGCGCTTGGTCTTGGGGTTCGTCGAGTAGACGGGAATGCGGACCGCCGCGCTGCGGTTGCGCTTCGAGTACGCCAGGTTCACCGGCGCTTCATACCCCGGGACGAGCCGGCGGTACGAATTGGTCGTCGGCGCGCACAGCGCCATCAGCGCGTCGGAGTGGGCGATCAGCCCGCCGATGTAATACTTCGCCAGCTCGCTCGCCTGCGCGTAGCCGTTTGGATCGAAGAACAGGTTCGCTTCATCCCGCCACAGGCTCTGGTGGCAGTGCATGCCTGAGGCGTTGTCGGCGAAGATCGGTTTGGGCATGAACGTGGCCGTCTTCAGCTTCTCCCGGGCAAACATCTTCACCAGATACTTGAACACCATCATCCGGTCGCCCATCTCGGTCAGCGACGCAAAGCGCAGGTCGATCTCGCACTGCCCGGCGGAGGCCACTTCATGGTGGTGGACCTCCACCTCCAGCCCGGCGTCCCGTAGTTTGAGCACCAGCTCAGAGCGAAAATCCTGCAGACTATCGACCGGCGGCACCGGGAAGTAGCCTTCCTTATGGCGGGGCTTGTAGCCCAGATTCGGGCGCTCCTCGCGTCCGCTGTTCCAGATCCCCTCCGTGGAATCAATCGCGTAGAATGCCGAATGGGGCGTGAGGTCGTACCGGACATCGTCGAACACGAAGAACTCGGCCTCGGGCCCCCAGTATGAGGTCGTGGCGATCCCCGTGCTCACCAGATACGCTTCCGCTTTCTGGGCAATGTAGCGGGGATCACGTGAGTATCGCGCGCGGGTCACCGGGTCAAAGACGTCGCAGATCAGCGCCATCGTGGGCACCCGGAGCACCGGATCCACCCGCGCCGTGGACGCATCGCCCACCAGCAGCATGTCGCTCTCGTCGATGCGCTGGAACCCCCGGATGCTGCTGCCGTCAAATCCGATCCCTTCGGTGAAGATCCCCTCGTTCAGTTCTTCGGTCGGGAGCGAGAAGTGCTGCCAGGTGCCGAAGAGATCGGCGAACCGCAGATCGACCATCTGGATGCCCTGCCGGCGGGCGCGCTCGATCACCTGAGCGGCATCGGCCGCCGGGTGACCGGCGATACGGTTGCGGACGAGTGACTTCATGTTGCCTCCTTGACCGTCAATGATCCGCGGTCTTCAGATCGCGGTGCCTCCTCACGCCACTGCGGCGCTATAGTCCAGATCAGAACGAGGACTCCGAATGCTGCTGTGGCGATGCTCGCCTCAATCGTCATGATCGCCTCCGCGGTTCCATTAGTCTCATCGTCTACTGCCGGTACGCCATCTCGCCATGCTGCGTGAAATCGAGCCCGAGGAGTTCCTCACGCTCGCCGACTCGAATGCCGATCGTGATGTCGAGGAGCTTGAGGATCAGCCACGTCATTCCTCCCGCATACGCGAACGTGCTCACCACCGCCACGGCCTGATAGGCGAGCTGGATCGGATTGCCGGCGAGCAGGCCGTTCGCCCCGCCCGAGTTGACGACCGTCGTGGCAAAGATCCCTGTCGCCAAGGCGCCCCACATGCCACCGATTCCGTGGACGCCAAAGACATCCAGCGCGTCATCGACCCCCAGCCGCCGCTTGGTGAGGTGCACGGCGCCGTAACACACACAGCCGGCGACCAGCCCGATCAGCAGCGCGGCAGGCACATCCACGTACCCGGCCGCCGGCGTGATTGCCACGAGGCCGGCGATCGCGCCGGTGCACAGGCCGATCACGCTGGGGTGGCCGTGTACCATCCACCCGATGGTCATCCAGGTCAGGCCCGCCATGGCCGCAGCCGTGTTGGTCGTCACAAACGCTGATGCGGCCAGCCCGCCCGATGTCAGCGCGCTGCCCGCGTTGAACCCGAACCAGCCGAACCACAGCAGCGCCGCGCCTAGAGCGGTGATGGTCAGGTTGTGTCCTTCCAGCGTGCCCTCGTCGGGCAGCTCCAGACGCGGCCTCATCATCAGCGCGGCGACGAGCGCGGAGATCCCGGATGAGATGTGCACCACGGTGCCGCCGGCGAAATCGAGCGCACCCAGGGCGCGCAGCCATCCGCCGACGCCCCACACCCAGTGTGCGATCGGATCATACACCAGTGTGGCCCACAACAGGCTGAACAGCGCGAACGCTTTGAACCGCTTTCGTTCGGCGAAGGCCCCGGTGATCAACGCAGGCGTGATGATCGCAAACATCATCTGAAATGCCATGAAGGCGAGGTGAGGAATAGTGGCGGCGTAGTCTTTGTTGGGCTCAGCGCCGACGCCGCGGAGCGCGAACCATTCCAGCCCGCCGATGAGGCCGCCACGGTCCGGTCCGAAGGCCAGACTGTAGCCCCACAGCACCCACTGCACGCTGATCAGGGCCAGGATGAAGAAGCTGTGCATCAACGTCGAGAGCACGTTCTTGCCGCGCACGAGGCCGCCATAGAAGAGGGCCAGGCCCGGGGTCATCAGCATGACCAGGAGAGCCGAGGTCAGGATCCATGCGGTATCTCCGGAGTTCAGCGCACTGGGCACGTTCTCACCGCCTCATCGAGGTTCTGGTTCATCACACATCGGCACCCCAAATGGCACGACGCCCCACACGCATGATGAGAGGCGTCGCGGCCGGCTCACAAACAGACACGGCCCCCTCGCAAGGAGGGCGCCGTGGCCCACAGTGTCCCATCTGCTATTGAAGTACACGATATCAAGGCCCCGTCGGGGCGTCAAGAGGAACGTGCGATCGCGGTCATGAAGGCTTCCCCGTGGCCCATTACAGGTATCTCATCATCGGCGGCGGGATGACCGGGGACGCCGCGATCCGCGGGATTCGCGACGTCGACGCCACCGCGCCGGTCGGGCTGATCGGCGCCGAATCACAGCCGCCGTATAACCGGCCACCGTTGACGAAGGGTCTGTGGAAGGGCCAGGCCGAGGAGGAGATCTGGCGCCAGACCGATAGCCTCGGCGCCGAATTGCACCTTGGGCGGCGCGCCGTGCAGCTCGACCCGAAGAACCGGCGTGTGACCGACGATCGCGGCGGCGCATACACCTATGAGAAGTTGCTCCTCGCCACCGGCGGCACGCCGAGGCGCCTGCCGGCTGATCCCCAGGGAATCAGCTACTACCGTACATACCGAGACTACCGCGACCTCCGCGAGCGCACGGAAGAGGGCGAACGCTTCGCCGTAATCGGGGGCGGCTTCATCGGCTCAGAAGTCGCTGCTGCCCTGGCGATGAACGGCAAGCGCGTCACGATGATCCTGCGGGGGGACGGTGTCGGCGACCATCTCTTCCCGCCGGACCTGGTCAAATTCCTCAACGGCTACTACGCGGACAAGGGCGTCGAAATCCTGACCGTCGACGAAGTGGCTGTGGTCTCACGCACGGGGGTGAAGCAAGGCATCACCACCAAGCACGGTCGCACGCTCGAGGTGGATGGCATTATCGCCGGCATCGGCATCGCCCCGAACACTCAGCTGGCTGAGGCAGCGGGCCTGAAAGTGGAGAACGGGATCATCGTTGACGAGTTCCTACGCACCAGCCAGCCCGAGATCCACGCGGCGGGCGACGTGGCGAACTTCTACAATCCCTCGCTGGGGGCGCGTCTGCGCGTCGAGCACGAGGACAACGCAAACGACATGGGGCGGGCCGCCGGGAAGAACATGGCCGGCGAGCCCGAGCCCTACCATCACCTGCCCTTCTTTTATTCAGACTTGTTCGACCTCGGTTATGAAGCTGTGGGTGACGTGAATTCGAAACTATCGATGGTCGAAGATTGGAAGGAGCCGTACCGAGAAGGCGTCGTGTACTACCTCAAAGACGGCCGCGTTAAAGGCGTCCTGCTCTGGAACGTCTGGGAGCAGGTCGACAACGCCCGCAAACTCATCGCCGAGCGCGGACCCCTCAAGCCGGACAACCTGAAAGGTCGTCTGCCGGCCTAGTCGCGCGTCTTCACACCTGCGCCAGAAACTCCCGCAGCGCCTTATTGAACTGCTCGGGCTGCTCGAGGTTGCTCACGTGCCCGGCCTCGGGGATGATGACTAAGGTCGATCCGGGGATGGCCTCGTGCATCTTTCTGGCGCTGTCGACCGGCGTCGCCTTATCATCCTCGCCTACGACAATGAGGGCCGGCTGCGTGATCTTCGAAAGCAGCGGCGTGCTATCCGGTCGCTCGGCGATCGCCTGTAACCCGCCGATCAGCGAGGCCACCCGATCTGCCTCCATGAGTTGCCGCACCTGCGTCGCGATTTCTGGCCGCCTCTCCAGCGTTTTCGGCGAGAGCACGAGCTTCGCGAAGTCATTCAGAAATCCATCAGCTCCTTCGGACTTGATCCGGTCGATGGCCGTGTACCGCCGCTGCTTCGCCTCCGGCGCGTCGGCCTCGGCGCGCGTGTCCAGCAGCATCACGGCGTGAACGCGGTCGGCGTGCTTGGCCAGATACCGAAACGCCACGTAGCCGCCCATCGAGAACCCGCCGAGCACGAACCGTGGGAGTTCCAGGTGCTCGACGAGCGCCTGAAGATCATCCGCGAGCTGTTCGGCCGAAGACGGCGCGCCCCCGGAGTCTCCAAATCCCCGGAAGTCCGGCGTGATCATCCGGTGGGACGGCGCCAGCGCAGCGACCTGCCGGTTCCACATTCGACTGGAGAATGGAAAGCCGTGCAGGAGCACAACCGGCAGTCCCTCCCCTTCATCGCGGAAGGCAATCTCGATCCGGTCGCGGACAATTTTCATCTTCCACCTCGGAATTTTGGAATGGTCCCGTTCACGTGTTTACCCAGGGCGATGGTCATCGCCTGCTCGGCCGCCTTTCACTGGATCTCTCAACCGCATGTCGATGACCTCTTCGTCGTCGTCCTTCACAAACCGCTCGTAGGCTGCCACGGCCCGATGCCGGTCGTTGCTGAAGAAGTCCAGGCACGATGTGGTCACCCAGGGCAGATGTGCCACCCCCAGATACGCCTGATGACTGCTCCAGGGATATCCCTCGGGCGACACCACGAGTCCGGCCCGCACCGGATTCCGATGGATGTACCGCACGACCGCCAGCAGGTAGGCGTCGTCAGGACACACGCTCGCCCAGAACCGGCCACCGAAGAGGTGTCCGCGCCATCCCTGCGTCCGGTTCACGTACTGCGCATACCTGGCCAGAAGCCCGTGCATGTATTTCGAGATCG
>JACPRY010000074.1 GCA_016193565.1 Armatimonadota bacterium
CTCTCGGCTGAGGCACCGCGGACGACCAGGATGAGATCATCGGGGCGAGCCGCTTCGGCCTCGGCGGTGAGCAGATCAGCATCGCGCAACAGTTCCTTGTTGGCACCTGTCCCCATCACCGCGCCGGCCTCCTCTATCCCGGCCAGCTGGCGCACCTCTTTTTGCACCAGCATCAACGTGACGGAGTCAAAATAGGCGCTGGGTTTAACCACACTACGGATGATCATGAGATGATTGAGAATTTCCAGATGCTGAGGGCGGTTCCTATATGGGGTTGTCTGCCGCCGGGCGGGCATGACATGATGAAGGAGGTCACACTCGGAGGGTCTCGTGGATAAGATGCTGAGCACGAAAGAGCAGCGGCGGCTGGCACGCGACGCCAAAGCGACGCGGGCCGAAGAACGGCGAAGGCGGGCGAGGCGCAACCGTCAGGTGACGCTTGTGGGTGTGCTCATCCTGGCGGTGGTCATCGTCGGGTGGGCGGTGTACGCATCGACGCGGCCGAAGCCCGGCGTCGGTTATCCGAACCAGGGCGCCGAGCACATCACCCGCGGCGCGCCGCATCCACCGTACAACTCCAACCCGCCCACATCAGGATGGCACGATCCGTCGCCGGCACCGTGGGGCTTCTACCCGAACGAGATTCCAGATGAGATCCTGGTGCACAACCTCGAGCACGGCGGCATCTGGATTTCCTACCGAGAGGCAAATGATCAAGAAGTTGCGGACAAGCTGTTTGAGCTGTCAAAGCGCTTCCCGAGGAAAGTCATCATCACGCTGCGCCGGAAGAACGACAGCCGCATCGCCGTGGCCGCGTGGACGCGCCTGCTCAAGCTCGACAGATACGACGAGCGGGCGATCATCAACTTCATCAAGGCCTATCGAAACAGAGGGCCCGAACGGGTGCCCGACTAGCCGAAGTCAGCGCGCAGGCATCATCTGCTGGACCGCTTCCTGGACGCTCGCGGACAGGGAAACCACGGAATCCAGGTGTGTAAGAAGGAGCACGCGGCGGATCAGCGCCCTCGGTGGGACCACGATCTGAAGCCGCTGATCCCGGATGCGCAAACGCTCGGCGAGCTCGAAGAGCAGGTGCAGCCCCCGGCTGTCCAGATAGGTCACATTGGAAAGATCGACCACGACACCAGGCGCGTCGTTGGGGGCCGCGTCGAGCAACTGGCCGCCGACCTGGGACGCGTTGACAATGTCGATCTCGCCTTGAACGTAGACGACGGGGACGTTGTCATGTCGTTCGACGCGGACGGTGGCCGTGGTCATGCCGGGATCTCCCGCTTCAGGCGCCGGCGCATCTGCACCGTGGTGCCCTCGTCGGTCGAAGCCACCTGCACGTCGTCCATCAGACCTCGCATGAGGATCAACCCGCGCCCCCGGTGCTTTCCACGAGGCGGCCGCCACTGCCCCCAGTCCCGGACAGTGATCGAGACCTCGCCATCGTGCACACGTGCATCGATCTCCAGGTGCGCGTCGGCCGCCTGGTAGGCGTGCTCGATCGAGTTCGCGCACGCCTCCGCGGTAGCGACCGAGATCTCGTAGATGTCCTGGTCTGTCGCGCCGGACGGCATCAGCCAGCGGCGGAGGGTGTGCCGCAGCAGCGGAAGTGAGTGGGGTGCGGCAGGGAGCCGCAAGAACAGGTGCGCCGGATCCAGCGCGGCGGCGGTGAGGGCGAGCAGGGCGACATCGTCCGTCGATCCCTCAGTGCCGAGCAGCCGGCTGAGGATGCGATCCAGAAGCCCCTCGAGATTGTCGCTCCGAAAGGCGGACGCCGCCTCGACCAGCCGGGCCAGGCCTTTGTCGAGCGACTCTCCACGAACTTCCACAAGCCCATCGGTGTACAAGATGATCGTTGACCCTGGACGGATTGCCATGCCCTCTTCGCCGTACACCGTGAGCAGGGAGCTGCCGAGCGGCGGAGAGCCGCCCTCCAGCAGCGAGGCCTGCCCATCCGGCGAGATCACCAGGGGCGGCAGATGTCCGGCGTTGGCAATACGCACCGTCCACGATGCGGGGTCGACCACGAGGTACAGCAGGGTCGCCATCTCCCGCATCGCCAAGAGGTGATTGAGCCGCTCCATCACGACTGCCGGCGCATGGCCTTCGAGCGCGTACGCGCGCAGGGCGTGCTGCAGCTGTCCCATCACAGACGCGGCTTCTACTCCCCGTCCCGCGACGTCCCCCATGACCATCCCGATCCGTCCGTCCGAGAGGGCGAAGACGTCGTACCAGTCGCCACCGACCTCGGTCTCCGTGCGGGCCGGAAGGTAACGGGTCCCCACCCTGACGCCGGGCATCTCCGGCAGGTCTTTGCTCAACAGGCTCCGCTGCAGTGTCTCGGCGATCCCCCGCTGCCGCGTGTACATCCGCGCGTTTTCGACAGCAAGCGCGGCCCGGTGCGCGAGCTCTTCGCCGATCTGCAGATCCTCCTGGGAATAGCGCCGGCCGGACTCGGCGGTCGCAAATGAGATCGCGCCCACCGCCTGGCCGCGGGTCATCATCGGGATGATCATGGACGACTTCAGCCCTACCGACTTGATCAGCCTATAGGCCTCTTCATCTCGCACGACAGCCCGCAGCATCTCGTCGGGTATGTCCTCGACCAGCTGTGGACGGCCGCTCCGCATCACCTGAACGGCGGCATGTTTCTCGTCCACGGGGACCTGTCCCGCAAGACGGTGCACGAGGTCCGTCTTGGCCGGGTCGGCATGCGCCACTTCGAGCCGGCGCACCGTGCCGTCCTCATTGAGCAGGTAGATGACGCACCAGTCAGCGATCCGCGGCACGGCAAGGCGCGCCAGGTTGCGGAGGATCGTCTCATGGTCGAGCGAACCGGACAGCTGTTTGCTCGCTTCTGATAGAAAGCGCAGCGCCTCCTCGCGGTGGGCCACCGCCTGGCTCATGGCCGACATGCCGGCCGCCAGAGCCGCCAGTTCGGCCGGACCTTCCACCGAGGGGATGCGGGGGCGCTCCCCACGCGCGACAGCCGCGGCAGCGTCAGCGAGATGCTCGATCGGCCGGATCAACCGCAACGCGATGACCAAACCGAGGATGCCGACCAAGATGATAGCCGCGGCCAGCCCCCCGGCCTGGCGGCGCAGCGGCGCGCGCAGTTGAATCTCCAGCGGCTGCAGCGGGCGAGAGAACGCCAGCACCCAGCCCGTGCTCCGCATGGGAACGAGTGCGCCGAAGCGCGCGTCCTCCGTGAGCGGTGCGGGCCGACCAGAAAGTCTAACGATTTCTCCGGACAGCGCCCGGCGGATATTCGGTCGTGACGACAGGTCACGTTCTTCGAACGGCGGATCCGGGTTGAGCGAAGTATAGAGGATGAATCCCGCTCGGTCGATCAGCGTCACCCGCGCGTCTTCGGGCAGCGTGTCCACCAGTTGGGACATGAATGCCGGCGGGTAGAATGCGGCGACAAGATACCCCCGCCGGCTTCCGTTGGCGCCGAGAACGGGCCGGCCGAACGCGATGGTCACCTGTCCGGACTGGATGCCGCGCAGCGCATCGCTCCATACCGCAGTGGCGCCGGCGCGGAGGGCCTGTATGTACGGCCGGCTTGAGAGATCGATCCCGATGCCTTCGCCTGACGCTGCGGCGACGACGCGACCGCTGAGATCGGTGATGAACAGGGACCGCAGGATGCCGTAACTCTTACTGACACTCGCCAGATATGGCCCGACGGTCTTCTGCTCGAGGGGCATCGTCTGCATTGTGAGCGCCTGCCCGATGGCGAGCGTGGTGCTCTCAATGTCCCTCAGGAACCGGTCCAGCTGCGCCGCCGAGATCTGCGCGATGGTGACGGCGTTCTCCAGTTCGGCCCCGACCCGTTCACGGAGGAGCGCCCGCTCGAGCGCGAAGGTGAGGAGCACCTGGAGCGTGACCAGAACAACGACCGTCAGCGCCACGATGGTCGACAGCCGCCAGCGCCGAAGTGTGAACCATCTCCGGCTCATCACGTTCATCGCGGTTGTCGATTCACCGACGCGGGAACCGAGCCCTTTCTGGAGAGATGCTGTGGCTCGCCATGACGGGTCAGCGAGTCCACGGGAGCGGGTCGACGAGGACGCCGTTGGTGCGCAGGGCCCAATGCAGGTGCGGGCCCGTGGACAGGCCGGTGGCGCCCACGGCGCCGATCAACGTTCCCTTTCGAACGCGCTGACCGGCCTTGACGTAGATCGCCGACATATGAAGGTAGGAGGTCACGACGCCGAAGCCATGGTCGATGAACACGGCGTTCCCGCTCACCGGCACGGGTTCGGCGAGGCGCACGATGCCGTGGTTGGCAGCGTAGACCGGGGTGCCCACCGGTGCGGCGAAGTCGGTGCCGCGGTGCCAGCCCCGCCGCCGGCCCTGATAGACACTGATGACACCGTACGGCGAGGTTCGCCGCCCCTCGACCGGCACAATGAATGCGCCGTCCCAGTGTTGCCCTGAGGAGAGGTACCGGAGGGCGGTGCCTACCTTCTGCCGCTCGATCGCAATCAGCTTCGGGTCCAGCAGAGCAAACTTATCCGGATCGAGCCTCAGGCGACGGGTAGGAAACGACACGCGCTGGACAGTGATGCCCCGAGAGAACAACACGACACCCTTCCGTGCGCCGGATTCGACCGTGATGCGTTGCGTTCCTGGCCTTGTGAATGGATCGGTCCCAATATACGTCCGCAACCCTTCCTGGCCGATGCGATAGAGTGGCCACACCCTGCCCCCAAACCGCAGGACCGGGTTGCGGCCGACTTCGGAGACGTACACGGTCACCTCGACCGCTTCCCCTTGTTTGATCGTGGTGGCAGAGAGTTCGATCCCTGCGGCCGGCGCTGCCGTTGGAACCCCGAAGGCGAGCAGTATAGCGATCCAAACGAGGCTGTAGGCAAGCCGAATGCGTGTCATGACTCTACTACTCTACGGTACTTGGGCGACGAGAGTTTTCTGTTCCTCCCTCATTATGGCCCGAGATCGGTCGTCATAGACCCCGAGCGCCGAAGCATCCCACCTCGCAAGAGACTGTACCGAGTTTGGCACAAATTGTGCTCCACATTCCATCTCGCAGAGTTGATTCAGACTGTAGAAATCTCGACACGGATGAGATTCAGCGTTCGAGGGAGAGACTAAGGCGGAGTTTGATGTGGTAGAACTTCGATACAAATTCGGGGGAAGTTTTCATGGGAACAGATAGGTATGTAACATGAGGAAGCCACCGGCGCGCGCGCATCGTCTACCAAATTCAGGTTCGCGCTTTCACTCGATTCTGCTGAAGCAGACGGCCTTTGTCGCCCTCATGATTGTCCTAACCGGCGGCACGCTAATCCTGGCCGGTCAGCCGTTTGTCCGCAGGATCGTCACCGACCAGATCGATCAGCGCCTGGTCCTTGCGGCCTCAGACCGTCAAGTCCTGCTGCAGTCCTACATCGGGCAGCAACAGGAGCGGGTGGCCCTGATTGCCAGCCGCACCCGCCTGCGCCAGCTCGTCGGGGAATACGAGGCGGGAAAGATCCCGGGTGACGAATTCAGGTCCGAGAGCAGACGCATACTCGTTGACGCTCAGAGGAGTTCAGAGGGTTTCCTGGCGATTTCGATCACGGATCCTGCAGGGAAGGTGATTACATCAACGGACGAAGGGGAACTTGGCAAAGACTATGCTGCTGACCCTGGCTTTCTCGAAGGACGTCGCGAGAAGTCTCTGGGGTTGCCCCGTCTGATCGGGGGGCATTATCGGACATTCCTGACGGCCCCGGTGACGACGGATGATCATCGGTTCCTGGGCGTGTCTGTCGTCTTACTCGATGTCGGCCCGATGGTCAAATTCCTTACCAGCACCACGGGTCTCGGAGAGAGTGGTGAAGTGCTGGTGGGAACGCGTGTCGGCGATAAAGTGCGGCTCCTGCTGCCGACGCGCCACCAGCAGGCCACGGAGATCCCGCCAGAAGACAGCCCTGCCATGGCCGACGCCATTCGTGGCGGGACCGGCTTCGTTCATACGAAGGATTATCGAAATGTCGAGGTCTTGGCAGCCTATCGGCCTGTAGGGTACCGCGACTGGGGCCTAGTGGCCAAAATTGATCTGCGTGAAGCGTATGCGCCACTCGCGCGCCTCAAGGCTTTCATCCTGGCGTTGGAGGCTGGCATCCTTCTGATCGGACTGATCGCTTCGTATGCGCTGGCCAGAAGGTTCATGCGGCCGATCCTGGAGCTCGGCGACAAGGCGGCGGCTGTCGCATCGGGGGACCTGAGCGTGCGCGCGCCGGTGAGGTCAGGCGACGAACTGGGTCAGCTTGCCCGGGCCTTTAATGAGATGGCTGAGACGCTTCAGCGCAAGGATGATGAACAGACGAAGGCTGCGAGAGCCCTGCGGACGTCTGAAGAGAAGTTCTCTAAAGCTTTCGATGCTAGCCCAGATGCCGTCGTCATCAGCCGACAGCAAGATGGCCTCATTGTCGATGCCAACCAGGCGGCGGAAAAACTGTTCGGCTACTTCCGCGCCGAGCTCATCGGAAAGACATCGCTCGCCCTCGGTCTTTTTGCGGATCCTGCAGATCGCGAGCGCGTTGTCGGACTGCTGCGGCAGCAGGGTTTCTTGCGTGACTTCGAACTCCAGATTCAGCCCAGAGCGGGTGAGCTCCGCAATGTGCTGATCTCTTCCCACCAGATTGAGTTTGCGGGCACTCCCCATATCCTCACCATTATCCGAGATGTCACCCACCTGAAGCGTATCGAAGAGGATCGTCTGGCCAAGGAGGCAGCGGAAGCCGCCAACCACGCCAAGAGCGAGTTTCTGTCTCGCATGAGCCACGAACTCCGCACGCCGCTCAATGCTATTTTGGGATTCGGCCAGCTCCTGGAGATGGACAGCCTCAGCGCGGATCAGCAAGAGAGCGTGGAGCAGATCCTCAAAGGCGGACGGCACTTGCTCGACCTCATTAACGAGGTCCTCGACATCGCTCGAATCGAGGCCGGCCGGCTTTCCCTCTCTCTCGAACCGGTCGCCCTGAAGGACCTCGTCGAAGAAAGCCTCAACCTCATCCGGCCTCTGGCCGCACATCGCAATATCAAGATCGAGCATTCGCTGTTTGAAGACGGTCAGCACGTCATGGCCGACCGCCAGCGGTTGAAGCAGGTCCTGCTGAACCTGCTCTCCAACGCGGTCAAGTACAACCGAGACGGTGGCAGCGTCACGATCGCCTATCACGAACGCCCCGGCGAGCTCCTGCGCCTCAGCGTAGCGGACACCGGGCCGGGCATCTCTCCTTCCGATCGGACCAGAATCTTCGCCCCCTTCCAGAGGCTGCAGGCCACCCAGGCCGCCGTCGAGGGCACCGGCCTCGGCCTGGCCCTGAGCAAGGGGCTCGTTGAGGCCATGGGCGGCACGATCGGTGTGGAGAGCACGGAGGGACAGGGAAGCACTTTCTGGGTGGAGCTGCCGCAGGCGGTGCCTGCGGCGGACGAGTTTGCTGAGAGAGAGGTGGGGCAGATGCCAGACCGTGATGGAGCCCCGCGGCGGATCAGAACGATCCTCTACGTCGAGGACAACATCTCCAACCTCAAGCTCATCGAGCACGCAATGACCCGCCGGCCCGACATCCGGTTGATCACCGCGATGCAGGGGCGGCTCGGTCTGGATCTCGCGCGAGAGCACCGGCCCGACCTGATCCTCCTGGATTTGCACGTGCCGGATCTGAGGGGCGATGAGCTGCTGAAGCGGCTGCGTGAAGACCCGCGGACGAAGGACATCCCGGTGATCATGCTGACCGCGACCGCGACGCCTAAAGAGGTGGAACGGCTCACGGCTGCGGGAGCGCAAGCGTATCTCACCAAGCCGGTAGACATCAAAGCGCTGTTTCGGAAGCTGGATGAGATCCTTACGCACTGACAAGAAAGCGGATCGGGACCACTTCAAGAGCGCGAGGATCCTGATCGTCGATGACGAGCCGGCCAACGTGCGGCTGCTGGAACGGCTGCTGCAGCAGGCCGGTCATACCCACCTGCGGAGTATCCAAGATCCTCGGCAGGCAGCAGCCGCGGTCGGGGAGTTCCAGCCCGACATCATCTTGCTGGACCTGCAGATGCCGCATCTGGACGGCCTGGCGGTAATGAAACAGCTGCAGCCGCACTTCGGTCCGGGAACGTTTCTCCCCATCCTGGTCCTCACCGCCGACACTAATCCACAGACGAAGCGCGAGGCGCTGGCTGCCGGCGCCAAAGACTTCCTGACCAAACCTTTCGAAGGCGGTGAGTTTTGCCGCGGAGCGCTTCTTGAAGACAGGGACCTTCGAGCAACATGTCGAGGAGGAGCTTTCCCGGCTGGGTGAGGCCACCGCCGCCAGCCGAGTCTACATCTTTGAGAATCGCCTCGCACCGGAGGGGACGCTCGGAGCAGTCCCGCGCTTCGAATGGGTCGCACCCGTTATCACCCCGCAGATCGACAGCCCGGAATATCGAGACTTCGCCTGGCGGGTGGGAGGCTTCGGCCGCTGGGAAAACACCCTCAGCCAGGGCGAACCCATCCACGGGTTGATCCGGGACTTTCCCGAGAGCGAGCGGGAAGGGCTGGCCGCGCAGGGCATCCGGTCCATCGCGGTCGTGCCGATCTTTGTGGAAGAGAAGTGGTGGGGACTAATCGGGTTCGATGACTGCGCGGCCGAACGGGTATGGTCCGCCGCGGAGCTCGACGCCCTGAAGGCATCGGCGGGCATATTCGGCGCGGCCATCCAGCGGAAACACGCCGAAGAACGCATCCAGCAGCAGCTCCAGCATGTCGCGGCGCTGCACCAGATCGATCTGGCCATCGCCTCCAGCCTGGATCTGAGTGTGACGCTGAGCATTGTGCTCGACCAGGTCACGACCCAGTTACACGTCGACGCCGCGAACGTCCTCCTGATGAACTCCGCCACACAAACGCTGCGCTTTGCGGCCAACCGCGGATTCCGGACGCGGGCCTTGCAGAATGCCGACCTGCGGCTGGGAACGGGACACGCTGGGCGCGTTGCCCTCGAGCGGCAGATCGCCACCATACCGCATTTAGCGAACCAGCCGAACGAGTTCTCCAGGTCCGCAGAATTTGCCAGAGAGGGGTTCGTCGCCTACGCCGCAGCCCCGCTGATCGCCAAGGGCCAGGTGCGCGGCGTCCTGGAGGTCTTCCGTCGACACACGCTCGACTTCGATCCCGAGTGGCTGCGGTATCTCGAAACGTTGGCCGGGCAGCTGGCGATCGCCATTGACAGCCACGCGATGTTCAACGGCCTCCAGCGCGCCAACACCGAACTCATGCTGGCCTACGATACGACGCTGGAAGGGTGGTCGAAGGCCCTCGACCTGCGGGACAAGGAGACCGAGGGCCATACGCTCCGCGTCACCGAGATGACGCTGCGGCTTGCCCGCGCCATGGGCATGAACGAAGCGGAAATCGTGCACGTCCGCCGCGGCGCGCTGCTGCACGACATCGGCAAGATGGGCATCCCCGACAGCATCCTGCTCAAGCCCGGCGCGCTCACCGACGAAGAGTGGGTGATCATGCGCAAGCACCCCGTGTATGCGTATGAGCTGCTCTCACCAATCTCCTACCTGCGCCCGGCCCTCGACATTCCCTATGCTCACCACGAGAAGTGGGACGGCAGCGGCTACCCGCGCGGCCTCAAGGGCGAGCCGATCCCGCTCGCGGCCCGCATCTTTGCCGTCATCGACGTCTGGGACGCGCTGACCTCAGATCGCCCCTACCGCAAAGCCTGGCCAGAGGCGAAGGCGCGGGCGCACATCCGCGAGCAGGCCGGAAAGCACTTTGATCCGAGGGTGGTAGAGGCGTTTTTGGCCCTGGAATTGGAGGTGGGAGCGTGAGCACAGTGGTGCACGATACCGACGTATCCTCCGGATGGGACACGGCGACGATGGAGCGTCGCATCGCGCTGGTCCGGCTGGTGATACTCTTTGCGATTTTCCCGCTGCTCTGGTGGGATGTGATCTCGCCCGAGAGCGAGATGGCGCTGACGGGCCTAACTGCCCTCATTGCGGCGTACATTCTGGGGACATTTTTGATCCTACCCCGTCTGCGCGCCGCACCGCGCAAGGATATCTTTCTGTCCATCGACATCGTGGCCGCCGCAGCGCTCGTGTACTTCACCGGAGGGATCAACAGCAGCCTGCTGTTCCTCCTGTACCTCCCCATCCTGGCGACCGCCGTCAGGCTCGACCAGCGGCAAACGTTTCTCTCGGCTATCGCAGTCTCGGCGATCGCCGTATGGATGTGGAGCGCGGCTGAAGGTGGGCTGCCCTCGCTCGGCTCGGTCGCGGCCAGGGTCGGCGTCTTTTCATTCGGCAGCCTCTTCACTGCTCTGATCTTCGGAACCGTTCGGGAGCCTCCTCACGGCCCTGATCTTCGGAACGCTGGCTCAGGAGACACGGCTCTCACGCGAGCGGGCATCGCTTAACAGCATCCTCAATAACCGGCTGGCCGAGGCCACGGAGCAGCTGCGGGGACGGCTGGCTGAGCTGGAATCCTCGTACGATTTCTCAGGCCGGCTCGCTACAGCCACGGAGACATCGGCTGTTCTCGAGTCCATCGCTGAGGCCGCGCGGCAGCGGCTGCAGGCACCGATCAGCGCGGTGTTTCTCTATGAACGGCTCGGAGGAGCGCTGTCGCCAGCCGCCGCCCGGGGGATCAGCGCCGAGGCGGCCGCGCCCATGATGTATGCCTGCGCAGACCGACTGGTTGACGGCCTCCCGCAGCCCGCGTTCGTCGAAACGCCTGAGGGAAACGGATGGAGCCGGGGCGCCTGCGCGGCCATCTCCGCGGGCGGCCGCCTCATCGGCGCGGTGTGCGCCGGGGGAGATGAGAACTGGACCTGCGCGGATAGTGCGCTTAGGGCGCTCGCCAACATCGCAGATCAGGGCGGCGTCGCGCTCGAGCGGGCCGCATTACTTGAAGATCTGCAACGGCTGGCGCTCGCGGATCCCACCGCGAGGCTGTATCCCCGGGACCAGCTGTATCGCATCCTGCGGGACGAGGTGAAACGGGCCGCTCAGCTGGAGGTACCGTTTGCCCTGCTGAAGCTTCGGATCGCCACCCCGATCACCGGAGGGTCGCAGTTGCTCCATAAACATCTGGCCACAAGGATTCTGGAAAGCGCCCGCCGGGTCGATGTGGTGGCGCAGGGCGAAGAAGGCGAGTTCTTCATCCTGCTGCCGATGACCAACATTGAAGCCGCCGAACGGTTCGCTGTCGAACTGCGGCAGCGGCTCGCCGAGGACGCTACCGCGGTGAGGCTGGCCGCGCAGCCGGGGGCGCTGGACATCCGGATCGGCATCGCCATCTTCCCGGCCGATGCCGCCACAGGCCCCGAGCTCTCGTACGCCGCGGGCAGTGCACTTGAGGCCGCGGATACGATGACGCCGATCATCCGCGCCGCGACTCTAATGCCGGCGGATCATGCGGTCTCCGTGCCACAGGAAGGACCGAGCGGAAAGCGCGCATCAGTATGATCACGCGAGGTCGCAGTCAGTAGTGCCGGAACCGATGCTGGCGACGCAAACGCTGCGGCGGTCCCGAAGCGAGCCGCTGGGTCAGATCATGATCGATGAGGGCATGATCACTACTGAGCAGCTGGAGAAGGCGCTGAAGATCCAGCAGCGCAGCGGGGGGCACCTGGGGCGAATTCTGGTTGAAATGAACATCATCAGCGAGCAGGAGCTGGCACAAGCCCTCGCCATCCAGTGGGGCCTGCCTGTCGTGGAGCTGGGAGCCGCGGCGATCGACCCTGAAGTGGTCAAGCTGGTCCCCCAACACCTCGCTCACCGGCATAAGGTCGTCGCGTTCGAGAAGACCAATAGACACCTCAAACTCGCTATCGCCGATCCACTCAACGTCGTGGCCATCGACGATGTGCGCCTGGTGACCGGCTCGGCGATCGAGCCGGTGATGGCGGCCGAGGAAGATATCGTCGCCGCCATCGGACGCTACTACGGCACCGGCATCGATCTGGACGAAGCGCTGCGGCAGGCCGTGGGTCCGGAGCTGGAGATCTCTGAAGAGCGCGCGGAAGACATCAGCGTCGAGATGCTCCGCTCGCTGACCGAGGAAGCGCCGGTGGTGCGCCTGGTCAGCCTGATCATCAACCAGGCGATCGGCGATGGGGCCAGCGACATTCATATTGAGGCGCAGCGGCGGAGCCTGCAGGTCCGGTACCGCATCGACGGCGTGCTGCGGGACGCGATGACGCCGCCGAAGTCGCTGCAGCCGGCGATGATCTCCCGCATCAAGATCATGGCCAACCTGGACATCGCCGAGCGCCGCATCCCGCAGGACGGCCGCATCCACCTGACCGCCGAAGACAAAGAGTTCGACCTGCGCGTCAGCACGCTGCCCACCGTATTCGGCGAGAACGTGGTGATGCGCATCCTCGACCAGTCCTCCACCCGTCTGGGACTGAGCAAGCTGGGGTTCACCGAGGCGACGCTGCGGGCGTGGGAGACACTGGCCAGCCAGCCCTTCGGCATGATCCTCGTCTGCGGCCCGACCGGCAGCGGGAAGACGACGACGCTGTATTCGACGTTGCACAAACTGAACACGCCGGACAAGAAGATCCTGACGATCGAAGATCCGGTCGAGTACCAGCTCCCCCGGGTGAACCAGGTGCAGGTGAATCCGAGGGCGGGGTTGACATTCGCGACGGGATTGCGATCGTTCCTGCGGCAGGATCCCGACATCATCATGGTCGGCGAGATCCGGGACCGGGAGACGGCGGAGATCGCGATCCAGGCGTCGCTCACCGGCCACCTAGTGCTGTCCACGATCCACACCAACGATGCGCCGAGCGCCACCAACCGGCTCATCGACATGGGCATC
>JACPRY010000075.1 GCA_016193565.1 Armatimonadota bacterium
GCTGATGAAGATGACGGCGTGACCCTCTGCCTTCATCCGCGTGAGCACAGCAAACAGCTGCGTGGCCTCCTGCGGGGTGAGGACGCTGGTGGGCTCATCAAGGACGAGAATCTCGGCGCCTCGGAGCAGCGCCTTGAGAATTTCCGCGCGCTGCTGCTCACTCACCGACAGCTGCCAGACGGGGGCTCGCGGATCGACCGTGAGCCCGTAGCGATCGCCGGACTCGCGGATCCGCTGCTCAACGCGCCGCAGCGGGAAGAGGAAGCCGGTTTCCTGCAGTCCCAGCGCGATGTTTTCCGCGACCGTGTGCCGGCGCACAAGGAGAAAGTGCTGCGGCACCATGCCGATGCCATACGCGATCGCATCGCGGGGCGAGCGAATGCGTGCCGGACGGCCGTTGATGAGGATCTCTCCGGCATCGGGCTGGTAGATGCCGTAGAGGATGTTCATCAGGGTGGTCTTGCCGGCGCCATTCTCGCCGAGCAGCGCGTGGACTTCCCCGGCCCGCACGTCCAGAGATACACGGTCGTTGGCGACGACGCCGGGAAAGGCTTTTGTGATGTCGCGAACGCGGAGCCGGGGAGGTTGTACCACTAGTAGGGCCGGACCTGGATGCATATCGGAGGGTTCGCTTGAGCATGGCGGCGCCTCCTGCCCGAACAATTCTCCCCACTCATCCGTAACCGTAGGGAAAGCCAAACGCCTAGCGTGCGGTGAGGCGGGGAAGGCTACAAGAGGAACGTCCGAGGGGGTTGTCCAGTGAGGGCACGCCTGAAGGGCATCGTCGTTGTGGCCTCTCTCATCGTCGCCGGGTGCCAGGCCGTCACGGTCAATGTGCCCCCCGAGGCTGATCTGCAGGGGGTCAAGACCGTGGCCGTTCTGGCCGCGGACATGCCGGGCGATCCCACGCCGGTGGCCGTGCTGCTGCGGAGTGAGGCATCATCGCGCATCCGACGGCTTCTCCCCGCACTAACCCTGGTAGAGCCTACATTCGCGGATGCCGATGCCGTGCTCCGCATGGATGTCATCCGTCACGGCATCAGTCCGGCATCGCTCCGTGTGTACGTAAACCCGGAGACCGGCCAGGTGAGCTGTGCGGCCTGGCAGGTAGCGTCGCTTATTGTTGACGCGAAGGTGGCCACAGGTGAAGTGATCCGCTGGCAGGGACTACTGGAGGCCGGACGGCGGATCGACCTCCCCTGCCTGCGGGCGCGCGGTGTGTACATTCCGGGGAGGTCGCCAGGGTCTACCGACCCCCGACTCGTCCGCGACGTCGTCGATGAGTTGGGCCGCCGCCTCGCTGGATATGCACGGAGGGAATTCCGCGCCATCCAGAACCCATCTCCACCGCCTCCGACGCCCGACCCCAAAGACTGAACCCTAGCCGCTTCTCCGTCACTTCACCCTGACTCCAAGAGGTCTGCCTTGTGCGTGGGCAGGAGTGCCGTTAATCCTGCGTGGAAGATACGGCTGCTTCTGGAATGCCCCAATGCATGTGTTGCTGCCGCGAACCCTAGAAGAAGCGCTAGAGATGAAAGCATCGGCGCCCCCCGCTGTGCCGATCGCCGGTGGCACCGATCTCATGGTGGAGCTGAACTTCGATCGCACACGCCCCCAGGCGATCATGGAGATCAGCCGGCTGCCCGAACTGAACGTCTGGCGCCGCGAGAACGGAACGTTCTCTCTCGGCGCCGGCGTTCCGTACAGCCGGATCGTGCGCGACCTGACGGAGTTTCGTCCGCTTGTGGAGGCATCGCGCACCGTGGGGTCTCCCCAGATCAGAAACCGAGGCACGGTCGGGGGGAACCTCGGCACCTCGTCTCCTGCCGGAGACGCCCTGCCGGTGCTGGCGGCGTATGATGCTGAGGTCGTACTGGCAAAAGCTGGCGGCAAAATACGCAGACTCCCCTTCGCGCAGTTCATGACCGGGCCCAAGAAGAACGCACTCGCCCCGGACGAGTTGATCCTGGGGACACGCTGGAAGGTTGTCCGCGGCCCGGGCTCATTCTCGAAGATCGGTACGCGCAACGCGATGGTCATCGCGCTGGCCAGCCTGTGCCTGGTCCTCGATGAGGACGGGCGTTCGGTCCGGGTCGCCCTCGGCTCCGTGGGGCCGACGATCCTGCGGGCGCCCGACGCCGAGTCCTTCGCAGCGCGCGCCATGGAGACTGCCGGCGTGTGGCGCGATCCGTTCGGACCGCTGCCCACAAGAGTCATCGAAGAGTTCGGCGAGCGTGTCGCCGCCGCGGCCAAACCGATCGACGATGTCCGTGGGACCGCGGCGTACCGGCGCCATGCATGCGCCGTTTTGGCTCAGCGCGCCTTGCGCTGGGCTCTGGACGATCGGAAACTGACTGGAGCGCGGTAATGATGCGATTTCCGAATCACGAATCACGAATCACGAATCACGGCTAGCTTATTATGCTTATCAAGGCGCGAATCAACGATGAGTGGCGCGAGGCAGACGTGTGGCCCGGTGCGAGCCTCTTGTTCTTCCTGCGCGAAACACTTGGCCTCGTGGGGTCCAAGAACGCATGCGAGCAGGGCGAGTGCGGTTCGTGCTCAGTCTGGCTGGATGGAGAGCTCGTCTGCTCGTGTCTCGTGCTCGCCGCACAGGCGCACGGCCACGAGGTCCGGACGGTCGAAGCCCTGGCGACCGACGATCGCCTCCATCCTGTCCAAGAAGCATTCATTCAGACGGGGGCCGTGCAGTGCGGCTTCTGCACGCCGGGACTGATCGTCGCTGTGGCGGACCTCCTGGAGCACGATCCCAGGCCGAGTGAGACCATCATCCGGGAAGCCCTTGCCGGTAACCTCTGCCGCTGTACGGGGTACGCCAAAATCATTGATGCCGTGAAGATCGCAGCCGGGCGGATGCAGAAATGACGGAAGCAATCCTCATTAGAGATTGTGATGTGGTCGTCACGATGGACGATGCCGGAACCGAGATCCCCGGCGGCGCTGTCCTCATCGAAGATGGTGTGATCACCTGGGTGGGTGCGGGGACTCCGCCTAAGAGCGGCGCGGTCGTCGACGGCAGAGGCACGGTCGCCATCCCGGGACTCATCAACACCCATCACCATCTCTATCAATCACTGACGCGGGTGCGCGCGCAGGAGCAGGGGTTGTTCGGATGGCTGCAGGACCTTTACCCGGTTTGGGCCGGGATCGATCTCGAGTGGATTCGCGCCTCGACCCGCCTCGGGCTCGCGGAGCTCGCCCTGTCCGGCTGCACCACCACCACCGATCATCACTACGTCTTCCCGAACGGCGTGAGTGGAATTCTGGAAGAAGAAGTCGAGGTCGCTCGTGAGATCGGCCTGCGGTTCCATCCCTGCCGCGGCTCGATGGACCTCGGTCGCTCGCAGGGCGGACTGCCGCCGGACTCGATCGTAGAAGACACCGACGATATTCTGGCGGAGACCGAGACCGCGGTCCGAAGCCTGCACGATCCGCAGCCGGGCTCGATGCTGCGCATCGCGGTCGCGCCGTGCTCACCGTTTTCGGTCTCCGAGCGGCTGATGCGCGAGTCGGCGACGCTGGCGAGACGGCTCGGCGTCCGTCTCCACACACACATCGCCGAAACGCTGGATGAAGAAGCGTACTGCCGCCAGACTTTCGACCGCAGGCCCGTCGAGTTGCTCGACGACC
>JACPRY010000059.1 GCA_016193565.1 Armatimonadota bacterium
ACGGCCGGCGCATCGCCTTCAGCACAGAGCGACGCGTGCGCGTTGCCGACCTGTCCGGAGCCTCGCGTGAGATTGCCCCCGCCGGGGTCGTGACAGGACTCTCGTGGTCGCTGAGGCTCAACCTCCTCGCCGTCATCGATCGCGGAGCTGTCTGGACGATGCGTGACGACGGCAGCGAGCGGACCCGCGTCGCCCTGCCTGGGTTCGCTCTGCAGGCAGCGTGGGCACCGGGGAGCGACCGGCTCGCGGTCGTGATCCGCCGCACTCTCGAGGGAACCCAGCGGTTTGAGCTCTGGCTTGCGAACCGCGACGGGGGATTCAAGCGCCTCGTGACCCGCGCGCCGGCGGGCCGGGCGATCCGGGAACTCCAGTGGTCCGCCGACAGCCTCTATCTGTTCTACGGTCTTTCTGCGCCGGCAGATCGGTTGCTTCGCCAGGCGTGGCGGGTGCGGATCGCGTATCCAGATTTGCGCGAGCTTCCCATCGATACACCGGCGGTGGCGCTGGCTCTGGCGCCATCTGAGGAGCGCATGGCATACCTCACCGGACCGGATCCGAGCAACGGTCGCGGGCACATTGTGGTCTCACGCCTCGACGGAACCGGCAAGTTCGCGATCACGCCCTCCGCGGGCCGGTACACGGGTCTCGCCTGGTCTCCTCAGGGCGACAAACTCGCCTACGCCGAGGTGCTGGATGAGGCGAACATGGAGATCTGGGTCGCCGACGCTGACGGGTCGGGACGGCTACAGGTCTTCTCCTATCCACTGGAGCTTCCTGATCCAGGGATCGCTCTCTCGATCACGTGGTCGCCTCTCGGGCAGCATGTCATCTTTGGCACGAACACGGGAAGCTCCACGGGTCCGATCTGGCTCGTGACACTCCAAAAACGTTAACCGAACTTCCGCGACGTCTCGACATTGACAATGGAGAGTAGCACTCTCGATAATTGGGAAGTGTATATCGCGGAGGTTCGGTCATGCCATTGTACGACTATCGGTGCACGCAGTGCGGTCACACGTTTGAGGTCTCCCATCACGTCGGGGGGTCGGCAGGAGCGTGCCCGGTCTGCGGCGGTCCGACGAAGCGGATCTTTTCGTCCATCGGTCTGATCTTCAAAGGATCGGGTTTCCACACCACCGACTACCGCAAATCCCCATCGTCCGACGGCTCCGCACGCGACGGCGGTAAGACTGCGGAGGGCGCGGCCACCACCCAGCAGAAGAAGGAACCGAAGAACAAACCGAAGAGCGAGCCTAAGAGCGACCCGAAGAGCGAACAGAAAAGTTGAATTTGCGTCCGTTGATCGCCCGAGTGTTCTGCAGGCATGGCGTCCTGGCCATGCCTGTTGTGTTTCTGCTTGCCGGTGCGGCCGCCGGATCTCCAGCCCCGGTTGATCTTGAGGCCGAACTTGGATTCGGCGGGTGGATCGTCCCGGGCGTCTGGATCCCCCTGCGCATCGAGGTGGCCGCGCACAGCGCGGTGGATGGAGAACTTGTCATCAGAACGGGAACCGCGCAGCGTCCGGTCAGCTGGCGCCATCCCCTACGGTTAGGCGCCGGCGCGCGCCAGCGGCTCGATCTGGACGTGATCATCGATGATCCCCGCGAGCCGGTCGTGCTGTCGGTGATCGTCCGGGCGGATCTCCTCGCGGAGCGAACAATTCCAACGGGCGCCCTGCGGGCCGCTGAAGGTATCGTGATTGGCGTCACCGACGATGCTGCGGGACTCGAGATCGTCACCGATCTGCCGACACGTCTGCGGCCGGCGTATCTGCGCGAAGCCCAGCTGCCCGTTCGCTGGCAGGCGTACGAGGGTGTGGCGCTCGTCGTGGTACGCGACCTCCAAGACAGCCGCCTGCTGCCCGTGCAGCGTGAGGCGTTGATCCAGTGGGTGGCGCAGGGCGGCCGGCTACTCGTCACCGGCGGCGAATCGCTCATGCTCCAGGCGCCGTGGCTGCTCGATCTTCTCCCGGCGCAACCCGGCGTCGCCGCCAGGAAGGTGGCGCTGCCGGGGCTCACAGGGTCAGGTCGCCCCGTGCCGGTCATTGAGATTCGACCGCGTCCAGGCGTCGGGACCGTGGCAGAGGGTGGAACGATCGCGGCGGCTCACTGGCGCTACGGGCGCGGGGTCGTCACGGTCTGGGCGTTCGATCCGCTGACACCGGACGCTCGTGCGTGGCCGGCCCGGCGGGGATTGTGGTCAAGCCTGCTGGAGATGCGGACCCAACCGGCAGTGGCGTCGCCCGACCTCGGCCGCGTGCTGCCATCCTCGCAGGGGCTCTCCGGCCGCGCCCAGGTGGGGTTGGCGGTGCTGATGGTGGTGTACATCCTCGTGGTCCGCCATGCGCTGGAACACTGGGTGCCGGCTCGCGGGGGATGGCTGAGTCTCGCGGCGGTGACGCTCATCTTTGCCGGCGTCATGGATGCGTTCGCGGTGACCGCGCGCGGTTCGGCGATTGCCGGAACCCAGGTGACCGTCATTGAGACGATGGCGAACCTCGGATCGGCGCGAGCGGCGACGTACGTGTCTGTCGTCAATCCCTATGGTGGTACGTTTCGCCTCCAGGCTCCAGCCGGAGCCCTACTCCGTCCCCTCGAGCGGATCCCGGTCACATTTCTGAGTGCATCCAATCACTTGAGTGCATCGGCGGTCGGCCGCGGCCTGCTGTTCGAATCGCTTCAGGTGTTGCCGCAGCGGGCGGTGGCGCGGATCGTGGAGCATGATGGTGGGGCTGAACTCACCGTTCGGGGCAGTATGGGGGTGAGGGTCGAAAGTCCGGTGCTGTTCCTGCGCGGCCGCGTCTACCTGCTTCCCGACTTCGTCGACGAACTCTCGGTGGTGCTGGAACCCACGAAGTGGGAGGGCCTGGAGGCCCGCGGCCCGATCCCCCAGGACTTGCGGAGTCAGATCCGCTTCGCGATCTACGCGCGGCTGCGAGAGGCGGATGGCTTACGTGATCGCCCGTGGCTGCTGGGCTGGGTTTCCGACGCACGCCCGCGCGTGACCCTGTCCGATTCGTCTGCCGTCGCAGCACTGCAACTCCTCGTCATCGAAGTGGAAACCGATTCGTGAAACTTAACCCGATCTACCGCAACGACCTGCGCTTCCGCCTCACGAGCCCCAGGGCGATCTCGCTTTTTACCGTCTATCTCAGTCTGCTGGGAGTGCTGGCAATGCTGGCGTTGCCGCCGGAGGTCGGGCGGATTGATGAACTCCGTCGAGAAGGCTTGCTTCGGGTGATGCTCATCACCCAGATGGTGCTGGTCGCGTACTTCACCTCCGCGGCAGCCTGCGGCGAGATTGCCATGGACGGGGAGAAGTCAGCATGGGATCTTGCTACTGCGCCGTTTCCCTCGTGGGTGATCGCCCGCGGCAAGGTCGCGGTGTCGCTTGCGTTTGCGGCGACGATGATGCTCGCCGGGGTGCCGATCGTCACCATGATCGCCGCGATCCGGGGCGAGACGCTCGGTCCAATTGCGCGCGCCCCCGTCGTCGGGCTCCCGTTTGCGATGGGGATGGGCGCCCTTGGCGCGCTGTACGGCGCGTCGTTCGATTCAGACTTCGCCCGCAGTTTCGTGCACTGGTTGACGCTTGTGACGCTGGTCGTTGCGTCGACGGCGTTGCCGTCCCCGTGGAATCTCATCAGTCCCGTTCGGGCGCTCACGGTCGCCGCCCAGGGTCTGCGCGCGGACATCCTGCTCGTTGCCGCTGCCTATCTTCTCCTCGCTGTCGCCGCCGCCGCCGCCCTGCGCGCTCGGATCGACACGATCAAACGCGAAGCCGAAGCGAAATAACCCGTCTATTGTGTCTCTTGCGTCTATTGGGTCTATTGCGTCACAGACAATGATCTGGTAACGCAACAGACGCAATAGACGCAATGGACGCAATAGACGCAAGTAGCGTTATTATGGAAGGGTGAAACTCGAACAGGGTCGGGAACTGGTTCGACTGGTTCGCGGGGCCGCGGCACGGCTGACCATCATGCGCGCCGGCCAGACGGGTGCCCGGGCGGGCGTCCTCGTCATGGCCGCGTGCGTGCTGCTTGCCGTCAGCAGCATTGTGTTCTCCGTGGCCACCGTTCCGCTGCCTCTGGCCGTCGCGGCAGCGGCCGCATCCGTGCTCGTTGCCGGCGCCATCGCCGCCGTCGGGCGTTCCGTCCCACTCCTTGATGCCGCGCACGTGCTCGATCTCAACCTCCATCTTGAGGAACGGGTCAGCACCGCGCTGGAAGTCGTGACAGGCGGTGCACCGCGTTCATCTCTTGCGCCCCGCGTCGTCGCGGATGCCGAGCGCGCTCTGTTAACGACCGGCATCGCGGCGGTGATCTCGCTCCGGGTGCCGCGTGTCTTGTGGTGGATCCCGGCGCTGGCCGCTGTGCTGTTTCTGTGGACCGCCTGGCTGCATGGCGTGACAATTCCAGGGACGCCGGCGCACCGCACGGCCGAAGTGATCCGGAAGGAAGGGCAGCGCCTGGAGCAGTTTGCGCGCTCGCTGCAGTCCCGGACGCGGACGGACCACATGCCGGCCACCCGCCGCCTGACGCCGCAGATTCGCGACCTCGGCGTGGGGCTGCAGCGCGATCGGCTGGATCGCGCCGAAGCGCTGGCACGAGTCTCGGACCTCTCCCAGCAACTGGAGCAGACCCGCCGCGACATCAACGAGCGACTGGAGGCGAGGAGGCCTCCGCCGTCCCGCGAGAGCGGTGTCCCACCCGACCTGCTCAGGCGTCAGTCCGCGCAGCGGCAGATCCGGCAGCTGCAGGAACTGTTGTCGCGACTCCGGCAAGATCCGTCCACCGCCTCGCGCGACGCCCTGGAACGCCTCGGGCAGATCACGGCATCGGGCCAGGGATCCCAGCCCGCACAGGTGCAGCAGCAGCTCCAACAGGCGCGCGAGCAGCTGCAGCGCGGCAATGTCGCCGGCGCGGGTCAGGCACTGATGGATGCGCTGCGAGAATTGGAAGGGCTGGACTCGCTGCTCGCCGACGCTGAGGGCATCAAGAACGCCGAGCAGCAACTCGCGCGGAGCCGGGCCACTCTTGCTGGTGGTTCCGTTGAGAGCGAGCGCGAGGCAGGGCGTGAAACTGCGCAACCGGGGCAGCCCCCCACTGCGCCCGGACAGAACCGTCCAGTTCCTGAGCAAGGCGGCGAAGCCACCGCGCCCCCGCAGGGGCCGAATGAAGGTACGGCAGCCGGCACCGGGCAGGGGAACGAGAAGCTTGGTGCGCCGACCCCGCGACTGCAGGCAACCAAGACGCCCCAGCGGGTCCGCGGAGCGCAGGCGGAAGGTCCGGCAGCCACGTCAGAGATCATCGGTGCGGGCCGGCCCGGAACCGCCAGAACCCATGTGACCGGCGTCTCGCCCGCCGTCATCGCGCAGGCAGATCAGGCGATGACCCGGGCACGCACACCGGCGCGATACCGCGAGATCGTTCGGAGGTATTTCCAGAGATTGGCGAGGCTGCGGTAACGCGATAACGCGGTAACGCGGTAACGCGAAGATGACCAGGAGGTCGGAATGACGCCGGAGGAGTTTGCGACCGTCTTCGATCGTCTGCGCAGAGAGATCCAGAAGGTGATCGTCGGCCATCAGGAGCTCATCGATCGCGTACTCATCGCGCTCCTGGCCGGCGGGCACGTGCTCCTGGAGGGTGTGCCCGGATTAGGGAAGACCCTGCTGGTGAAGACGCTCGCGGCGGCGCTCGACCTGCAGTACGGCCGCATCCAGTTCACGCCCGATCTCATGCCGGCCGATATCATCGGGACCAACGTCATCATGCAGGACGCCACCGGCCGCCGGTACTTCGAGTTCGAGCGCGGTCCAGTCTTCACGCAGATCCTCCTGGCCGACGAGATCAACCGCGCCACGCCAAAGACGCAGTCCGCTCTGCTGGAAGCGATGCAGGAACACGCCGTGACGGCCGCAGGCACGACCTATGTGCTGGAAGAGCCGTTCTTCGTGATGGCGACACAGAACCCGATTGAGATGGAGGGCACGTATCCGCTCCCCGAGGCCCAGCTCGATCGGTTCATGTTCAAGTTGAAGGTTGAGTTCCCGAACGTGCCCGACCTGATGGAGATCATCGACCGGACGACGAGTCCTGCGATTCCCCAGGCCTCGGTGGTGGCCACGAAAGACGACGTGCGGCAGATGATGCAGCTCGCGCGAGAAGTCGAAGTCGCATCCCATGTGAAGGCCTACGTCGCGCGTGTGGTCGAGACCACGCACCCGGGGCCGGCCGCCTCCACGAACGCAGCGCGCTACGTCCGGTACGGCAGCAGCCCGCGCGGCGCGCAGGCGATGATCCTTTCGGCCAAGGTGCGGGCGCTGATCTCCGGGCGCGCCAACATCAGCTTCAGCGACCTCAAGGCGCTCGCGGCTCCCGCGCTGCGACACCGCCTCGTCTTGAACTTCGAGGGCGAGGCCGAAGGCGTCGACCCCGATACGGTGGTGGCGAACGTGCTGGAAGAGACGCCCGAACTCGAAACGACGAAACGAACGTGATTCGTGACTCGTGACTCGTGACTCGGCACTGCCTAATCTCTTGCGAATCACGAATCACGAATCACGAATCACGAATCACTAGAGCGCCATGAGCTCCACACTTCTCGATCCCGAGTTTCTCCGCAAGCTAGACACGTTGAGTTTGCGCAGCCGCCGGTTGTTCAGGGGAATGCTGCGGGGCGAGCGCCGCAGCCGGACGCTCGGTCGGGGCGTGGAGTTTGCCGATTACCGCAGCTACCAGCGCGGCGACGACTACCGCTACATTGACTGGAACATCTACTCGCGGTTGGACCGGCTCTTCATCAAGTTGTTCAGCGAAGAGGAGGACATCAACGTCCACCTGTTCGTCGATACGAGCCGGTCGATGGCCTGGGGGGAGCCGAACAAGCTCGAGTACGCGGCTCGGCTCGCGGGCGCGCTGGGGTATATCGGTCTCCGGCATTCCGACCGTGTCGGCGTCGTGGCATTCGCCGATCGTCCATCCCGCGTCCTGCCGCCCCACCGGGGCCGGGGACAGGTCCTGCTGTTGTTCGACGCCCTCAGCGGGCTGGAGGGGAGGGGCACGTCGGACCTGCGGGCGGCGATGTGGGACTATGTGCACCAGACGCACCGCCGGGGCCTGCTCGTCTTGATCAGCGATCTGTGGTTCCCCGGTGGAATTGAAGACGGCCTGAAGCTTGCGCGCTATCACCGATTCGATCCGTTCGTCATCCATCTGCTCAGCGACGACGAGATCGCCCCTCAGGCGGCCGGCGACCTGTCGCTCGTTGACATCGAGACCCAGGCGAAGGTGGACGTCAGCCTCGACGGCCCAGCGCTCGAAGCGTACACGAAGGCGCGGGATGCCCACTTTGTCGAGATCGAACAGTTTTGCCTGGGCCAGCAGATCGATTACCTTCGCACGACGACATCGGTGCCCTTTGAGGACCTGGTGCTGCGGGAATTGCGCACAGGAGGTCTGGTGCAGTGAACGCGGTACGCTTCGCCGCTCCCGCCGCGCTGTGGCTCCTCCTGCTGCTGCCCCTCATCATCGTGCTCTATATGCTCCGCTCACGGCGTGAGCCGATGCCGGTAAGCTCTATCCTGCTCTGGCAGCGCACCAGGCGCGACCTCGCCGCCCAGCTCCCGATCCGCCGGCTCGAGCGCAGCGTGCTGCTCCTGCTGCAGTTGCTGGCCGTCGCGGCGGCCGCGCTGGCACTCGCCCAGCCACAGATGCGTCTTGCCGCGGGCAGGGGGGAGGCCACGGTGTTCGTCATCGATCTCTCCGCGAGCATGCAGGCGACCGACGTGGCGCCGTCTCGATTTGAAGCGGCCCGTCGCCGGGCGCTCGATCGGATGCAATCGGTCCGCGGACCTGTCATGGTCATTGGAGCGGGAGCGAGACCGGCGATCGCCGCGGAGTGGACCAATCGTGACGCCGCTCTTACGGCGCTCAGCCGCCTGCAGCCCACCGACGGTCCGGCCGCCGTACATCAGGCCATCGGGCTGGCTCTTGCGCAGCGGCCGGCTGGCGGCCCCGCCACATCTCGCGTCGTCGTGTTCACCGACGGCAGTCAGGAGAGGACTTCTCCGGTCGCCGGAGTTGAGTACGTCATCGTTGGCAGGGAATCCAGAAACGTCGGGATCACGCGCGTTCACGCCGAGCCTGTGCCGGGCGGCACGCACGTCGTGGTCCAGATCGGGAACACCGGTGCTCAGGCCGAACAGGTGCCGCTCAGCATCTCGCTCGACGGCCGGCGCGTCGTGAGCGCTCGCGTCTCCGTACCTGCACACGGTACCGCGGTTTCTACCGCTGTGGTGAACGGTGACGGCGCGATCAAAGCGGAGGTGTTGGTCCAGGATTTTCTGACCGCCGACAACACCGCTTACGGCATCGCAGGTCGGGCGCGGCCACGCGTGCTGGTCGTCGGGGAAACAGACCGCGCTCTTGACGAAGCACTTGCCGCGGCGGAGGCCGCTCGTCTGAGCGTCCCACGGATCACTCCCGAGACGCTGACACTGGCGGACGTAGTAATCCTGAACGGCACGCCGCCGGTATCGCTGCCCCCGGGAAACTACCTGCTCATCGGGACCACGGCGCCAAACCTCCCTGTCGCGGTCGACGGTATCGTGCGGAACCCGGTCACCCTGCGCTGGCGGCGCGGACACCCCGTGCTTCGCTACGTCGATCTCAGCAGCGTGCAGATTGCCGAAACGCTCAACCTGCGGCCCGCCGGCGGCGAGGTGCTGGCCGAAGGACAGGTGCCGCTCCTCTGGGCCTACACGGGCAGCGGGATTCGCGCCGTCATCCTCGGGTTTTCGCTCACGAACACCGATCTCGCGCTCCACCCGGCGTTTCCGATCCTGCTCAGCAATGCGCTTGAGTGGCTTGCGGGCCCTGCGCTTGTCCTTGAAGCCGGACAGCCGCTTGTCGTGACGGCTCGAGGCGAACGAGAGGCGCGTCTCATTGATCCAGCCGGCCTCGCGCGCGCTCTGGTGGCGCGCGACGGCGTCTTCACGGTGCCGTCGCTCGATCGTGCAGGGCTGTACACGCTGCAAGGACGGCAGCGCCGGCAGTTCGTTGTGAGCGTGCCGGCGGCGGAATCCGAGATCGCTCCGCACACGCCGCCCTCGTCGGCGACGCAGACCGCACGCGCCGCCGTGGACCGCGCGGTCTCGATCTGGCCGCTGCTCATCGGCGCAGCCGTCGCATTGCTGTGTCTTGAATGGCTGCTCTGGCTGCGCACGCTGCCGCGAGCGACACCGTCCCGGCGCGCGAGACCATCCGGCCGGGCACTGCGGCCGACCTCAGGGTAGGGCTGCTATGTCATTGATCCGGTTCTCAACGCCTTTTGTGCTGGCGCTGCTGGTGCTGCTGCTGGTCACGACGCTGGCGGCACGACGGCGGCGCGCGCCCAGGACCGCGCTCGCGCTGCGGCTGCTGGCGATCGCTGTGTTGATCGTTGCGCTCGCGGGACCGCAGGTCCTGGGCCTCCGCGGCACTCAGACAGTCGTTTTTGCCGTTGACCTCTCCGACAGCATCGGGCCTCAGGCCAGGCAGCAGGCCCTGGCATTCATGCGCGACGCCGCGGCGCGCCGCCGTTCCGGCGACCGCATCGGCGTGGTCATCTTTGGCGCGGATGCGTTCATCGATGAGATCCCCTCGGCCCATCCGAAGCTTGCCGCCGCGGCACAGACGGCAGGAGAGGCGACGGACCTTAGCCGGGCGATCCTGGCGTCGATCGCGGCCATGCCGGAAGCAGGACAGCGGCGTATCATCCTCCTTACCGACGGCAATGCCAACCGCGGCGACCTCGACGCCGCCCTGACGGTCGCGCGGAGCCAGGAGATCGAAGTCTCTGTTGTTCCGCTCCAGCCGCAGCATTCGGCTGAAGTGTTGGTGGAAGACGTGACGGCGCCGGCGGAGGTCCGTGTCGGGGAACGATTCCCCGTACGCATCGCGGTCATCGCCACAGTCCCTTCCCAGGTCCGCCTCCGCATGGCTGAAGACGACGCGACCATTGCGCAGCGGATGTTGGCAGTCGGCGAGGGCCGCACCATCGTGACCCTTGAGCGGCGGGCCCGCACCGAAGGACTCCTGACCTACACCGCCACGATCGCGGCATCGCCGGACGGCACCGCGGCGAACAACCGCGCCTCTGCGGTCGTGTCGGTGCGCGGCGCGCCGATCGTCTGGTATGTCGCCCGCACTCCGGGCGTGGTTGCGGCGGCGTTGCGCGCGCAGGGCATCCGGGTGTCCGCCATCGCGCCGGAGTCGCTGCCGGCTGCGGCTCCCGGCTACCGCGGCGTGAGCGCCATCGTGCTCGACGACGTCCCGGCGACGATTCTCTCGCGCGCGCAGATGGCGGCGCTTCGCGACTACGTCGCTGTACTCGGCGGCGGGCTCGTGGCCATCGGCGGGCTGCAGAGTTTTGGGATCGGCGGGTACGCGCGGACGCCGCTCGAGGATGTCCTGCCGGTCTCGATGGATGTGCGGCACCGGCTGGCGATTCCGTCGATGGCCGTTGTGATCGTCCTCGATACGTCGGGCAGCATGGGGAGCTTCGGCCAGCAGATCGCCAAGGTCGAGCTCGCCAAAGAGACCTCACAGTCGGTGATCGATCTGCTCGGCGAGCGGGATATCATCGGCGTCGTCGGATTCGATCAGGAGTCCCGCTGGCTCGTCCGCCCGACGCAGGCGCGCTTCCGGGATCAGATCCTTGCCCAGGTCGCGCGCGTCCAGGCCGGCGGTGGGACGAACATGCATCCGGCGCTCGCGATGGCGCATGCGTACCTGGCTCGCTCGCAGGCGAAGGTGCGCCACGTGATCGTGCTCTCCGACGGGCAGACCGATCCCGGGGACTTCCGGGGGCTCGTGACGCGCATGGCCCAGGACAAGATTACGGTGTCGTCCGTGGCCATCGGCGCGGATGCGGACCGGCAAATCATGGAGAACGTGTCGCGGTGGGGTCGCGGGCGCTTCTACCATGCCCGAGATGTCTACTCGATTCCACAGATCCTGACGGCGGAAGCGCTGCTGGCCTCGCGCGCCTATATCGTCGAAGAGCGGTTTGTGCCGGAGACCGTCCGGACGGACCTCGTTGAAGATCTCACGCCCCCGTCACTCCGCGGCTACATTGCGACCGCACCGAAGCCGGCGGCGTCGCTGCACCTCATCTCAACGCAGGACGATCCGATCCTGGCCGCGTGGCAGTTTGGGCTCGGCCGCGCGATCGCGTTCACCTCTGATGCGGCGCCGAGGTGGGCCGTGGAGTGGATGGCCTGGCCGGACCTCGCCCGCTTCTGGTCGCGATTGGTGCGCTGGGTCGCGCGTGAAGACAGCGGCGGTCTCACCGTCACGCTGGAGCCGGGGACAGCGGACACGGCGCTTATCGTCGATGCGTTCACGCCCGCGGGCGAGCCCATCGATGGTCTAACCGTGCAGGGCCGTGTTGCGGGCCCGTCGGCGACTGCGGGTCCGCTCGCGGTGATGCAGTCTGCGAGCGGACGGTACGAAGCGGTCCTGCCGCTCCAACGATCCGGCACGTACGCGGTGACCGTGACCGCGCGCGGCCCCGGGTTTGCGGCCGTCCGGACCACAGGGTTCGTCATCCCATACTCCCGTGAGCTCAAAGACCTCACCGCCGACCGCGGCACGCTGCTGCGGATCGCCGAGGCGACCGGAGGCAAGGTGATCGAAGATCCCACAGACGCGATGGTGCCTTCGCGGTCTGGACGCCGCACCGCGGATGTCTGGCCGCCGCTTGTTGCCGCGGCGCTGGGCGCTTTTGTGGGCGAGATCGTGCTGAGGCGGATTCCGGCGATCGGGCATCACCTGATGATACTGGTCGGAGTGGTGACCGCGCGCCTGCGAGCTCAGCCGACCGCGGACGAACTCGAGGAAGAGCGCCGATACGCCGCAGCCGACCGGTGGAAACTGGTCGAGCCGGAGGAGCACGCGTCGTCGGAATCCATGGAAGCCGCCGCGAAACTGTACATTGCGCGGCTCAAAGCGACGCGTGATGAGGCCGAGACGAAGGACGAAGGGCGAGGGGAATAGCTGTGACGGCGGACCTGTTTACATTCGAGGCGCCCGCACGCCTGACGTTTGGCGCCGGAGCCGTCGGGAAGTTTCCAGACCTGATCGCCGGTTTCGGACGGCGCGCCCTGGTCGTGTCAGACTCCGGCATCGCCAAGGCGGGAATCCTGGATCGCGTGCTGGGTTTTTTGCGCGACGCGCACGTGTCGTCCGACGCGTTTACGAGCGTCGAGCCCAACCCGAGTGTCGAAACCGTGGAAGCCGCGCATGCGCTGTACCGGAAGTCTGATGCGGAGTTTGTTGTGGCCGTGGGCGGCGGCAGCTCGATGGACGTGGCAAAGGTGGTCGCGGTGCTGGCCGCGCACGGCGGAGGGGTACGCGATTACGAGGGGATCGGAAAGGTGCCCGGTCCGGTCGTGCCCAGCGTGGCCATTCCGACCACGGCGGGGACCGGCAGCGAAGTGACGGTCTTCGCGGTGATCACCGACCGGCAGCGCAGGTTCAAGATGACGATCGGCAGCCCGTTCCTGGTCCCGCAGGTGGCGATCTGCGATCCAGAGCTGACGATCTCGATGCCCAAGCCCCTGACGGCCGCCACCGGCATGGACGCGCTGACGCACGGCATCGAGTGCTTCATCAACACCACCCCCAACCCCATCGCGAAGGCGCTGGCGATGGAGTCGATCCGCCTCATCGGCGGCGCGTTGCGCACCGCGTACCAGCGTGGAAGCGATCTCCCGGCGCGCAGCACGATGCTGCTGGGCAGCACGATGGCAGCGATGGCGTTCACGCGCACCCGGCTGGGCAACGTGCACGCGATGTCCCATCCGCTCGGTGCGCTCTTTGACGTCCCGCACGGCGTCGCGAATGCGATCCTGCTCCCATACGTCATGGCGTGGAACCTGCGCTCCTGCCTGGGGACGTATCCGCCGATTGCAGATGCGATGGGCGAGGAGGTCGACGGGATGCCTCCGGAGCGCGCCTCGGAGAGGGCAGTCGAGGCGGTGCAGCGGCTGAGCCGAGATGTGGGGATTCCGGAGCACCTGCGAGAGGTCGGCGTCACCCGAGACGCCATTCCGGCTCTCGCGACGGACGCGATGAAGAGCGGGAACGTGCTGGTCAACCCACGTCCCACGACCTACGACGATATCGTCGATCTCTTTGAGCAAGCCTACTGACGGTAACGCGGTAACGCGGTAACGCGATAACGCGAAGGCGCGATGTCGATGCGCGAGATCGAGCGGGCCGCCCACCTCCTCGCGAAGGCCCGGCGCGGTGTGGCGCTCACGGGAGCGGGCGTCAGCACGGAGTCGGGGCTTCCCGATTTCCGCTCGCCGCACGGCCTGTGGGCAAACGTTGATCCTCTGGCAGTTGCGTCACTGACCGCGTTCCGCCGCGATCCCGAGCAGTTCTACGCGTTCTACCGCACCCGGCTGGCGATGCTCGCCGGCGCAAAGCCCAATCCGGCCCATCGCGCCCTGGCTGAAGCGGAGGCCACAGGGATGCTGGTGGCGGTGGTCACGCAGAACGTGGATGGATTGCATCAGGCGGCAGGATCCCGACGCGTCATCGAACTGCATGGGAATCTCCGCGAAGCCGCGTGCCCAGACTGCGGCTGGGTCGGTCCCATCACGATCGTGACAGAGGCGCTCGAGGAGGGCAGGGTGCCGACGTGCGGGCGATGCGGCCGTCGCGTCAAACCCAACGTCGTCTTGTTTGAGGAACTGCTGCCGCTCGATGCCTACCACGAGGCCGAAGCCATCTGCGCGGAGGCTGATCTCCTGCTGGTCGCGGGGTCAACGCTCGCGGTGACGCCCGCGGCGTGGCTGCCCGGGGTGGCGGCCAGGCGCGGCGCTCCGGTCGTTCTCGTCAACGACGAGCCCACACCGCTGGATAATCTCGCCACCGTTGTGTTGCGCGGGCGCGCCGGCCACATTCTGCCTGCGCTGGCGGAGGAAGCGGCGCTGCGCAAGGAGTCGCTTCGCTAGTGCAGAAAGTGTGAGTCGCCGCATGGCTAGTGCAGAAATAGGGGTCATCGGAGGGAGTGGGTTCTACAGCCTCATCGAGGGCGCGGAGGAGCGCCTGGTTGAGACCCCGTATGGCCCGCCCAGCGACGTCGTCACGCTCGGGGTCGTCGCCGGTCGAGCCGTGGCGTTTCTCCCCCGCCACGGCCGGCATCACGACCTGCCGCCCCACGGGATCAACTATCGCGCGAACATCTACGCGTTGAAGGCGCTGGGCTGCACCCGGATTCTCGGGCCGTGCGCCGCGGGAAGCCTGCAGCCCCACGTGCGGCCTGGCGATCTTGTGATCTGCGACCAGTACGTGGACCGTACCAGCGCCCGAAGGGACACGTTCTACGACGGTCCGGTCATCGCGCACGTGAGCATGGCCGAACCGTACTGCCCGACGCTGCGGGCGGGGGCAATCGAGACCGCAAGACGGCTTGAGTGGCGGCTCCATGAACGCGGGACCGTCGTGGTGATCCAGGGGCCGCGCTTTTCGACGAAGTCGGAGAGCCGCTGGTTCCGCGCTCAGGGCTGGGAAGTCATCAACATGACGCAGTACCCTGAGTGCGCGCTGGCGCGGGAGCTCGAGCTGTGTTACGTCAACCTGTCGCTGATCACCGACTATGACGTCGGGGTGGAAGGGGATCCGACGGCGGCGCCGGTGACCGCCCAGGAGGTGCTGGTGAAGTTCCGAGAAAACACGGCGCGGCTGCGGGAGCTGATCCTGCGGATGATGCCGGCGATTCCAGCCGAGCGCACCTGCCTCTGCGCGACCGCGTTACGTCATGCGAGGGTGGGGTAAACAAACGCCATGCAAGAATCGATGACGGAGATCCGACCCGCCGACGCCGTGGGCAAGTCGCTGGGCCTCATCGTCTTCCTCATCGGCGTGGTGATGCTGATCGGTGTCTTCGTACTCGCCTACCGCGATCTCATCGCGGCGGCCCAGGCAAGCGGGCTCTCTCGCCTGCTGAACCTGCCGGCGACCCTGGTGTACAAGGGCGCCCTGCTGTTCATCATGGGCGTCGTCTCCTCAGCGATCGCGAACAAAGGCATCGCGCTCTACCAGGCCGCCAGGACCACCGAATAACTCGCGAAGGTCGAAGGTCGTAGGTCGAAGGTCGAGGAAAACAGAAGGGTGTTGTCGATGTTCGACCTTCGACGTTCGACCTTCGTCCATTTTCCGAGGGGGCTCGAATGGAGTTCATCGATCTGCGCAGCGATACGGTGACCCAACCGACGGACGCGATGCGCCGGGCCATGGCTGAGGCCGCGGTCGGTGATGACGTGTTCGGCGAGGACCCGACCGTGAACGAACTTGAGGACCTGGCCTCAGCTTTGCTGGGGAAGGAGGCTGGATTGTACGTCCCCAGCGGCACCATGGCCAACCTGGTCGCGGTCATGACGCACACCCAGAAGGGCGATGAGGTGTTGCTGGAGGCCGAGTCCCATACCTACCTCAACGAGGTGGGGGCGATTTCCGCCGTCGCCGGTGTGTTCCCGCGGACGATCGCCGGGACGCTGGGGTACATCGCGCCAGCGCAGCTGCGGTCCGCCGTGAGAGCTCCCAACGTTCACTACCCCCCCTCCAGACTGCTGTGTCTGGAGAATACCCACAACCGCGCGGGGGGGATCCCGTTTGGTCCCGAGGAGATGGACGCGATTTGCCACGCGGCCCACGAACTCGGGCTCGCCGTCCATCTCGACGGTGCGCGGATCTTCAATGCCGCGGTCGCATTCGGCGTGCCCGCGAAGGCCCTGGTACGCCAGAGCGACTCCGTGATGTTTTGCGTGAGCAAGGGACTCTCGGCGCCCGTCGGATCTGTCCTTACCGGTCGCGCCGAATTCATCGTTCGGGCCCGACGGTTTCGCAAGATGGTCGGCGGCGGGATGCGGCAGGCCGGCGTCATCGCGGCCGCCGGCGTGGTCGCGTTGCGAACCATGATCGACCGCCTAGCGGAAGATCACGCCCATGCACGCCGGCTGGCAGAGGGGTTCGCCGGGATCTCCAGTCTATCGGTCAACCTGCCTCACGTGCGCACCAATATGGTGCTGCTCGAGGTCAGCCCGAGACTCGGCGGCGCGGCCGAGTTTACAGACAGGATGAGGCGCGAAGGCGTGCTGGCGCTGCCCTCCGGCCCTCACACGGTCCGGCTCGTGACGCACCGGCACGTCACGACGCAGGCGGTGGATCGCGCGATCGACGCCGTCTCACGTGCCGCCACGCAGGCCGTTGCCGGCTGACCGCACCACACACACACCCATGCCGCACCGACGCGAGAAGCCCTTCCAGACGATCGCCCACATCCGGCGGACGATCGACCGCTACAGGCGCGACGTCGGATTGATGCTGGGCGAGATCAAACCGGCCGACGGCGACGTGGACGACCTGGCGATCCTCGAACGGTTTCAAGCCTCGGAAAACAAGAAGCGCCTGATCAGCGACTATAAGCTCAGGATCAAGACCCTCGAGGCGACCCTGGATATTCTCCGTGAGGAAGTGTAGCGTGTTCGCGTTGACGCTGTGAGCGCGCGTATGCTATACTCGGCGCTGTTGTGCTCGACCAAAGCAGAAGCCATCTGCTTCTCACCGGCCGACCCCAGGTCGCGCCGGTCGACACCGACGGTAACTAGAGATCCTGCCGGGAGGGTGGCAACTGCCATCCTCTTTCTGTTCTATCAGTGGTGGTTGTGCTGAGTTTGCACGATTGATACGGGAAGGTAAGCGTCAAATAGGAGCGTGAGAAGCATCGAACGAGAACCACGAGTGAACGAACGGATCCGGGCGAGAGAAGTCCGGGTAATCGGGGCGGAGGGCGAACAGCTGGGTGTACTGGCCGTGCGCGACGCGCTGGCGAAAGCAGCGGAGGCCGAACTCGATCTCGTCGAGGTCGCGCCGAACTCGCAGCCGCCGGTCGTCCGGATCATGGACTACGGCAAGTACAAGTACGAGCAGCATAAGAAGAGCCGCGGCACGCACCATCGGGGCGGAGACATCAAGGGCATGCGCCTCAGCCCGAACGTCGGCGAGCACGACTTCCAGGTAAAGGCGCGTCACGTCTTCGAGTTCCTGAAGGACGGCAACAAGGTGCGCGTCTCGGTGTGGTTCCGCGGACGCCAAATGGCATACCCGAAGGCCGGCGAGAACCTCCTCGCGCGGCTGTCCGAGATGGTCTCGGAAGTCGGCGTGGTGGAGAAACCGCCCATGTTTGAAGGCCGCAACATGATCATGATCCTCACGCCAAAGCGGGGATAGTTCGGGGGCGCGACAATGGGGAAAGCCAAGACACATCAGGGTACCGCCAAGCGGATCCGGATCACGGCGCGCGGCAAACTGCGCCGGGGGCGGCAGATGGCCGGCCACCTGAAGATCAGTAAGTCGCCCCGCCGGCTGCGGTCGCTCGCGAAGGAGACCGCCGTCGATCCCCATGACCGGCGCCGGCTGGAACGTCTCCTTCCATACCGATAGAGGGTGAAGACCGATGGCTCGAGTGAAGCGCGGGATCACGGTTCGCCGGCGGCACAAGAAAATTCTCAAGCTCGCGCGCGGGTTCAAGGGCGCGAAGAGCCGCTGGTTCAAGGTGGCCAATCAGTATGTCGTGCGCGCGCTCGCGCGCGCCACCCGTGACCGGCGCCAGCGCAAACGCGACTTCCGGCGCTTGTGGATCGCGCGGATCAATGCTGCCGCCCGCACCAACGGCGTGTCCTACAGCCGGCTGATCAGCGGGCTCCGCAAGGCCGGGATCACCGTCAACCGGAAGGTGCTGGCCGACCTCGCGGCTCGTGACGACGCCGCGTTCGTGGAGCTCGTCGCCAGGGCGAAGGAGAGTTTCGAGAAGCGGTAGTCCCATGGCCCGAGCGCTGGTCCTGCAGAAGCGGTCGGCACTGGCCCGCCTTGAGCTCAATCCCTCGCAGACGATCATCGCGGGGTTCGCGCTGATGATCCTGGGAGGGGCCGTCCTGCTGACACTGCCTGTCGCCGCCGCCAGCGGCAAGCCCACGCCGTTTCTGACCGCGTTGTTCACCGCCACGTCGGCGACCTGCGTCACCGGACTTGTCGTTGTCGACACGGCCACGCACTACTCGCTGTTCGGTCAGATCGTCATCATGATCCTCATCCAGCTCGGCGGCCTCGGCTACATGACGGTGGCCACGCTGATGGCGATGGCCGTGGGCCGGAGGATCGGGTTGCGGGAACGGCTCGTCCTGCAGGAAGCCCAAAACCTGTATACCGTTGGGGGCGTCGTGCGCTTCACGCGCAGCGTCGTGCTGATCACGCTGGCCATTGAGGCGGTCGGGGCTCTGCTGCTGACGCTCCGCTGGGTGCCTGAGTTCGGCGTCGCTCGCGGGATCTACTTTGGGATCTTCCACAGCATCTCGGCGTTCAACAACGCGGGCTTCGACCTCATGGGCGGATTCCGCAGCTTCACCCGCTATGTCGCTGACCTGCCCGTGAACCTCACCATCATGTTGCTGATCATCATCGGCGGTCTCGGGTTCACGGTCCTGCACGGCCTGTCCTCGCCCAGGCGTCTCAGCCTCCACGCGAAAATCGTGCTCACGACGACGGTGGCGCTGATCGCCCTCGGCACCGGGCTGGTCCTGCTGCTCGAATTCTCCAACAGGGCGACGCTGGCCGCTCTCCCGGCAGGTGAGCGCGTCCTGGCCGCCCTGTTTCAAAGCGTCACACCGCGCACCGGCGGGTTCACCACCCTCGACATCGGCCAGCTGCGCGATCCATCGCTCATGCTGATCATCGCGTTGATGTTCATCGGTGCATCGCCCGGCGGCACCGGCGGGGGCATCAAGACGACGACGTTCGTCGCGCCGATGGCCGTGATCCTGTCCATGCTGCGCGGCCGCCCCGATCCTGAGCTGTTCCGCAGGCGCCTCCCCCCAGTGGTGATCTACAAAGCGGTGACGATCGCCCTGGGGGCGGTGGCGTTTGTGGTGACCGCGGGAACGCTGCTGTCGTTTGTCGAACAGGTGGATTTCATCAACGCCCTCTTTGAAGTGGTATCGGGATTCGGCACGGTCGGGTTCTCGACCGGCCTCACGCCTTCCCTCAGCACCATTGGCCAGATCATCATCATGCTTACCATCTTCACCGGACGCGTGGGGTTGCTGACCGTCGCGTTTTCGCTGACGAGGCACCAGCAGCCGGCGAACTTCAGGTACCCGGAGGAACGGATCTACGTCGGATAATCTTACCGGCCGCGAGCCGGATTGCGAGGCGCGTCGATGGATTTTGCGGTGATCGGGATCGGACGGTTTGGCAGCGCAGTCGTCCGGACGTTGTTTGAAATGGGGCATCACGTCCTGGCAATGGACAAGCACGAAGACGCGCTGCGGCGCGTCGCGGATTTCAGCACGCACGCGGTGCAGATCGACTCGACCGACTCGGAAGCGCTGCGCGCCGTCGGGATCACGAACTTCGACGCCGTGATCGTCGCGATCGGCGCCGGCGTCCAGGAAAGCATCCTCACGACCCTCATCCTCAAGGAAATCGGCTGCAAGAGGGTCGTCAGCAAGGCCGTGGACGAGCTGCAGGGGCGCGTGCTGGAGAAGGTTGGCGCCGATCAAGTCGTCTACCCTGAGCGCGACAGCGCGGTGCGGCTGGCCCGGAGCCTCGCGAGCAGGAACGTCGTGGATCTGCTCGAGCTGTCGCCCGGGTTCATGGTCGAGGAGGTCAGCGTGAGCCCGAAGGTGCAGGGACGGACGCTGGCCGATCTGGACCTGCGGACACGCACCGGCGTGAACGTCCTCCTCATCAAGCGCGACAGCCAGATCCTCGTGACCCCGCCAAGTGAGACCCAACTGAAACAGGGAGACGTGCTGGTGGTCGTGGGCGATAAGGCCCAGCTGACGCGCCTGGAGTCGGTCCTCTGACCGCCGTCATCACCTCCACCAAGAACCCCCTCGTCAAGCGCATCAAAGATCTTGCGCGCCGCGACGCGAGGGAAGCGGAGGGCCGGTTCGTCGTGGAGGGAATCCGCATGGTGGAGGAGGTGCTCTCCTCAGATCTGCGGGTCGAACTACTCCTCCACGATGCAGCGGCGACAGATCCCCGCGTCCTGGCGTTGGTCGACCGGGCCCGGGCGGCCCAGGTCCGGCTCATGCCGGCATCGCGCCACGTCATCGAAGCCTGTAGCGCTGTCGAGACCCCGCAGGGGATCCTCGCGGTGGTCGAACAGCCGCACGCATCAGTGGATCAGTGGCTGGATGCGCGTGACCTGCTGCTCGTCGTCGCCGACCGCGTTCAAGATCCCGGCAATCTCGGCACCATCATCCGGATCGCGGACGCCGCCGGCGCCTCGGGGGTTGTGGTGACGGGGGGGTCGGCGGACCCCTTCAATCCCAAGACGCTCCGGGCGACGATGGGTTCGATCTTCCATCTGCCGGTGGTAGAACGCGAGGCCGCAATGATCCAGGCGCGGCTCAGGGCGGCGGGCGTGAAGGTCCTCGTTGCGGATCAGGCAGGGACCATCGACTACGCGGAAGCGGACTACCGGCCCCCGCTGGCGATTGTGCTCGGGAACGAAGGTCAGGGTGCGAATCCCGCATGGAGGGCGTCCGCGGACGCAATGGTCAGAATTCCGCTGTATGGGCGCGCTGAGTCATTGAACGTCGCTGTGGCCGCGGGCCTCCTGCTCTACGAAGCCCGTCGCGCGATCGGAGGGAACGCTCACCGATCGCCGGAGAAGGTCAGGGAAGGATCGGGATGAGCCATCCCAGATTCGATCATCTCGACAGGGTTGCCCGAGCGCGAAGTGTTCAAAGGCGTTCACCTCCGCGTGCTGCCTGGTGACAAGCTGATGTTCGGCGTTGTCCGCTTCGAGCCCCATTCCATCGTGCCGACGCATCAGCATCCCCACGAGCAGATTGGGATTGTCCTGGAAGGCGAGCTGGAGCTCTGGATCAAAGAAGATCGGCGCACACTCCGCGAAGGCGATGTCTACCTCATCCCCTCAAACGTCCCCCACGGCGCCGAGACGAAGAACACGATCTGCCTCGTGCTCGACGCCTTCCACCCGCTGAGGGACGAATACGTCAAACTCTTTCAGTGAATAGTGAATCGTGAATCGTGAATCGTCCCGCTTTCGTGATATACTTTCTGCTAACGGTGAGTGCGCAGACCGTCAACGGAACGCTCCAGGATCGGGGGGTTCGGGTAGATGACGTCGCCACCGGAAATCTTCTGGCGGGTGTTTGAAGCCACCGGTTCGATTTGGGCATACCTGGCGTACCGGCGGTGGATGGCACTGGTGAAGCTGGGCGGAGTGATTTCACTCAACTGAATAGCACGCAGGGCGACGAGGGAGAGGAGTACCCTGAGCTGCCCCGAGAGAGAGGGAAGGCCGCCGGCTGCAAGCCTTTCCGGGACGCGGGCAGGGGAAGTTCGCTCCAGAGCCACCCAAGAAACGTTGAAGGTTGAATGTTGAAGGTTGGAGGTCGCGGCATTCAATCTCAGCGGAGTAATACGGGTCGGGTCCCGCCGATATCGGGCAAGAGAGCCAACCAGTCGTTGGAGGTTCTCCTTCAACCTACAACCTTCAACCTTCAACGGTAGTCAGGGTTGGAAGCAGGGTGGTACCACGGAAGCGCCGCTTTCGTCCTTGGACGAACGGCGGTTTTTGTTTTTCAGAGGAGACATATGATTACGGCCCACGATGTCGAGAAGATAAGTGCAGAAGGCGAACGTGCTATTCGCGCCGCGGATGATCTGAACGCCCTCGAGGAGGTCCGCCGAACCTATCTGGGGCGCAAAGGGAAGCTCCCTGCGATGTTCCGTGAGGTACCCTCGCTGCCGTCGGCGGAGCGCGCCCGCGTCGGAGATCAACTGAACCAGGTCCGCGCCCGCCTCGAGGCGGCGCTTGACGCCCGGGCGGCTGAACTTGCCGGCGTCACTCTAACGAAGCGACTGGCGTCCGAGGCGACTGACGTGACCCTGCCCGGCCGCCGCAGGATCCTGGGACGCCTGCACGTGCTGACGCGCACCCTGGAGGAGGTGCAGCGCATCTTCCACGGCATGGGCTTCGAGATTGTCGAGGGGCCCGAGATCGAAACGGAAGAGTTCAATTTTGAGCGACTGAACATCCCGCGCGATCATCCCGCCCGTGACGCGCAGGACTCATTTTACATCTCTGACGAGATCCTGTTGCGCACGCAGACGACGTCGGTGGACGCCCGGGTGATGATCGGCCGGAAGCCGCCGATGCGGATCCTGACCACCGGCCGATGCTATCGCCGGGACGCCCCGGACTGGAAGCGGATGCCGGTGTTCCACCAGGTCGACGGCTTCATGGTAGGCGAGCGGATCACGATGGCTGATTTGAAGGGCGTGCTCTCGTCCTTCGCGCGACAGCTGTTCGGGCCGCAGACGAAAACCAAATTCGTGCCCGGCTACTTCCCCTTCACCGAGCCGAGCGCCGAGCTGTACGTGTATTTCAATGAGGAGTGGATGGAACTCGGCGGCTGCGGGATGTTCCACCCGCGCGTGCTGGAGTATGCGAGCATTGACCCGCAGCGCTACACGGCATTCGCGTTCGGACTGGGCGTCGACCGCCAGGTCATGGTCCGGTACGGCATCCCGGATATCCGGCTCTTTTGGGATAACGATCTGAGGATGCTCGAACAGTTCTAACCAACGGTAACGCGGTAACGCGACAACGCGGTAACGCGAAGGGGCTGGACGGATGAAAGTGCTGGTCTCGTGGTTGCGAGAGTACGTCGACATCCCGTATAGCATCGATGAGCTCGAAGAGCGTTTCTCGTGGCTCGGTCTCGGCGTGGAGGGTGTCGAGCGGACCGGACGCGATGATGCAGTATTCGACCTCGAGATCGCAGCCAACCGAGGCGAATTGATGAGCCACCTCGGCGTCGCGCGCGAACTGGCCGCGGCCGCGCGGACCTCGGTCCGGCCGCCCGCCGGCGTGCCCGTCGAGGAGGCCGTCCCGGCGATGGAACTCGCCCGGGTGCACGTCGACGACCGCGAGCTCTGCCCCCGCTTCACCGCGCGCATGATCCTTGAGGTGAAGGTTGGACCGTCCCCGGCGTGGCTCGCCGGCCGGCTCGAGGCCTGCGGGATCCGCAGCATCAATAACATCGTGGATGTGACCAACTACGTGATGCTCGAGACGGGTCAGCCGATGCATGCGTTCGACCACGACCGCCTCCAGGACGGACGTCTGATCGTCCGCCAGGCCCACCGCGGTGAGCCTCTGGTGACCCTCGACGGTGTCGAGCGGCAGCTCGATCCGCAGACACTCGTCGTGGCCGACGGCGCTCGCGCGACCAGCATCGCGGGCATTATCGGCGGCGCGTCGAGCGAGATTACATCGTCGACCCATCGGGTGTTGCTGGAGGCCGCCGTCTGGCAGCCGGCGATGATCCGCCGCACGAGCAAGCGGCTGGGCGTGCGCACGGAGAGCAGCGCCCGTTTCGAGCGCGGTGTCGATTACGCGGGCGTCCCCGCCGCATCAACCCGGGCCATCCGGCTGATCCAGGAACTTGCCGGTGGACGGGTCCTCCGCGGACTTGTCGACATCAACGTCGGGGAGGTGCCGCTCCGGCAGGTGCAGCTCCGGTGGCCGAGCGTCTCGCGGCTGCTGGGAATGGACGTGCCGATGGACGAAGGTGTGGCGATCCTCCGAAGCCTTGGGTTCTCGGTCAAGGTCGCCGAGCGTATCGCCCGCGTCGTCGTCCCCTCGTACCGTCGAGACGTTGAGCGGGAAGAAGATCTGGTCGAGGAAGTCGCGCGGCACTATGGCTACGACCGCATCCCGGAGACGATGCCGGTCGAGATCACGGCGCAGGGTTCGTGGGCGCCATCCATTGAAGCCGAGCGGGCCGTGCGCGATGCGCTCATCCGGGTCGGGCTCACCGAAGTGCTGACGGTATCGTTGACGAGTCCGGCTGCGCTTGATGCCCTGCGGCTGCCTCAAGGGCATCCGTACCGGAACGTCGTGCCGATCCGCAATCCGATGGTGGAGGATCACGTACAGCTCCGGACGACGCTGCTGCCAGGCCTGCTGCATGTCGCGGGCGCAAACACCAGCCACCGTGTCACGGACATCCAGGTGTTTGAGGTCGGCCGGACCTTCCATCCGGACGGGGAAGGCGCGCATGAGCGTCGCGCGCTGGGTGTGTTGATGACCGGCACCCAGATGCGCGGCACGTGGAACCTCCCCTCCGAAGCGGTGACGGTCATGTATCATTCACTGAAGGGGGCGATCGAATCGCTCCTCGGCGAGCTGCGCGTGCCGGGAGCAGCGTGTCAACCGTCGCAACGGCCGTGGCTGCATCCGGGCCGGGCTGCATCACTGGACATCGCCGGGGAGACGATCGGGACGCTCGGTGAACTGCATCCAGAGGTGATCCGGCAGCTTGACCTGCCGGCCGGCACCTGCGTCGCTGAGGTGAATCTCGATGCGCTCCTGGCGCGCGCGGTGCTCCAGCCCCGCTTCGCACCGCTGCCGCGATTTCCGTCGGTGCGGCGCGACATCTCGCTTGTTGTCGATGCCGGCGTCACGGCCGCACAGGTAGAGGCCGTCATCCGAGCGGCCGGCGGTCCGCTGCTTGAGGGCGTGGAGGTCTTTGACGTGTACAGCGGCGCGCCGATTCCCGCGGGC